>NZ_CP044310.1:5797548-6122572 GCF_009664365.1 Paenibacillus xylanilyticus
TCGAAGTTCCCCGAATTTTCATATGGGAAAACTTATAGTAATAGGAATATTTGTTCCCGTATAATTATACCTCGTTCGTACATGTGATGCAAACGTGAAGTAAAGACAGGAGTGGGTTAATTTATGGATATTGCGACACTTATCGGCATTATTGCCGGGATTGCCGCAGTGATCAGCGGTTTTTTGTGGGAAGGCGGCCAATTGTCCGGCCTCGTGCAAAAAACAGCTGCTCTGATTGTATTCGGTGGAACAATTGCTGCAGTGGTTGCCAGCTTCCCGTCTCATCGGCTGCGCACCATTCCGGCAGCACTGCGCATGGCTTTTGGTCGGAATGACAATGATCCGCGCAAGTGGATGGAAGAATTGGTGGACATGTCTTCCATTGCCCGCCGTTCAGGTGTGCTTGCCCTGGAACGCCAGGTGATGGATCATCCGCATCCATTTCTGAAAGACGGTATCCAGATGGTTGTCGATGGCACCGATCAGGATGTAATCCGTCAGATCATGGAGCTGGAGATTGATTCCGTAGAACAGAAGCATGAGGGCTATGCCAAAATCTTCGAGTCGGCCGGAGGATACGCGCCAACCATGGGTATTATCGGTACAGTCATGGGACTGATTCAGGTTCTAGGCAGCCTGACGGATCCTACCGGACTGGGCCCGGCCATTGCGGTAGCCTTTACCGCAACCTTATACGGGGTAGCCAGTGCCAATCTTATCTTTTTACCCATTGCCTCCAAAATTAAGTCCAGAAGTGCTGAAGATATTCAGATGATGGAGATGCTGCTTGAAGGTGTGCTCGCCATTCAGAATGGGGAGAATCCTCATCTTGTACGGAAACGGCTTGAGTCCTTTACCCTCACGCATCGTCAAATCTCACGTCCTGTAATGAAGGAGGGATTGGATGAGTCGGCGCAGTAGAAGGCGCGGAAAACGTGAACCTGGTGACCATCGGGATCGATGGATGATTACCTATGCCGATCTCATTACGCTGCTGCTGATCTTTTTTGTCATCATGTACGCCATGAGCAATCTGGACTCCGGCAAATACGACGTGGTAACCCAATCACTGCAAAATACATTTAATCAATCCGACTCCATTCTTGACCTTGGCAATGGAGTTGATGAAACCGCAGGTCATATTATCACTGAAGTCCCTCCAACTGAGGTCCAGGGCGAAGATACAACATCTCCCGAAGAAGGTCAGCCACTGACCGAGCGGGAAGAACAGTTTCGATCCCAGGAAGAGGAGCTGCAGAATCTGTTCAATGTGATTACCCAGTATATCGAAGATAATAAACTGGAAAATCAGATTTTTGTAGCAGATAATCCGCAGGGGATCTCCATCACCCTGAGTGACCGCTTTCTGTTCGATCAGGGACAGGCCGCCCTCAAAAGTGACGCTGCACCTACACTCAGCAAGCTCGCAAGCCTGTTTCGTGACCTGAGCACTGTCGTCAGCATCGAGGGACACACCGACAATGTGCCTGTCGGCGCGAATTCCACATACAAAGATAACTGGGAGCTCTCCGGTGAACGCGCACTGTCTGTGCTGCGGTTTTTCCTGGACAAAGAAAATCTGGACCCTGACGGATTTCAGTACGCAGGCTATGCAGACACACGTCCCACAGGTGATAACTCCACCGCAGCCGGCAGGCAAAAGAACCGCCGAGTCGAAATCACCGTACTGCGTCAGCTGCAACCTCAAACCTAAGTTCCAATCGGACGAGGCATCCCGTTACTTCACCAAAAAAAGCACGTTCCTGCTGAACCGAATTCAGTAGAACGTGCTTTTGTGTTTTTATTTTACTGTAGGGACATTTTACTGTAGGGACAAATTCAAATTCCAGTCCACTTTGTTATAAATGCTGTTCGATTGCACGAACAAATTCCGCACATAATTGATCTGACGCTGAACCAGCGGCTCGGCCGTTTGCTCCAACCAGTACAATCTGCCCGCCAGGAAAGCAACCGCGTACTCTTTCCACGAAGAGTAAGCCGATTGTGCTTCAAGGGCCGCCTCCAAAATCAATTGTTCTGCTTCCACTTCGGTGATAAACCCGACATATGCACTCTTGCGGCACAGGTTGGCGTATCTTCCCCAATCCCAGGCTGCAATGCCGGCAGGGGGCAGTTTGTACATATACGTTTTGACCACCAGATATTCGTGATATCGGCCCGTTTCCGGATTAAGGGAGTGAATGCATTTCCATTGATCGGCTTCCGATAATGCGTTCATAAAAGTCCTCATTTGTTCAAAGGCGACCCGATGTCCGCCTTCCCGGATCCATTCCAAAGCCGACAGGAGTTCTTCCCTGTTATGAATACGCCATTCTTCCTCCAGAGAGGTACGAAATCGATCTTTTTCCTCTTCATTCTCATCATGCTCGTAATCGTTGCGTATATCCAGTCCATTCATCTCATCCATGATGGCGCTCATGCCCCGAAACCACAGCTGTTTGTCCGTAACACCTTGCAGAGCCTGAGCCGCTTCTCTGTCCTGTCCCATGATCCTTGCCCTCCTCCCTATGTAAAATGTAAGTCCATGACTTCATCTGGCTGCAGATGCTGAAGGGGTACAGTCGAAGGCCACAGTTCATACGCAGGCTTGGATTTGCGAAGCTTTTTCAAAAAGGAAAATCCCCGTTCTGCCGCACGAGCAGCAATAGCGTCACGACGCACAACATAATCCGGGTGGTCTGGCTGGCTGTGTATAGCCTCTTCAGCATAGGCGAGCGCCTGATCCCACTCATGTTTATCGTAATACACCATGCTCAGAGCACTGCACACATCGCCCCGCAGACCTGCGCCGTAGGCTTTGCCCAGTTCAAGAATGGCTTGGTCCATATCTCCCGCATGATAGGCTGCAATTCCGGAATACAACCAGATATGAGGATCAATATCCTTCGGTTCTTCTCCGTCTATATAAGCTTCCACATATGCTCGGACACTTGCCCAGTCTTGGACTTCTACCAGATATCGTGTAATGAACAGCAACCCCCATGTTTCGACCGTCTCCATGTTAGACATCATTTCCGCAAGTTTGTTCAAATGTGGATCCTTGTCCTTCATATCAGACTCCATCACGCAAACGACTGCCATTTTAGCAAGCTCATATACGTTCGGATGTTCATTTAACCCGTTGACGTATGTATCGTGTGCAGGCATAAGCTGCCCCTGTAAACGCAGGATATCTCCTTCAATCAGAGGGCCATCCTGGTCCCCCGGATTCTCGCTCCGGAATTGCCGGATATCGTGCAGCGCCTGTTCCATCTCCCCCAGTTTCGTTCGCGCAATGGCCAGATAATAATAAATGACCGCTTCATGCTCATGGACCAAAGAAGTTTCAAGAGATTGTACGGCCTCAGCATACTGCCCCAGTTTCAAATGTGCGAACCCTTTCCGGTACCAGGCATTTGCAAAATCATGCTCCTTAACCACAACAATTTCATAATCGGCAAGCGCCTCTTCATAACGTGCCATTCTAAAATAACAAAGCGCCCGCAGCGAATAATATTCATAGGGCTCGGGATTCAGCTCAATCGCCTGACCGGATAGTTCAATGGCAGGCTCAAGCTGATCTTCTCTCTGGTAAGCACTCGCCAGCAAATGCCTGACCTCCGCATGCGACGGATCCATTTCTGCTGCTCTGCCCAGATCCTCTATAGCAGCCGTATTATTGTCCATGCGCAGATGCAGTTGGCCCCGTTCGAGCAATATCGGAAAGCTGCTGATTCCTTCTCTGATAGCAGCAGCTTCAGCATACTGAAGAGCTTCAATCCCTTCCTCGCCTTTACCTATTCGAACAAAGCCCTGGGCCCAGAGCAGATATAATGCCGCATCCAACTCCTCGTTTACATTAATCTCGCCCAGATACTGAACAAGCTGCTCATCGTTCCACAGTTCAGCATACCCCTCGGCAGCTTCACGCTGCAGCGTGCGACGAACGACCGCATCCGCTTGCTGCTCAGCCGCTCTGATCTTCTGCTCAACCCGTTTCTGTTTCAGCTCCAGCAGTGTAATCTGCATCTCCAGATCGTGAGGATACTGAGTAACGATCTGCTCAACCATGTGGAGTGCTGTCTCCAATTCGCCCTGCTCCTGATAGAACAAGGCCAATCCATTACATGCATCCAGTTGGTGAGGTTCGTGTTCCAGTACCTTGCGGTACAGCTGCTCAGCCTGCTCCTTCTGCCCGGCAGCATACAGAAGTCTTGCGCTATGCAGCAGCCCGTCCACTGCATCTGGTTCGAGTGCAGCCAGCCTTTCAAACAAGACCAGAGCGGCGTCTTCCTCCTTGTTCCACAGGCGAAATTTGGCGGCCAGCCGAATCAAGTCCGGGTCATCCGGATACAATGCCATACCTGCTTCAATGTGTGGTGCGGCTTCTGAAAGTTCACCTCGAAGCATCAGTTGGAATGCCGTTTCACGCAGACGAATGAAGGTTTCATAGTCTACGTCTCTTCCCGGATCAAACGTGTCATACCGAAGCTCCCAAGGACGCCCCAGTTCCATGCCCGGATACTCAGCGATTTCCTCCGGAAGCACCTCTTTCAGCTCTTCTTGCTGTTCCGTCCAGCCGAAGAAGTCATTCAACCGTCCCCAGACGGCTTTCGGTAAAAAAGGACGCTCATACAGTATCCGCAGCAATTCCGTTCCCGTATAAAATTTCACGTCCAGCTGCCATAGTTCCTCTCTCTGCAGCCAGTCCTCCCATACGGCGGAATCTGCCCGTTTGAATACATCCTCTACAATAGAACGTGCTCGTTCAAGCAAATGGACTGTGTCATCCACTGCCGCTGTATCTTGAAGCGAAGTGGCTGCCGTCTCAACAGGAGCATCCCAGTGATCCACAGTAAAGTAGACGGGACCCTCACCGGATTCGGAAGCAGCTTCTTGCAAAGGGCCTTCTGCCTGAACAGAGCGGAGCTCCATCTCGGACTGATTCTGTGCTTGCGGGCTGACCTGCTCCGCAAGCAGCTCCTGATCCGGCATCGGTTCTTTCGCAGCCTTCAGGGCCTGCTCGTAAGCTGACCGCAATTCCTGGAACCCCTCTGGATCGTCTTCCGGATGCGTACTTCGCAGCTGCTTCGCATAAGCACGTCTAATGGCTCCGGTATCCTGCGTAGGCTCAAGCCCCAATCTTGTCCAGATGTCCATTCACATATCACTCCCGCACTCTTTCAATTTGATCCAGTACTTCCTTCAACTTTTCTGCTTCTTTCCTGATTTCACGGTCGTCCTGACGTTTGAGTGTTTCTTCGAACTGCAGCATGGCCTCGGCTATGATCGTACGGTACTCGGCCAGTGATTCTTCATACATCCGTTCTCCGCGAGCCAGGAGCAATCGGTTCTCCATCCGATCCCGCGGATGGATCTTGATCGCTTCCAGCGCTTTGAATCGCTCGGCAATTTCCTCTTTGGACAAGTCACTTTCTTTGCCCTGTATGATCGCTACCTTTTTCTCCCCTGTCTCCACCGAAGACACTTCCACTTCCAGGATGCCGTTAATATCGTACGTGAAACGGATATCTACGGCCTGTTGCCCCGCGGGTGCAGGTGGTACCGAGATCGTCAGTTCCCCCAGCTTGACATTGTTCTTCGCCAGCCGGCTCTCTCCCTGATATATATCCGCAGTAATGGATGCCTGATTGTTGTGCATGGTATAGTATCGCTCGACCTTACTAACGGGAATGACTGTATTCCGTTCAATGATCGGCGCAAACATGCCTGATTCGAATCGTCCATTGCCAAGCGACATCGACACAGAGGTCCCCAGTGTATACGGGCATACGTCTGTCAGAATCACTTCCTCCAGATCGGCATGGCGTTCTTTCATTGCGGCTTGGATTCCCACACCGAGGGCTACAGCCTCATCCGGATGCAGATGGTTCGCAGGCAGTCTGCCGAACAATTTACCTGTAAACGAATAAATAAGCGGCATACGCGTAGCCCCGCCTACCAGGATTACGGCATCCAGCTCATTGAGTTTGACTGAAGCATCGCGCAATGCACGCTCGACCGGTTTTTGCAATCTTGCCAGTAACGGTTTAGCCGCTTGATCAAATTTTGCACGGTCAACATGAAGTTCCTTTACTCCCTCTTCCAGCGTCAAGGACATCGTACCTTCTCGTCCATCAACAAGAGCACGTTTGCAAGATTCGGCCTGCTTCCAAAGGGCGGACTGTGCCTTGCCTGACAACGTATCATGCTCAATCTGATGCTGCTCGGCAAACATGTCCGCCAGTAGTCTTGTGAAATCCTCGCCCCCCAGGAAGTTATCTCCGGCAACCGACTTCACTTCCATAATCTGATCAAACAGTTCCAGGACCGATACATCAAATGTACCGCCGCCCAGATCGAATACCAGGAATTTCGTCTCTGGCTGCTGCTGATGCAGACCGTACGCTATGGCTGCTGCTGTGGGTTCGCTGAGCAAGCGCTCGACCTTGAGACCGGCCAGTTCTCCTGCCCGCTGTGTGGCCTTGCGCTGGGCATCGTTGAAATACGCGGGCACGCTAATAACCGCTTCAGTCACGGATTCCCCCAGGTAGGCTTCAGCATCCGCCTTCAGCGATTTCAATATAAAAGCCGATAATTCTTCCGGCAAAAAATGATATGTACCCAAATGGAATGTTCGCCCGGTCCCCATATACCTCTTGAAGACAGAAGCAGTCCGCTCGGGATGTGTTATCAGCCGCTCTTTGGCCACTTCACCGACGAGCATCTCCCCGTTGTCGTCGACACTAACGACGGAAGGCGTCAGGCGGTTGCCGAGTGCATTTGGAATAATAACGGGTTCTCCGCCAGCCCAGCAGGATACCAGGCTGTTCGTTGTTCCCAGATCAATACCGATGATTGTCATGGAGTACTTACCCTCTTTCTGTTCAACATCTATAAAATGTACAGGACAATCCCACAGACCTTGTTATATGCTGGCATATACAAGTCCGGCATACCGGATGGACCCTGTCTAATTCATTCCTTAACGAACAATTTATCATAGATTAACAACCTGAGGACATAGGTATAACTTCACTGATTTACCCAAAAGCAGGCACCACGAATCAGACCCTTGGCACCTTCCCTACCTAATTACAGCCCAAAAACCGGATACACAAATGTGCACCCGGCCGTTCGAATTTATGGAAGTCTTTCTAGTGATTAATTGAACCAATCCTGAATGGTCGCAGCATATTTCCATAGGTTATGCGTCTACACCAGGCTGATTAGGACGGAGAATAACCGATCCGACCGTCAGCAATATGGCAGCCATGCCACACAGAATGAGCAGAGGCAGTTTGATGTCGGACAGCGTGCCGCCTGCAGAGATGGTTTCAACCGCTTGGATCGTCCATTTTTGCGGGACAACGTTGGCCAGCTTTTGCATATAATCCGGCATAATCGACAGCGGCCAGAAGCACCCGCCGATCATGCAGGTTGGTGTGATAATAAGCGAATTCAGGACGTTTGCGTTTTTGGATTCGCGGATCAATCCGGCCACCGTACTCGCAATCCCCATGGATACCAGCATAAAGGCAGCCAGGATGAGGAAATGTACGCCAAATGGAATACCCGCGTCATAGTGCAGCACCCACCTGCTGATCCCCAGCACAAGCACAATCTGAATCATGCCGATGGCAAAGCTGCCCAGGAAGTTACCGAGGGCAATTTCATATGCACGAACAGGAGCAGTGTACACTCTGGCCATCGTCCGCTGCCTGCGGTCTTCCATAATGACAGCTACTGCGCTAGTCAGCAGCCCCATCATGAACATGATTGTAAATCCAGTCACATTGTTCAGTCCTGGTTTGGGATACATCTGCAGGTCGGTAGCTTCGCCGGAGATCTGATGTTCCGCCGTTTTCTGCAGCAGCTGTTCGAATGGCTCTTGAGTTGCTGCCGATTCTGCAATCTGTTCTTGACTTGATGCTGCACTCGTTGCCGCCATCACAACCTGGGCCGACTGATGGAGTCCGCCAGCCATCCCTTCCACTGCAGCCCGCAGCGTGTAGGAGCTCTCACTGACACGGAGTTCAACCAGCTCGATCGATACCTGCTTCCCTTGCAGCAAGTCATCCGTATAATGAGCAGGTATGATGATCCCCGCATTCCCCTTTTGCCGGGTTATCGCTTCTCGCAGTTCTGCCTCCGTGTCCATCGGCTTGAGCAGATATTCTTCCTTGCTCGCAAGTTCGTTCACAATCCATGCACCGGCTGCCCCTTGGTCCTCGTTTACATAAGGAATAACGGCCCGCGTGGCTTGCTCGCTCCCAAATAACGCAACTGCTCCTGTGACAACAAGGCAGGGAAGCAGCAGGAATGCCATAAACCCCCGTTTGCGTCCTATGGTGCGTTTGATCATTAACCAGGCAATATTCAGACTATTCATAGCGGTATCCCACCTTCCCGTAGATCACAGCTGCAATGGCAAGCAAGACCGCACTCACCACACCGAGCATGAGGATATTGTGCATAATCTCGCTCATCGATGCGTTCAGCATCATGCGCAGGAAACTTTGCAGAGCCCAGTGATTCACCGTAAATTCACCAATCCGCTGTACAAAATCAATGGCAATCGGCGTGAAGCCGCCGCTAATAAACGTCATGGCAATGATGATGCCCTGCATTAACGCACTTGCAGATGCTGCACTTTTGCTCACGAGTGCCACAATTACACCAATCATCATTGAAGATATGGTGATCAGAACGCAGATCAGAACAATCAGCCAAGGATGTGTCCCCCAATTCACGCCGTATAACCAATAGGTCATCAGAACAATAATCAGCGCCTGCATGAAAGCCAGGAGGCTGTTGCCCGCAATTTTCCCTGCAAAAATGACACCATTGCCTACGGGAGCGGCCTGCAGACGGGTTAAGGTTTTCTTGTCCCGCTCACTAAAAAGGCTGCTGGTCGTCGTCATGCCTGCGTATAACATGAACATGGCCAGCATGGATGCAGCATAATATTGAGAGGCACTGTATGAGGTACCTGCCGTCCCAGGATTGCTGACGTTAACATAAGAGATATCGGCTGAGCCCTCTTCAGTCATGGATGCCACGGCCATGCTTGCTTCCGGTCCCAACACTTCCACTGCTGCCATATGCCTGTTCAGTTCATCCGTGAAGCGGGTAAACAACGTCTCACCTACGATGTTCAGTGTGCCGTCTTTCCCCAGAATCCATTGCAGCTTCGCATTTTCCCCCTTCGCCATCCGTTCCTCCAGATCGGGTGGGATCAAGACTGCAAAATCGAGTTCACCTTGCCGGAGATCACGTTCTGCTTCCTCCTCCGACGTAAAATGCTGTACTTTCATCATGTCGGATATAGCCGGAGCCGCTACAAATGCGTTCAAGGCTTGCGTGACTGAACCTGAATTCGAACCTGTCTGAATCACTCCCACGCGTACCTGTCCAGGCACATTGTCCTTCCCCGTATCCATCGTACTGGATAACGCGGCTCCCAAAATAAAGATGAGCAGCAGCGGTAGAACAAACAGATTGAGGAGAACAGATCGGATTCTTAAAATCCGCCTTATTTCAAACATGCAAATATGCCAAATGTTCATCCATGCCACCTCCTAATCCCGCAGCGTTCGACCGGTCAGATTGAGGAACAATGTCTCCAGATCGGGCTCTTCAACCTGGAGCGACTGAATGGCAATCTCGTGTTTGCTGCAGATGAAAAGGATATCCTGTAGATCCTGCTGCGCCGAAGGCAGCGTAATAGTCAGGGTGTCTCCTGCCACTTCTACTGCACGCACACGCGGATGAAGCCTTAGTTCCTCAACGGCACCGGGGCCAATTCCCGAAGCGCTTAGCACGATTTTCTCCTCGGATGCTACCCGCTCTCTCAGCTCCGCTTCGGTTCCACAGGCAATGATGTGTCCCTGATCCATGATCGCCACCCGGTTACTGATTGCCGCAACTTCCTCCATGTAATGGCTTGTATAGATAATGGTTGATCCCATCTTGTTAAGCGTGCGCACAGATTCCAGAATATGATTTCTCGACTGGGGATCAATTCCGACTGTTGGCTCATCCATAATAATCAGATCCGGCCGGTGCATAATGGCACATGCGATGTTCAGCCTGCGTTTCATCCCGCCAGAGAAAGTGGACGGGGCATCCTTCGCTTTATCCTGAAGCCCGACAAATTCGAGCGATTCCTGCACCCTCTCCTTCAACAGTTTCCCGCGCAGTCCGTATAGTCTGGCAAAAAAAGTGACATTCTCCGCAGCCGTCATCGCTTCATACAGCGCCAGATCCTGCGGCACAAGTCCAATCTTGCGTTTGACTTCAAGCGGTCGCTCCTTGACTGAGATGCCATTCAGCCGGATTTCACCCTGATCGATGCTGAGCAGACCTGCAATCATACTGATGGTGGTGCTTTTGCCTGCTCCGTTCGGTCCCAAGAGTCCAAATATCTCCCCCCGCTCCACACTCAGGTTCAAGTGATCGACCGAAAGCTTGCTGCCGTACCGTTTTACCACATGTTCCATTTCAAGAATAGCCATCGCTCATACACTCCTCTTCCACTCCAGCATCCCGCCGCCAGATTTCATATTTGTATTGTACCGAATCCCATGGTCCCGCGAAGGTACGAAAGGTCATAAGATGGAGGTGACTTAAGTCATCTCCTTCATATGAAGCATGCTGTGCTATAATCAGGGGTGCATTACCCGTAATTTCCCATTCCATTTTTAAAAAGGATGTTTCTTACCTATGCCGATGCGTATACTGCAATACGGTTTAATTCTCGTTCCTGCGGTCCTGTACCTTTTGATGCTGCCTTTGGACCAGGAAGATTTATATACGCTGTATATCATCATTGCCCTGGGACTCGCTGTCTGCAAGGACTTTGCCCGTTCTCGTGCTTGGTATGTGCTGCTCATCCTGGCTGAAATGCTCTGGAGCTGCTGGCTGATTGCTGTATACGGACCCTTCATGTTGTTTTTGTCCTTATCCATACTCTATGTGTATATGTATCGACTTGAAGGGACATCCCGCTGGTTGATGTTGGGGGCACAGCTTGTCGCCACAAATATAGCGTTACACTGGCAATACGCTCCGCCTCAAGAGCTGCTTCCTTGGTTTGCTTCAGTTCCTACGGAACCTAAAATTCCCTTCCTGGAGGAGACAGCGGGAAGAATGGTCGGGAACCTGATCCTTGTCCTTACCGCCGCACTCTCCTGGCAGGGTTCCAGAATGGCGAGCAGTCGCGGACAGCTGGAACAGGTATATGACGAGCTTCGCAGTAAACATTACGAGCTTCAAGACGCTCGAGCACAACTGCTGCTGTTCACGAAGCAGCTTGAGGGGGTGGCTCAGGAGGAAGAACGGACCCGGATTTCAAGGCAGCTTCATGATGATATTGGACACCGCCTCATTCGTACGAAAATGATGTCCGAGGCTGCCCTGTTGACCCTTCCTTTGGATAATGAACAAGGCACGGAAATGGTGAGACAAATACGCGATCAATTGGCGGCAAGCATGGATGATATGCGTTCTACGCTTCACAAACTGCGTTCCAGTTCGTATGTGTCCGAAGCCTACGCACTGGATCTCCTTCTGGAAGAGGTGGGCAGGGAGACGGGGGTGAAGACGAGTTATGAAGTCCGCGGTTCATCCCGTGAGCTGTATCCGAGCATGCAGATCGTACTATATAAAAATGCCAAAGAAGCGCTAACCAATGCCCTGAGACATGGAAACGCCAGCACAATTACGGTGGAAGTGGAGTTCGGGGAACGTGAGGTCTGCATGTCCGTCAGCAATGATGGAGTAATCAGAACAGAGCAGTCTGCAAGAGCCAAGCCTGAGGCAACACAATCGAACCGCAGCATAGCAGCAGATTCGAGCCCATCGGGAATGGGGCACGAAGGAATGCGACTCCGTACAGAATCCATTGGAGGCCGGCTTGAGATCCGGCAGGCTTACCCTTACACCGTAACTACACGTTTGCCCATGATGAAGAAGGCTGATCTGATCTAAGAAAGGAAGTGATGGTGCCCATGTCAGAACGAATGGAACCAAGTAACCATAAGGAAGCTGAACAAATCCAGCCCATTCGGCTGATTCTCACGGATGATGACTCTTTTATTCGCGAGAGCCTGAAGGTGCTGCTCGGACTTGATCCCGGCATTATCGTCACGGGTACGGCCTCCAATGGACGTGAGGCACTTGAGCTGCTGGAGTCAGGAACCACTGCCGACGTTGTATTGATGGATATCCGCATGCCGGATTGCAATGGCGTGGAGGGCACCCGTATCATCAAGTCCCGTTTTCCTGATATGCGTGTTCTGATGCTGACGACATTTGACGACGACGAATATATTATCCAGGCTCTGCAGAACGGTGCTAGCGGTTATTTGCTCAAAAATGTACCTCCCGACCGAATTATTCAAGGCATCAAAACAGTACATAACGGTGATATGCTGATTCACCCCGATATTGCCCGCAAGCTTGCAGGGCTGCTACGTCCGGCTGCGGCTCCCCAATCACATCCACTTCCACCTCTTGATACTTACGGTCTGACACGAATGGAACTGGCCGTTGCAGAAGCGATATCGGAGGGGCTGTCCAACAAGGAAATTGCGGCTAAACTATTCTTGAGTGAAGGTACGGTCAAAAACTATGTCACCGAAATTCTCGGAAAACTAAGCCTGCGTGATCGGACACAGATCGCCATCTTTATGTTGAAGAATTAGATTCAAATAGCATAAAGGGTACTTCCTCGCTGTCCATGCGGTGAAGTACCCTTTATTGATTACATTTCTACTGTTCCTTGTTCATTCATGCCTGGAGCCGGCAGAGCCAGCGGAGATTCATCATTATGATTATTTTTGCGGCGGGCAAACAATTTGAGTGTAATGATATGGAACAATGTCAGCGGACGCAGCTGCACTGCCCAAGCTTCATGGCTGACCGGAGCCATAAGCACCCCAAGCTGATGATGTTCACCTTCATAGATGGCCCGCTGCATAAATTTGCTCTCACCCTGATGGTTACGAACTTCCAGTTTGCAAAAGGCCGGATTCATCCGCAGTGCGCGATGCAGTGCTTCCGGTGAGTCTACCATTACACCGTTCACCTTATACAGCGTCTCTCCTGCTTCGATGCCCAGCTCTGCAGCAGGGCTATCCGGGATAATGCCAAGCACCTTCAAACCATGGACCGGATGGACATACACCGGACTGCGGTGCTGTTCCTCGAACCCACTGTACCACACCAGAAATTCATGGCCGATAAATGCTGCCAGAGCAGCAACCAACATAAATGGTGACCACCACGCCGCCAAGAGACTGAGCACAAGCAGGCCTGTCCCGTAGAGTAAGAGCCGCTTGGCGGATATCTGTACCTTTTGCCCAGGAAGCATACTCTGCGTAACTTCGCCGAATCCAAGCAGGATCGGAAGTGCCATCAGCATATAGCCACCTCCTGCATTCAAGAGAGGACTCCAAGCGAGTTCTGCTCCGCTCCCCGTTACAGGGACCAGAATCAGCATCGGGATCGGCCAGAAATGCTGCAGCTGGTATCCTCCGACCAGCTTGCCGCGCTTGCCTTCAAAGAGCAATGGCGAAGCCATGGATACCCCTTGCAAGCGAACCAGCATCGCTTCACCTAGATGCAGTAAGGCAGCCAGTACCAGTAAAGCAGGCATGTCCAGCGCACGCAATGCCTCCGTGACACTGCCAAGCCATCCCTCTGGCTGCCAGCCTGAGGCCAGGTTCAGGCCAAATTGCACTACGCCAAGCAGCCCTGCCGCGTAGGCGAAGCACAGATAGCGAATACGGAACAATGCCAGAATTAACGTTGCGGCCCATATGCAAATGACACTGGCAAGTGTAAGGTGCGCCCCAAGGAAGATGGATATTACCGAGACGATGATGCCAATGACGATACCTCCGAGTAAGGCACGGATCGTCTGGGTGATGGAGCTTTGCAGACGAACATGAAACAACCTACGTTCCTGTAATAATTGACGATGATAAATTAGTGCAATCAAAATGACCGCAATATAGTAAAACGGCTGAGTAAACAACTGCAGCAATGCTTCCCCTAATGTCGTTAACCACGGCCAAGCCCATTCCATGATGGCCCGTCACCCCTCTCTTTCAGCCGGTTCAGAAAAAAAGAAGGCTGATAATCAGCCTTCTTAATGGCTTCGACACGACGGTCTAAATATCCTTCGAGACATTTTCGATCGCGCGCTTCAGCTGTGCATCATATTGAGGATTGGCAATACGTTCAATCAGAGCCGCTTCCAGTGATTCAGCGGTTTTCTCGTCGATCTCGCCGGTGGCCTCAATGCCTTTCTGCTTCTGGAATGCTTTGACCGCTTCTTGCGTCTTCTGATCATAGTATCCATCTACACGATCCGGCTTGAAGTCGAGTCCTCTCAGCATCGTCTGCGCACTTTTCACATCCGTGCTATTGCTGTCATATTTCAAAGGTAATTTCTCTTTGTTAATCGGTGCTACCGAGAAGTAATCCGGCTGGTTCACCGCTATATCCGGTTTGATGCCTTTTTCATGAATCCAGTCTCCATTCGGAGTCAGCCATTTTGCAATGGTGATTTTCAGCAGGCTGCCATCACCCATTTGCTTGTCATAGCTCGTCTGTACTGTGCCTTTACCAAAGGAGTTTTCGCCAACCAGCGTTGCTCCTGCAGACTGCTGCAATGCACCCGCCAAAATTTCCGATGCACTTGCGCTTCCTTTGTTCATCAGTACCGTAATCGGGTACGACTTGCTGGAACCATTCGATTTGCTTTGCTCACGTTTGCCGTTTTTGTCCTCGACCTGCACGATCACTTTGCCTTTTGGAACAAACTGCTCGGCAATGTCGATAACGACTTGCAGTACGCCGCCCGGGTCATTACGTACGTCAATGACCAGACCCTTCATATTCTGTTTCTCCAGATTGGCCAGCTCTTCCTTAAAGCGTTCTCCGGTATTCAGCGAGAATTGGGTGATGGTAATGACACCTACACCGTTATCCTCCATGTGGGCATATACCGTCTCCAGATCAATATCATCACGCACAATGGTAAATTCAATCAATTCTGTAGAACCGGCGCGCTTCACTTGCACCTTGGCTTCACTGCCCTTTGGACCTCTGATTTTGTTAACAGCCTTGTTTAATTCAAGACCTTGCAGAGATTCACCATTCACAGACATGATCATATCTTTCGCCCGAATACCTGCTTTCTCGGCAGGTGATCCTTTGATCGGGGAAACGACAACGACGTTTCCATCCTGCGAGGATACCTCGGCCCCGATCCCGGTAAAGGATCCTTCAATGGATTCCTCAAACTGGGCAGCCGTTTCCTGTCCCATGTAGTTGGAGTATGGATCGCCAAGGGATTCCATCATGCCGTTGATCGCACCATCGATCAGCTTGGTCTTATCGACATCTTTATAATAGTTGCTTGAGATCAAATCCATTGCGGTTTCAATCTTCTTCAAATCGTTCTTCTGCTGCGTATTGCCGGTTACACTGGCCAGCAGGCCTTCACCCGAAGTGGTCTGATTGGCCACACCGGGATAACTCATCAGTACCAGCGTAAGCAGGCTCCCTCCAAGGAGGGCCACAATGGCAAGCAGCAGCGCCGATCTTTTCTTCATCATCCGTTTGCTCACCGCCTTTAGTTTTGAAGCGTGTCAGATTCCATATGCCCGAATCCATTCCCTGAACATGCCAGCTTAGTATATGTCTAGCTTGTACGGAATATGTCTTTTCCATTCCTTCACAGTCAATCCATTACAGGTAATTCATTGGATTCACTGGCGTACCATTTTCACGAACTTCGAAGTGCAAGTGAGGTCCGGTTGAATTACCCGTGTTGCCTGACTCGGCAATAAGGTCGCCTTTGCTCACTGTATCTCCCTTGCTTACCTTAAATCCGCCTTCACGCAGGTGACCATACAAAGTCCAGAGTCCGCCACCATGGTCTACGATAACGGTATAACCGTAACCACTGTACCACTCTGCCATGATAACGATACCGCCTGATGCCGCGTGAACCGAGGTCCCCACAGGTACAGCAAAATCAGTACCATTGTGCATCTTGCCTACTTCACCCGTAATTGGGTGTGTACGACGACCGAATGGCGAGGAAATGCGTCCGCCGGATACCGGTTTGGAGAAGATACCATTGCCTGCTGTATACACGGGTTCACTGCTGCCTGTGCTGACTTTCGTTGGCGCCTTCGCTGCTGCTGCAGCCCGAGCTGCTGCGGCTGCTTTTGCTTTGGCAGCGGCTGCTGCCTGCTGCTCACGAAGTTTGTTTTTTTCCTGAAGCAATGCTGAACGCTTGCTGGCGATCTGAATCAACACATCTTCCTGCTCCTGCGTCAGCTCTTCCGACTCTTCAATTTTAGCATCATAGGACGCCAGAAGCACCTGCTTCTCCTGTTCCTTTTCATTTAACTGGGCTTTGCGTTGTTTCTTTTGTGCATATAGGCTTTTGGCTTCCGCATACTGCTTGTCCAGTTCAGCCTTTTTGTCGACAACGAGCTGCTTGTCCTTTTTGTGTTCATTCAGCAGATGCTGATCCTGATCCACAATGGTTTTCAGAGAATCTGCACGCGTCAGGAAATCCGAGAAACTTGTTGAAGACAGCAGCACATCCAGATAGGATACTGCTCCGTCGGTATACATCAGACGTACACGCGATTCCAGCAGTTTCTCCCTTGCGACAATGCGCTCCTCTGCAGCCTGGAGATCTTTTTTCGTCGTGCGAAGATCTTCTTCCGTATTCTCAATTTCCAGGGAAACGTTCGCCAGTTCATCACTTACAACATTGATCTGCTCCATGACAACCTTCAGATAGGCATTGGTTTTGTTCTTGTAATGCTGGGCTTCCTTCTTGTTGGAAGCAGCCTTTTTCTGTTCCTGTTTGGCCGCTGCCGCCTTGCTCTCCAGCTGGCTAATCTGTTGATCGATGTCGCTAATGCTACTCTTGGCATATCCGTCCGAAGGTTGAAGCGTCAATCCGGCCAATAACGTAAAGGCCAGCAGCGAAGCTGTTTTTTTCAAAATGGTGATCCCCCATCCTATGAATTCACAAGAAAGCAACCTGCACAGGTGGTGAACATCATGTTCTTATGCTTTCTTCCATCTAATTAAGAGTGCGTCTTCCCTACATATCGTCAAACAGCGTCCAATTGTGAACCTGCTTTGTCATTCTATTTCGACAATTTCTGCAATTTCAATAATAAAACATTAAACCTTAAGTGACTTGCGGATGGACAGTGTACTTCCCAAAATACCTACCAGCACACCGAGTCCGATCAAAAGGGTTCCAAACAGCAACCAAATGTCGCTGAGCGGGATCAGGTTAAGCATCTGCATAAATACATCTTGACCAATGGTAGCCAGCAGTCGGCTGTAACCGAAGAACAAGACTGCTACCGTAATCATGGAACCGATGAATCCAATCAGTGCACCCTCAATAAAGAAAGGCCAGCGAATGAATGTATTCGTTGCACCGACGAGCTTCATGATGCCGATCTCCCGGCGACGGGCCAAAATCGTTACGCGAATCGTATTCGAGATCAGGAACATGGACATCAGAGCCAGTCCCCCGACAAAAATAAATCCGATATTCCGCACAAGGCGTGTAAATTTGAACAGCACTTCCACCGTTTCCTTGCCGTAGTTCACTTTCATGATCGGCTTCTCCGGGTGTTTTTCGTTCAGGGCTTCAATTTTTTGCGCCACAAAAGTGACGGTTTCCGGTTCAATGACCTCCACTTCAATGGTCTCCGGCAGCGGATTATTATCCACATCAAAACCGTCCAGCACGTTATTCGCACTGTCACCGAGACGTTCCCGGAACTCCTTCAGTCCCTCTTCCTTGGAGACAAAACGAATCTCGCTTACTTCCGGCATGGCACTGATCTCCTGCTGCAGCGTATTGCGCAGATCCTCATCCACATTCAGCTCCAGAAACGTACTGATCTCCACCTGGCTGTCCACCTGGTTAGCCATGGAGTTCACATTCAGCACGAGCAGCATGAATACCCCGAGAATGAGCAGTGACACGATGATCGACATGATGGATGCCACAGACATCCAGCCGTTGCGGAATACGTTTTTGAATCCCTCCCGCAAATGGCGCAAGAGAGTACTAAAATTCATAACCGTATTCCCCTCTCATCTGATCCCGTACAATCTGGCCACGCTCAATGGCGATAACCCGTTTACGCATCGTGTTCACGATATCCTTGTTATGGGTTGCCATGACAATCGTCGTTCCTCTGAAATTGATCTCGTCCAGCAGCTGCATAATGCCCCATGACGTCTCCGGATCAAGGTTACCCGTAGGCTCGTCCGCGATAATCACCGACGGATTGTTTACAATCGCCCGTGCGATGGCAATACGCTGCTGTTCCCCTCCGGACAATTGCGAAGGTTCACGATTCGCCTTGCTGCGCAGTCCCACCAGATCGAGCACTTCCATGACCCGTTTCTTGATGTGACGCTTCGGCGCTTCAATAACCTCCATGGCAAAAGCCACGTTCTCAAACGCCGTCATCTTGGGCAAGAGACGGAAGTCCTGAAACACTACACCGATGTTGCGGCGCACATAAGGAATCTTGCGTGGTTTCAACTTGCCGATATTAAATCCATTGATGGATATTTGTCCTTTAGTCGGAATTTCTTCTCTGTACATCAGTTTCATAAATGTTGATTTACCTGCGCCGGACGGACCGACGATATACACAAATTCGTTGCGGTCGATCTTCACCGACACCCCTTGTAATGCGTGGGTCCCATTGGCGTAGGTCTTCCACACGTCCTGCATTTCTATCACATCATCACTTCCTGCTCACATAGTTAGCCATTATCATTTCGACACAATCCCGGCAATTCCTTTAAAAAGACCTGAAATTCATCAGGAGCAATCCATTTCACCCTTATTTCGATCCTCTGGGATGGAAACATATAAAATATATTGTAACAAATTTGTTACCTATTGAGTACCCGAAAGTTTTCCTGCATTGGATCATATATATAGAAAGTGTTACGAATTGCGGAACATCAGAAGTAAAAAGGAGCGTACGGATATGAAAAAAATACATTTGGCCGTCATTGTTGTGTTTTCCATTCTCTTTATCGGCTCCGCTTCCTACGGATTGTTGTATATGTATGTGAATCAGCCCGCTTTGCCGGGTAAGGTGCAAGTTGGCGGCTGGCAGATCGGGGGCGTGAATCGGAGTGAGGCGCTTCGGGGACTGGATGAACGTTTGAAAAAGCTGGGGGACTGGCCTGTTACGCTGGAGGTGGATGAGCCCTCCCTGACGCTGAACATGACTGCGATCGAAGCCGGTGCGGATTACAGGGCAGACGCCTTTCTTGCGGCGGTACATAAGCTGGACGAAGGGAATGTGTGGGAACGTGCGTATGCCCGTTATCATTTCGCAGAGGAATGGCCTCTCGAACAACGGTACAATAACCAAGCGCTCAGAACACGTTTGAGCCCTGAGTGGGAAAAGGAAACCTTCGGCACCCCCGCAGACGCTGTCCGGCGGATCACCTCAAACGACAAGGTCCAGTACATTCCGGAGAAGGGCGTCCGGCGGATTGCCTGGGATGAACTGGAGACTAGGCTGCTGGCGAAGCTTCCCCATGATTTCACCGTGCTGGACATTGGGGATAAACCTGCCGCACTGTTAATTCAGCTGCCGCTATACACCCAGCAGCCTGAAGTCACGGTGGAGTCTTTACGCAAGGAAGGCATTGAGCGGAAGATCATCCAGTTCTCCACAGGGCTTGGCAACAGCACGGAAGGACGCATACATAATGTCAGTGCAGCAGCACAATCCGTGAACGGCATGATTTTGGAGCCTGGCGGCATGTTCGACTATGAAAAAATCATTCAACATGCCGAGAAGGAATACGGCTTCCGCGAAGCCCCGGTTATTGTTAGGGGGCGTCTCACCCCGGGAATTGGCGGAGGCATATGCCAGGTGTCTAGCACCGTATACAATGCAGCCTTGTTAACTGGACTTGATATTATTGAGCGGCGCAACCATTCGATACCCGTCAAATATTTGCCAAAAGGACTGGACGCCACCTTTGCTTCGGGCGCTATCAATTTCCGTTTCAAGAACAATACGGGCAAATCCCTGCTGATCCTTGCTGAAGTGAAGAATCACCAATTAACCGTCAAATTTTTTGGTACTTTTCCCGAGAACGTCAGCTACGCACTCGAATCCCACACCATCGAAACGCTAAGTGCCCCTGTAAAGTATGTATCCAGCAATGTGCTGCCGGATGGTGCTCAGCAGGTTTTGCAAAACGGGCAGCCTGGCTACATTGTGGAAACTGTACGTATCAAAAAGGTCGATGGCAAAGTGGTGGAGTCCAAAACCATTTCGCGAGATACCTACAAAGCTCAGGATCGCCTTATTGCACGTTCTGGTCATAGCAGCCTGCCAGATCCGGAGGAGCCTTCTGTTGTAGAGGACGGCGTGAGTGATACCAAACAGCCATAAGAGTTGGACAACGTAAAAACACACCATTCTCTTGCTCCCACTTGGAGACAGAATGGTGTATCTTTGTTGTTCATTCATATTAATGCCCTGCTGTGTATTCTCCCTGTTCCTCGCCGATCACCATCTTTTCTTTTCCCATAAAGAAAGCAGCAATCAGAGCCAGAGCAGCCGGAATAGCCGCCCAGGCAAACAACTGCACGATCGAGGAGGATAACGCATGAGTGATGGCCTCCAGCACCTGAGGTGGAATAGCCTGTCTAAGCTCCGGAGAGAGCAAGGCGTGCGGGTCGCTCAGATTCAAGCCCTCCGGCATACCGCCTGCTGGCACTCCGGCTCCTGCACCGCCCGCTTCTGCAGCCGGACCGGCTAGGGCATCGTTCATTTTGCGCGTAAATACCTGGCTCTGAACAATCCCAAAGATTGTAATCCCCATCGTCATCCCGAGCGACCGCAAAAAGTTAAGCGTAGAACTTGCGGCACCCCGTCTCTGCGGTTCGAAGGCATTCATGGCCGCATTGCTGAGCACGGAGAACGAAGCTCCCACACCCAGACCAACGAGCACCATAAATACGCGGATCGTCCATAGGGACGAGCTTTCGTCCAGTGTCGTCAGCAACCCAAGACCAAGTACCAGCAGCGCCAGTGTCGGGATCATAATGTTTCGATATTTGATCTTGGTCATCAGCACCCCGCCCATCGAAGCGGTGATGACTGACCCCAGCATCATGGGCAGCAGCACAAGACCCGAATTGGTCGCTTTACCCCCGAGTACACCCTGAATAAAGATTGGAATGTACACCGACGCCGTGATAAATGCCGCACCACTGAACATGGCTATGACATTACTGGACCAGTACACGCGGTTGCGGAACATGTTAAAGGATATAATGGGTTCCTTCGCTCTGGATTCGGCAAATACGAACAACAGCGCCAGCAATGCAAATCCGGCGAACAATCCGAGAATTTGCCACGAGTTCCAGGCATACGTTTTACCACCCAGTTCAAGGCCGAAGATCAGACATACGACAGCACCAATCAACGTCACTGCACCCAGCCAGTCAATCTGCTGGGATTGATGCTGGTGAGATTCCTTGTAGAAAAAGGCAATAAACACAAACGCAATCAGTCCTAGCGGCAGGTTAATATAAAATACCCATTCCCACGTGGCATACTGTGTGATGTATGCACCCAGCAGCGGTCCGAATACGCTGGATAATCCAAAGACAGCTCCAAACAATCCGCCCAGCTTGCCCCGTGCTTCCGGTGCAACCACGTCAAACATGATTGTAAATGCAATCGGCACCAAGGCACCTGCACCAATCCCCTGGATGGCTCTGTACATGGTCAACTCCACAATGGATGTTGCTGTTCCACATAACGCCGAACCAAGCATAAACACGATAATTCCGAATACAAAAAACTTCTTCCGTCCATACATGTCGGACAATTTACCGAAGATCGGCATGCCTGCCATCTCGGCGACCATGTAAGCTGAAGTCACCCAAACAAATTTGTCGAGGCCACCAAGCTTCCCGACGATATCCCCCATCGCCGTTGCCACGATGGTGTTATCCATCGAAGCCATCAGTATGCTGAGCAGCAGCCCTGCCAGCACCAATCCAATACTGTTTTTACGTGCAACCATTGTACTCAATCTCTCCATTCACGCTCTATTCATATGACTGAAATAGTATATCCGAAAAGCCGCCCCCAATAATCAGTCCATGGACCGATTGCGCTGAACCAAAACTTCGGATTGTGAATGGATCTGCAGAGAAGAACGGTATTCAACTGTACCAATTCGGCAGCCTGGGCCAATTTTTATTTTATCTCCCCGGACAACCTCGGCTACCGTGTTCTCTAACTCAATGTCATCTCCCTCAATCATGTTTGCCTTAAGGATCGATTGATTATTCGAGAACAAGCCTTCAAGCAGCTTCCCCCGGCCGGTCTTCACAGAGATGATTGAACCGCCAATTTCCCTCGCTTCAGACGGACCCATAATTTTAAGTGTCATTTGTTCTGCGGTAAGCATACCTCCGACCGTGAAACGACCATTGAGTTTGAGATTCTCCGCCTGACAGTCACCCGGTAGATGAAACTCACCTACCACTTTCATTTTTTCAGCTTTTGCATGAAAGCCGGATACGCCACTCCCACTCTCATCTTCAGCGCCGACAGCTCGTTCTGTTAGAGTTAGCGTTCCCGTAATTTTAATATCGTCTGATTCAAGAGATCCGTAGATGACCGACGTGCCCGTACATTTGAATTGATCACAATATAAGTCATGATTAAAGGAGGAATCTCCTACAACCTTGACCTTGCCGTACACACCGCCAGCGGAGCTTCCTTCACCGATAATGCTGATGTCATTCCTCTTGTCTGATGGGCTAACGTTATGGTTATTCAAGTCGCATCCCGTTCCTTTCTATATCAATCCCACTTAAATCCGCTGACTGCTGCCCACCTTGGCATCTGGATCAATCTCAAGCTCGCCTGAGTATTCAACAAGTTTGATGCTGCAGCCACGGCCGATATATACTTTGCTTCCACGAACAATATCAGCCTCCGTATCTTCCAATACGATCTCATCCCCTTCAATTAAGGATGTTTTGAAGGAGGGTGTACCGCCCAGACCGATACTTTTCCAAAAGCCACTTTGTTCCGTTCGACGAATATCAATACGTTCTCCGCCAATCTCTTTGGCTGAAGAAGATGTATGCAGCTTGATCTCAACGGATCCTGCATTCAGGAAGCCACTAATTTTGATGTTGCCCTGTACGTTCAGGGACTCACATTGTACGTCGCCATCAATCGTGATCATGCCGCCAATATCGATGCGTTCTCCATCCACTCGCCCACGTACGGTACACTTGCCGTTTACTTCAAGCTCAGGACTACTGAGGTTTCCATGAATGGTTGTCAGGCCATCCACACGAACACGGGAGCTGTTCAGGGGGCCGTTCAGCGTGCACATGCCATTGATGGTTGCACTTTCCGCACTTAAGGCTCCGTGCATCTTCAACGTCCCATTCACACTCAAGGAGGTACAATCCAGATTGCCGTTTACTTTGGCCATGCCATCAATGGAAACCCGGTGAAAAGCTCCACCTGCTGTTTGACTCAAACCTGATACATTCAGGTCATTTCTCAAATGACGTTCTTCCATGTCCATTCTCCCCTTATCCCAATTTAAGTTTCAGCTCTTCCATAAACGTGCCCAGCGGAATTCTCAGTACCACTTTGACGCCCTGATCAAAATAAAGCTCTGATCCTGAACCAACCAGCATAAATGTCGGTACGCCCATCTTACGAATAAGCAGCAGCTCACTTGCTCTGTTTGCAAAACGATAATAGTGCTCAGACATGACATCTATCAGCAATGAGCCCTCCTGACGGGTGATATCCCCGCTGAGCAGCAGCTTCTCGAGGACATAGAGCATCATAATCTGCTCCAGAGCATACATAGGTTGTTCCCGTCCGGCCTCTTTTACCAGTTCAAGCGAAGGCGATGAAACAATGTTTCGGTCCATTAATTGCTCCGCAGACATTTCAACCTCACCCAATGTGGGCGAAAATACGTCCGCCAGCTCATCCAGTGATAATCCATCCTTCATATTGAGGATCTTATCGATACGTGTCAGCATCTGCTGTTTAGGAAAAAAAGTTTCCTGACCCGTGTATGAAGACTTCCGAATAAACCATTCTTCCGGAATAAGGTTTTTCCGCTTCCAGCGGTATAACTGACCATAGGAAATCCCCGTAAGGTCCAGCAAGTCTTTTTTGGAGATCAATTCATCCGTCATATATGGTCCCCCTTTGTGTTGATGCAAGTGTAACATAACATTGTTACGTTGTGAAGCCTAGAAATCATTTTGCTCAACATGAACCTCAATTAACCGCTACCTACTTAACTTTTTATTGAACACTGCCTGACCTCGTTAAACCATCACTTTCTTTAGCTATAAATGTTGTTGTTGCAATGGACGGGGTTTGGGTATAACCTGTGTGATAGAAACGAAGGAGCCATTAACTGTGACCGCATTCAACTCAGGCAGGACATTCAGTTAATGAATTCATGAAAGGGGTTACTTTGTAGAGATGGCACTTATAAAATGTGATTTTTACTCCGACACGCTAGGACTTAGCACGAGCATGCATGTTATTCTGCCACAGCAGACCCATAATCAGATTGGGATGGATAACGTTTCAGGCAAAGGACTTCACCCTACGCTGTATTTGCTGCATGGCCTATCGGATGATGATTCCATCTGGCTGCGCCGGACATCCATTGAACGTTATGTGGCAAACCTCGGAATCGCTGTTGTCATGCCGCAAGTGCATCGCAGCTTCTATACGGATATGGCCGAAGGCGGACGTTACTGGACATTCATCAGTGAAGAGCTGCCTGCCCTGGCACGCTCCTTCTTCCCGCTGTCTTCCAAACGGGAAGACAACTACGTTGCCGGCTTGTCCATGGGTGGTTACGGGGCATTCAAACTGGCCCTGCGCAAACCGGAGCAATATGCCGCAGCAGCAAGCTTATCAGGGGCTCTGGATATGGCCGCCCATATGGATAACAAAATTCTCTCCGCACTACAGCAGACCGAAATGGAGCGCATTTTCGGACCAGAGATCAAGGGTTCGGAGAATGACCTGCTTCATTTGCTAAAAGAAAGTCAGACAAGCCAAGGGCCACGTCCAATTCTCTATCAATGCTGCGGCACGGAAGATTTCCTGTATGAAGAAAACCAATCTTTCCGTGAGGCTTGTATACAGACCGATTTTCAGTTGACCTATGAAGAAGAACCTGGCGGACATGACTGGGCTTACTGGGATGAGAAAATTCAGAATGTGCTGCGGTGGCTGCCACTGCCTGAACGGAACTAAAGGGAAGCGCGCCTCGGAGCAATGAAGGCAAGCTAGAGGATCTACTTCTGAGAGAGCCTTCATATTCAGCTTGATTTGTAATTAAAAAAGCGAAAAAAGAAGCAGACCATGGAGGAATCTCCACTGGTCTGCTTCTTTTTATATAATTCAACTTTTGTACTGCCGGGACAGCCTTGGCGTTAGCCGCGGCTTGTGATCCATTGCGCCGTAATTTCCAACACCTTTTCACTGCGTCCGATGGCTTCAGCCACTTGTCCGGAAGCTGTGCCACCATATACGTTACGTGCGTTAACCACCGCTTCCGGTTGGAGCACATCGTAGATGCGATCATCAAACAGCGGGGAGAACTGACGGAACTCATCAATGCTCAGATCCAGCAAATACTTGCCGTTCTGGATGCAGTACAGCACCGTTTTACCGATGACTTCATGCGCCTGACGGAATGGCAAGCCTTCGCCCACGAGGAAGTCGGCAATATCCGTAGCGTTGGAGAAGTCCTGATTCACCGCTTGGCGCATCCGGTCCTTATTCACTTTCATCGTTGCAATCATCGGTGCGAACAATTGCAGTGCGCCTTCCAGCGTAGCAACTGTATCGAACATGCCTTCCTTGTCTTCCTGCATGTCTTTGTTGTAGGCCAGAGGAAGAGATTTCAAGACGGTCAGCAAACCGATCAGGTTGCCGTATACACGTCCGGTTTTACCACGAACAAGCTCCGGGACATCCGGATTCTTTTTCTGCGGCATAATGCTGCTGCCTGTGCAGAACGCATCGTCCAGTTCAACAAAACCAAACTCGGTACTGCTCCACAGCACCAGTTCTTCACTCAGACGGGACAGGTGAGTCATGATGAGGGAAGCTGCTGCCAGGAACTCCACGATAAAGTCACGATCACTAACCGCGTCCAGACTGTTCTCGTACACACCGTCGAAGCCGAGCTGCTCGGCTACAAAGTGGCGGTCAATCGGGAATGTTGTTCCTGCAAGTGCACCTGCACCCAGCGGCAGAACGTTAATCCGTTTGTAGCTGTCCATCAGACGTTCTGCATCCCGTTGGAACATGGAGACATACGCCATCAGGTGATGAGCGAACAGAATCGGTTGTGCACGTTGAAGATGGGTATAGCCCGGTACGATTGTATCCAGGTTGTCCTTGGCCTGTCCGATCAACGCTTCCTGCAGCGCATGCAGCATGCCAACAAAACCAACTACACGCTCACGCAGGTACAAGTGCATGTCTGTTGCGACTTGGTCATTCCGGCTGCGACCTGTGTGCAATTTGCCACCGACAGGGCCAATGGTTTCGATCAGGTTTTTCTCAATGTTCATGTGGATGTCTTCATCCGAAACAGAGAATTCCACTTCGCCTGCACGGATTTTGTGCAGTACGGTAATCAAACCTTCCTTAATCGTTTCCACATCTTCCGCAGGCAAAATACCGCATTTGCCCAGCATGGTTACATGGGCGAGACTGCCTTGAATATCTTCCTCAGCCAAAGCTTTGTCAAAGTTGATTGATGCCGTGTATTCCTCAACCAGATGATTGGTTTGTTTGGTAAAACGTCCTCCCCACAGCTTGCTCACGGTGAGTTCTCCCCTTTCGTTCATGGACAAAGCCGCCCCTGCCCGATGTGCAAGAACGGCCTGCCCTGTAAAGTTATATTGGTCATGATATGAGGCTATTTTAAAGTATTATTTCTTGTTTTGTTCCACGCCGGAATTAACTTTCAGACGCAGGGCGTTCAGGCGGATAAAGCCGGTAGCATCTCCTTGATCATACGCTTGCGTTGGATCAGCTTCCATCGTAGCGATGTCCGGGTTGTAGAGGCTGACAGGGCTTTTCACGCCTGCGCCAATGATGTTGCCTTTGTACAATTTCACACGTACGGTACCTGTTACGTTTTTCTGGCTTTCGCTTACCAGCGCTTGCAGTGCCAGACGTTCCGGTGCGAACCAGAAGCCGTTGTACACGAGTGTGCTGTAACGCGTGATCAGGCTATCACGCAGGTTCATCACTTCACGGTCCATGGTGATGGATTCCATTTTACGATGTGCCGTAAACAGGATTGTTCCACCTGGTGTCTCATATACCCCGCGGCTCTTCATGCCAACAAAACGGTTCTCGACCATGTCGACACGGCCAATGCCGTGCTTGCCGCCCAGTTCGTTCAATTGTTCCATCATTTGAAGCGGGCTCAAACGCTCGCCATTCAGGGCTACGCAGTTGCCTTGTTCGAACTCCAGTTCAACGTACTCCGCTTGATCTGGTGCATCTTCCGGTGCGTTGCTGAGCAGGAACATGTCTTTGTTCTCGTCTGTGCTTGGGTCAAACCAAGGATCTTCAAGCACACCGCTCTCATAGCTGATATGCAGCAGGTTACGGTCTGTAGAGTAAGGCTTAGCAGCAGATGCCGTTACCGGAATACCGTGTTTCTCTGCATAAGCAATCATCTCTGCGCGTCCTGGGAACTGGTTGCGGAATTCTTCCAAACGCCATGGCGCAATCACTTGAACGTCCGGTGTCAGCGCAGCTGCGTTCAACTCGAAACGAACCTGGTCATTTCCTTTGCCCGTAGCGCCGTGAGCGATCGCAGTAGCGCCTTCTGCACGAGCGATGTCGACCATGCGTTTAGCAATCAGCGGACGAGCGATACTTGTGCCGAGCAGGTATTGTCCTTCATACAGAGCACCCGCTTGGAACATCGGGTAGATAAAATCTTTCGCGAACTCGTCGCGCAGATCGTCGATATACACTTTCGAAGCGCCGGTAGCGAGTGCTTTTTCCTCGAGGCCGTCCAGCTCATCCTTTTGTCCGATATCTGCAGTAAATGCGATAATCTCTGCGTCATAGGTTTCTTTCAGCCATTTCAAAATTACAGATGTGTCCAGCCCGCCGGAGTAGGCGAGTACGATTTTTTCCTTAGCCATGTTCGTTGGTCCTCCCCAAATTCAATTGCCAATAAGTTAAACAAGCTATGCATCTGCTAAAAACTACGAGCCAGAAAACCCTCCGATCGCTCTTATCCCCAGATCCATCGTTTCTTTTTTTATACAGATAGCCTTTTAGAATGTTACACTACAACACTCCGATTGCAGTACCATCTTCCGATCACTCTTATCCCCAGATTTTTTTGATTCCCCTCTAAAGGGGAAAATCCGGGGATAAAGGCGAGATTATGCTTACGAAGTAGCTTTCTTTCAGAAAGCTTTTAGCTCCGCTTCTTCAGATTGGTTCTGCACTCTCCGTTATCGTGTTTTATTCAGGTTCAACTTATATAAATTTGAAAGACGTCCCAGGATAGATATAAATCGTTCGTTTCTAAAGGTCATTTCTGTCTCTCCGTTTTTGCGAATGCACCAATTTATCTTATTTCAGTGTATAAATAGATGAATCTATCATCGCTAACCCTGCGCCTAAAATCAACTCATTTAGGTAAACAGCGGTTATTCGCTCATTAACGCAGCCATCAAGGCCTTTTGTGCATGAAGCCGGTTCTCTGCCTGATCAAAGATCAGGGAGTTCGGTCCATCAATGACGCCCGCACTTACTTCTTCTCCGCGGTGTGCCGGCAGACAATGCAGGAACATGTAATCTGGCTTGGCGCCTTTCATCAGTTCCTCATCGACCTGGTACGCAGCAAAAGCCTGCTCACGAACCTTTTGCTCCTCTTCAAAGCCCATGCTTGCCCACACATCGGTATAGATGATATCGGCATCCTTCACAGCTTCCTGAGCACTGTACGTCACAGTCACTTCAGAACCGCTTTCCTTCGCAATGCTGCGCGCCTGCTCTACCACTGCGCTATCCGGCTCATACCCTTTTGGCGTTGCTACAGCAACATGCATGCCCATCTTCGCTGCACCCAGCATGAGAGAGTGTGCCATGTTGTTCCCGTCTCCGACATAAGCCATTTTCAAGCCAGCCAGTTTGCCTTTGTACTCCAGCACGGTTTGGAAGTCCGCTAGTACTTGGCACGGATGAGCAGCATCGCTCAGTCCATTAATGACCGGGATATCGGCATGCTCCGCCAATTCAGTTACATTATGGTGTCCAAAGGTACGAATCATGATGCCATCCAGGTAGCGGGACAATACTTTAGCCGTATCATGAGTTGTTTCCCCTCGACCAAGCTGGATATCGTTTTTGCTCAGGAAGAGTGCGTGTCCACCCAGCTGGAACATGCCTACTTCGAAGGATACACGCGTACGTGTGGATGATTTTTCAAAAATAAGTCCAATCGTTTTACCTTTCAGCGGCTGATAGGCTACGCCATTTTTTTGCTTGCCTTTGATCTCAATGGCCAAGTCCAGTAAGTAGCGAATCTCTTCGGCCGTGTAATCGGTAAACTCAATAAAGTCACGGCCTCTAAGATCAATCTTCTGGATTTTCTCCGTTTGTTGTGCTGTCATGTGAATGTTGTCCTCCTTATATCCGGTTCCCTGCACCCGCTCGGGCAGAAGAGAGCAGCTGTGGCAGCGCTGCTCAGGCAGCCTGTGGCTTTCTTTATCTTCCGCAGGTTCTCCGCGCGGCTACAGGGATTCATCATCTAGTTCTGCGCCAGGGCCATGAAAGGCCCCAGTACAGCATGCTTTTCATTTTGTCAAAATGAATTAAACCTTCTTCGCTGCTACGTGCTCTTCGATCAACGTTGCTACCAGGGATACCGCTTCATCGATCTCTTCCTTGCTCACATACAGATTCGGAAGCAGACGAATGACATTCGGCCCTGCGGTCACGAACAAGATACCACGTTTCTGTCCGGCCAAAACGATGTCGCCTACTGGCTCTGCACATTCAATTCCGACCAGAAGCCCCAATCCGCGAACTTCCTTCACAAATGAATTGCCTGCCAAACGCTTCCGCAGGGAGCTCATCAGATAGTCACCCATCTCAGCAGCGCGCTCCGGCAAGCGATCTTCCAACATCGTTTCAATCGTAGCAATGACCACGGAGGAAGCTAGTGGAGTACCCCCAAATGTCGTTGCATGGCTGCCTGGCGTAAACGCATCCCGCAGGAAACCTTTACCCAGCATCGCGCCTACCGGGAAACCACTGCCGATCCCTTTGGCCACCGTAAACACATCTGGCTCAATGCCATAGTGTTCATGTGCAAACAGCTTGCCTGTACGTCCCATTCCGGTCTGTACTTCGTCTACGATCAGCAAGAGACCATGCTCGTCACACAATTTCCGTACATGCTTGACGAATTCCGGTTCGACCGGATATACACCGCCTTCGGCTTGAACCATTTCCAGCATAATTGCTGCTGTTCTAGGGCCGATTGCCGCTTCCAAAGCTGCAATATCATGCAAAGGAACGGTCACGAATCCAGCTGGCAATGGCAAAAATCCTTCTTTCACCTTATCCTGCCCTGTTGCTGTCAGTGTTGCGAGTGTCCGTCCGTGGAAGGACTGGGCAAACGTAATCACTTCATAACGGTCGTTCCCTTTCACCTTCTGGTGATAACGACGTGCGACTTTAATCGCTGCCTCATTGGCTTCCGCGCCACTGTTGCAGAAGAACACCGCATCGGCACATGTATTGTCTGTCAGCAACGCGGCTGCTTTCTCCTGGCCCGGAATCTGGAACAGGTTGGAGACATGCCACAGCTCATCGATCTGAGCTTTCAGCTTGGCTCCCACTTTCTCCGGTGCATGGCCAAGGCTCGTTACAGCGAGTCCGCACATGAAGTCGAGATAACGGTTGCCCTGATCATCCCATAACCAGCTGCCTTTACCCTTGACCAGACTGATTGGATAACGCGCATACGTTTGGAAAAGAGAGCTTTCCGTCTGTGCCGCTGCACCTGTTGCTGCTCCCGCTACTGCTGTGCCAGAACCTGGCTGTTCATTGCCTTTTGCCATCACCTTTCACACTCCTATTCCTTTTTGTAAGTATACCGATACTCCATATAAGACAAACCAACCTACACAGAGCCACTCCGATTGCAGCACCATCTTCCGATCGCTGTTATCCCCGGATTTTTTGAATTAATTTTTTAGAGGTTAACATCCGGGTATAAACGCGAACGCCTTGCTTCTCCAGATTGGTTCTGCACTCTACGTTCTTGTGTAACGTTGCTATTCAACTTATATAAATCCGTACAGAATATTAATCTATCTGTTTTGAAATTCACCTTATTGCATGCGGATAATTCGGGTTCCGATCGTTTCACCCTTCAGCACGCGGCTCAGGATCTGCGGCTCGCTTCCGTCCACGATAATAACCTCGCGTACTTTGCCATGAATGCAGGCAATCGCTGCGCGCACCTTCGGGATCATGCCGCCGTAGATTTCTCCGGTTTGAATCATGTCCTCGATTTCCTGTACAGAGACCGATGGCAGTACTTTTTTCTCCCCGTTAACGGTCTTCATGATTCCAGGTACATCCGTCACAACGATCATCCGGCTTACCCCGAGGTGGGAAGCTACCGCACCCGCGGCTGTATCTGCATTGATATTATACCGTTGTCCGTTTGCATCCACGCCCACCGGCGCAATCACAGGCATATATCCCATGTTCACTATGCCTTGAATGATTTCTGCTTGAACGCCTGTTACGTCTCCAACCCAGCCGATCTCTGCATGATTTGCCACAGGTTTGGCTTGGATTAGTCCACCGTCTACGCCGGACAGGCCCAGCGCATGTCCTCCGACGCGCTCTATCAGGCGTACGATCTGTTTGTTGATACTCCCGGCCAACACCATCTCCACGACATCCAGCACGGGTTCGGTCGTTTTGCGGAGTCCATTCACGAACTCGGTTTCAATGCCCAGCTTCGCCAGATTCTCCGATATCGCCGGACCTCCACCATGCACGATGACGGGCTGAGTTCCCTGGGACTGCAAGTCGCGCAAATCCGCAAAAAAGGATTCTGGCAAAGCCGCGAGCGTGCTGCCTCCGCATTTCATGACAAACGTCTGCTTCTCTGCACCTTTTTCCACTCCGGCACTCTCATTTTGCAATGTTGAATTCATGAGGAGCACTCCTTTCGTATTTTGTTCTATATAAAAACAAACCTTTTACATTTGCCACTCCGATTGCAGCACCATCTTCCGATCGCTGTTATCCCCAGATTTTTTTGATCCCTTTTCTACAGGGTAAAATCCGGGGATAAAGGCGAGCGCTTCGCTTCTACAGATTGGTCCTGCACTCTCCGTTACCATGTAAAATTGCAATAATTAATATTGAATAACACAAGATAGTTAAAAGATCGTTTATTAAGTGCGGTATGCCGCATTGATTCGTACATAGTCATAGGTCAGGTCACAGCCCCATGCTGTAGCCTTTCCTTCGCCGTGGTGCAGATCTACCACAATGCGAACGGTATCGGTTTGCAAGTAGGCCAGCGCCACCTCTTCGTCAAATACAACTGGGCGGGACTGCTCAAGTACCGAGATATCTCCCAAACGGATATCCACGGTGTCCGGGTTAACTGGCTGTCCTGCACGCCCCACGGCTGCAATAATCCGTCCCCAGTTTGCGTCCGCACCGAACATCGCTGACTTCACCAGGCTGGAGCCGATAACCGTTTTGGCAATCGCCTGTGCCGATTCATCACTCACTCCACCCGTAACCTGCACCTCAACCAGCTTGGTTGCTCCTTCACCATCACGTGCAATTGCTTTGGCCAGCACTTCACACACATAAGTGAATCCTGCAGCAAAAGCGTCCCAGTCCGGATGGTCCGTGGTCAATTCTTCGTTCCCCGCCATCCCACTGGACATCGCGACCAGCATATCGTTTGTGCTCGTATCTCCATCTACGGTGATCATGTTAAACGTATGGTTGGTCGCCTGACGCAGCAAACTTTGCAGTGCTTCTGCGCCAATAACCGCATCACTCGTTATAAATGCGAGCATCGTCGCCATGTTGGGATGAATCATGCCAGATCCTTTGGCTGCACCTGCAATCGTAACGTTCCTGCCGTTTACAACGACAGATACGCAGGCTTCCTTTTTCACCAAATCCGTTGTCAAGATCGCTTGAGAGAATTGCTCCGCTTCATTGGCTCCCTGCCCCAAGCTTGCCGGCAGTGCACTGATACCCGAGTGTACTGCGTCCATTTTCAACAACTCACCGATCACACCGGTCGATGCCACAGCTACATCCTCTTCAGCTACGCCAAGTTCACGTGCTGCTGCCGAACGCATCGCATACGCATCCTTTTCACCCTGCTGCCCGGTACAAGCATTGGCATTACCACTGTTAACAACAACGGCCTGAAGGCGTCCATTGCTCAAGCTCTCGCGAGTTACCTTCAGCGGCGCAGCCTGGAATACGTTCGTTGTATACACGGCCGCTGCCGTGGCTGGCACTTCACAACGGATCGCTCCGATATCGTTGCGTGATGTTTTTTTCAATCCGCAATGAAGTCCGCCAGCAGCGAACCCGCGCGGGGTTACAATCGTTCCGTTTTCCACTACGGTGTAAGCCTGTTGCTTCACATTTGTTCCCATATGTTATCCCCCGTGTGCGTTCGGCTGCATGCCGATTAACCGCTTGCTAATCCCGATTCCGATGGTCTCCTGAACAGTTCCGGAAGTGCATCTGCCTGCTCTCCCGATCACCACTCCTTATGGATATACCGGCGTCATGTTCAGCCCGAGGTTTTCCTCCCATCCCATCATCAGGTTCATATTTTGAATCGCTTGCCCGGAAGCACCCTTCACCAGGTTGTCGATGACCGATATGATTGTTAAGCGTCCGGTTCTTGGATCAACTGCAAATCCGATATCACAGTAGTTGGAGCCTTGCACTTCTTTGGTCGAAGGCCAGATGCCTGGTTCACGAACTCTTACAAAAGGCCGATTCTCATAATACTTACGGTACAGATCCACCAGGTCCCGATCACTGTGTTCTCCTACCAGGCTTGCGTACATCGTACTCATGATCCCACGTGTCATTGGCACCAGGTGCGTCGTAAACGTGACCGTTACCGGACTTCCGGTAATATTGCCAAGTACTTGCTCAATCTCAGGTATATGTTGGTGTTTGTTAAGTTTGTAGGCTTTGAAATTTTCGTTCATCTCTGCATAATGGTTCGTCAGACTCGTTCCCCGTCCAGCACCGGATACACCGGATTTGGCATCGATAATAATCGTGGATGGATCGATCCATCCTGCTTCCACTGCAGGAATAAGTCCAAGAAGGGTAGCTGTAGGATAACAGCCCGGGTTGGAAATAAAGTTTTTGCCTTTTACTTCATCCCCGTACACTTCGGCCATCCCGTATACAGCCTGTTCCAGCAGATCACTCGGCGGAGCCGGGTGTTTATACCACTGTTCATACACGGCTCCATCCTTCAATCTGAAGTCACCAGACAGATCGATCACCTTCAGCCCCGCTTCAAGCAGGCTTGGAACGAGCTTCGCACTAACTCCAGATGGGGTAGCCGTGAATACCAGATCTGCACGTTCTGCAATCTCAGCCGGAACCACGCCATCCAGTGGCCTGCGAATCACATCCGTCAAATGCGGAAATCCGTCTGCAATAGACTCGCCGCTGCTGGATGAAGAGATCACCGAAGTGATTTCAACCTGTGGATGGTTCTGAAAAAAACGAATCAGCTCCACCCCGCCGTAGCCGGTGGAACCGACAATTGCCACTCTCAATTTGTTACTCACTCTCGCTCCCCCAATCCTGTTGTATGCGATACTTATACGATGCTCACGCCCTCAAACGGCCCTCACACTGTAATTCCGTCGCTTCTATGCATATTTGTGTATTATTATACGACTCTAGTTATATAAATACAACACTCTACCATCAATTTCACATGGATTCTTATCAAATCCGAACATATCTTTCCAATATCTGCGGACGAACCCGAATACTTCTGCTAAAATACGTTTTATAGGAAACATTACATACCAAGGTCTTATTCATAACAAATTCTACACGAGGAAGGGTTTATGAATGGATTCACGTTGGTCATTACGAGACATGGGGGACTACAGTGCATATCGAATCCATTTTACTTATGGTACTCCTGGGCCTGAATATTATCTTCGCTGCAGCAGTTGTGTTCTTCGAACGCAAGGATGCCAGTGCATCCTGGGCTTGGCTGCTTGTATTGAACTTTATTCCTGTGCTTGGGTTCGTACTTTATCTACTAACAGGTCAGAATCTGACCCGCTACCGGCTGTTCCAATGGAAAGAGAGAAAGAAGCTTGGTCTGGAGGAGCGCATCGCCGCACAGCTCGAACAGCTGCATGATAATCGGACGCCATTCAACAACAGAGCCACCGAAAGCAGCCAGGATATGATCTATATGAATCTGAAACAAAACGGCGCTCTCCTTACGGAAGACAATGCTGTAGAGATCATCACGGATGGAACGGACAAGTTCCAACGGTTACTCGATGATATCGAAGCGGCGCAGGATCATGTTCACGTGCAATATTACATTTACCGGGGCGACCGGCTGGGTAAACGCATTCGGGATGCTCTGATCCGCAAAGCACGGGAAGGCATCAAGGTTCGTCTACTGTACGACGCGCTTGGATCGCGGCGGGTGTCAAATCGCTTTTTCAAAGAATTGCGCGAAGCAGGCGGTTTGGTGGAAGTCTTTTTCCCATCGAAATTCAGTCTAATCAATCTGCGTATGAACTACCGCAACCACCGTAAAATCGTCATCATTGACGGTAACCTCGGTTATACCGGCGGATTTAACGTGGGTGATGAGTACCTCGGGTTGAATTCCAAATTCGGTTATTGGCGCGATACCCATCTGCGGATTCAGGGAAATGCCGTTCATGCGCTTCAGACGCGCTTCCTTCTTGATTGGAATGAGGCATCCAAGCAGCATGACACCCCATATGTTCCTGAACATTTCCCGCATATTGAGGGTACAGGAACGACGGCGATGCAGATTGTCTCCAGCGGACCGGATGCAGAGACGGAGCACATCAAGAACAGTTATCTGAAGATGATTAATGGAGCCAAACATTCCATTCTGATTCAGACGCCTTACTTTATCCCGGATGCCAGTGTATTCGAAGCCATACGTCTCGCGTGCCTGTCAGGTATTGATGTGCGCATCATGATTCCCAACAAACCGGATCACGCCTTCGTATACTGGGCTACGCTGTCTTACATTGGTGAACTGTTAAAAGTCGGAGCAAAAGTATTTATATACGATAACGGCTTTATCCATGCCAAAACGCTCATTATTGACAGCATGGTCGCATCGGTGGGTACGGCAAATATTGATTACCGCAGTTTCCGGTTGAACTTTGAGGTGAATGCGTTTATGTATGATGAGGTCATCGCCACGGCATTGGTCGATACCTTTGAGCATGACCTTAAGGTGTCCCGAGAGATGACGCAGGAGGAGTACAACAAGCGCAGCCTGAAGATTCGTTTCAAAGAAGCGATCTCCCGCTTACTTTCTCCCATTTTGTAACAGTAATATAGGGTAATTTAAAGGGTAATTTAAAACGTAAAAAGCAGGGACATCCTCCGCCATGTTTGGCTGGAATGGACATCCCTGCTTTTTTTATTTTATATGTCGCTCGTTAATCGGCACTAACTGAAATTATGCCTCGTCTCGCTTAAAGCCTTCGCCGAGCACTTCATGCGCATTACTGATAATAACAAAAGCCTGCGGGTCCACGGACCGGATCAGTGCTTTCAGTCTTGGCACCTCATTTTGCCCAACCACGACCATTAATACGGTACGCTGGTCGTCCGTGTAGCCACCTTTTGCCTCCAGCTTCGTTAATCCACGATCCAGATCGGCGAGAATGACTTTGGTGATCGGCTCCGTCTTGTTGGAGATAATGTATGCAACCTTCGAGTAACCAAGTCCCATCTCCACGGCATCAATGACTTTTCCGGTAACGTATAGCCCAATCAGTGCATAAAGTGACTGTTCCAACGACAATACAAACGCAGCCATAATAATAACCGTAGCATCCATAATCACAACGCAAAGAGAGTAACTAAGTCCACTGTATTTCTGTACGATTCTGGCGAGGATACTCATCCCACCTGTTGAACCTCTTCCCCGGTATACAATACCGATGCCGAGCCCCACACCGATACCTCCATACAGAGATCCGAGCAAAGGATTCGTCGTGGGAATGGCCCAGTCTTTCGTCAGATAAACAAACAGGGGGAGTACAATACTCCCGAGTACCGAACGGATCCCGTACTGTTTCCCAATAAGTAGAAACCCTGCAATGAGAAGTGGAATATTGATGGCCCACTGCGTGTATGCGGGTTCAAGCCCCAGCCATTCCTTTCCTAGAATAGACAGCCCGGATACTCCACCTGAAGCGATCTGATTAGGTAATAAAAATAAGTTAAAGGCTACCGCAATGAGAAACGAACCAATAATAATGGATGCCGTATCCACTACGTTTCTCCAGGGTCCATTCAGAGGGATAAGGGTGGCTAACCTCTTTTTGCGGTTTGGAACGAAATGCTGATGCTCTTGCATAGTTGTCGTGCTCTCCTTTTATATGACTGATAAGTTGCTGAACTCTCTTCCCTATTTGGGCTCAAAAAAAAGCCCCTGTATACACCAGCATACGCCTACACGTATCCGGTCCATACAGGAACTTTAGTTACTCGGTTTCTACTTTAATCTGGCTGCGCAAATAACCGTCGATGAATGCATCGAGGTCGCCGTCCATGACTGCACCTGTATTTCCTGTCTCTACGCTCGTACGGTGATCCTTTACCATACTATAGGGATGGAATACATAGGAGCGAATCTGGCTTCCCCATGAAATATCCGACTGATCGCCTCGGATTTCATCCAGCTGTTGTTTTTGCTCTTCAATTTTACGCTCATACAACTTGGAACGAAGCATCGTCATCGCACGCTCACGGTTCTTGATCTGTGAACGTTCGTTCTGACACGTTACCACGACTCCGGTAGGAATGTGTGTGATCCGTACGGCAGAGTCGGTGGTATTGATGTGCTGTCCACCCGCACCACTCGCACGATACGTATCGATCTTCAAATCCTCTGTCCGGATGTCTACTTCCACCGTATCGTCGATCTCTGGAACAACGTCACAGGATACGAAGGATGTGTGTCTCCGGCCCGATGAGTCAAAAGGAGAGATCCGCACCAATCGATGGACACCCTTCTCTGCTTTTAGATAACCATAAGCATTATGTCCTTTGATGGATAACGTAACACTCTTAATCCCTGCTTCATCGCCTGGCAGATAATCCAGAATCTCTACCTTGAAGCCGCGTTTCTCAGCCCAGCGAGTGTACATCCGGAGCAGCATTTGTCCCCAGTCCTGTGACTCGGTACCGCCCGCACCCGGGTGAAGCTCAAGAATGGCGTTCATTTTATCGTACGGTTGATTCAGCAGAAGTTGAAGCTCAAACTCTTCCAACTTGCCTACGATGGCCGTAACGCTGCTGGCAACCTCGGCAGCCAGGTCTTCATCGCCTTCTTCATCGGCCAGTTCAACCATCATTAGGGCATCATCATAGTCCTGCTGGAGTTTGGCGTATTGATCAACCGATCCCTTCACCGCATTCATCTCGGCGATCACCGATTGTGCCTTTTCATTATCATCCCAGAAATCGGGAGCTGACATCTTCTCTTCAAAGTTCTCAATCATTTCCTGTTTGAGATCTAAGTCAAAGAGACCCCCTAAGGTTTGTTAGTTTCTTGCCTATTTCACGCAGGTCCTGCTTCACGCTTGGATCAATCATGTGCAATTCCTCTTTTCATTAAGATAAGCTCCCCGCAAACCGGGCACTTCTCCAGATCAGGTATCAGATGCTTCACCTCGGTGTCCGGATTACCATATAGCGGCAATTCTCTTCACCTGGATCATGGCTGTATAGTTATAACTATGCACCAATCATCGGTTCTGCATCCTTCATTTGATCATTTGAAATGCCCGGCAGCAAGGAGCCGTTCATGTATTCTATATAAGTTAACCTAGCTGCTATTACACCATAACACTCCGATTGCAGTAGCATCTTCCGATCGCTGTTATCCCCAGATTTTTTTGATTCCCTTTTATAAAAGGAACAAATCTGGTGATAGCGTATGCTTCCGATGCAGCTTTCTTTCAGAAAGCTTTTAGGCGAACGCTTCGCTTCTACAGATTGCTTCTGCAATCTCCGTTATGGTGTAAGAGAATATCGCTTAACTATTCTTGGCCGTGGCAGTGTTTATACTTTTTGCCGCTGCCGCATGGACAAGGATCATTGCGGCCGATTTGGTCAGAGACTTTTACCGGGCGCTTCTCAGCAGGTTCTCCGCTAGTCGAGATTTGGCTCTCTTCCACTACCGCTTGACGTTCCTGATTGCTCTCGATTTGAGCTCTCATCACATAAGTTGCCACTTCTTCCTGAATCGAAGCAATCATCTGATGGAACATCTCGAAGCCTTCAAATTGGTACTCACGCAGTGGGTCTGTACCGCCGTATGCGCGCAGGTGGATACCTTGACGCAGTTGATCCATCGCATCAATGTGGTCCATCCACTTGCTGTCGACTGCACGAAGCACAACAACTTTCTCGAATTCACGAACCATTTCTTCACCGATACGCTCTTCGCGTGCATTGTACTTCTTCTGCACTTTATCAAACAGGTACTCGATGATTTCTTCGGCTTCCTTGCCCCACAGCTCGTCTTTGGTAATCGCACCATCATCCAGCAATTTGCTGTTCATGTAGTCCGCCACTTCCTGCAGTTCCCAGTTTTCTGGAATATCATCACTGCAGTGTGCTTCAACAATACGTTCAATGGAAGGCTTGATCATATCCATAACGATCTGTTTGATATTTTCGGATTCAAGCACCTCGCGGCGCTGTTTATAAATAATCTCACGTTGTTGGTTCATGACATCATCATATTGAAGAACGACTTTACGTACGTCAAAGTTGTTTCCTTCAACACGCTTCTGTGCGGACTCAACTGCACGAGTAATCATGCGGCTCTCAATCGGTTGGTCCTCTTCAAAGCCTAGACGCTCCATCATGTTCAGTACGTTGTCTGCACCGAAACGTCTCATCAGCTCATCACCAAGTGACAGATAGAACTGTGTAGAACCCGGGTCACCCTGACGTCCTGCACGTCCGCGCAGCTGGTTATCGATCCGGCGTGATTCGTGACGCTCTGTACCGATGATATGAAGACCGCCCACTTCGGCTACCCCTTCACCCAAGATAATATCCGTACCCCGTCCAGCCATGTTGGTTGCGATCGTAACCGCACCTGCTTGACCAGCTCCAGAGATAATTTCTGCTTCTTCCGCATGGTATTTGGCATTCAGTACCTGGTGTTTGACACCACGGCGTTTCAGCATGTCGGAGAGACGCTCGGAGTTCTCGATCGATACTGTACCGACCAGAACCGGCTGGTTCTTGCTGTGGCGTTCCACGATCTCTTCAACTACAGCTTTAAACTTGCCGTCGATGCTCTTGTAAACGACATCTGCCATGTCATTCCGTTTGTTCGGACGGTTGGTCGGAATCTGCAATACTTCGAGGCCGTAGATTTTCTTAAACTCTTCTTCCTCGGTTTTCGCTGTACCCGTCATCCCCGCAAGCTTGCGGTACATCCGGAAGTAGTTCTGGAATGTGATTGTAGCGAGCGTCATGCTCTCGTTCTGTACCTCGATGCCTTCTTTTGCTTCAATCGCCTGGTGCAACCCGTCACTATAACGACGACCAGCCATCAGACGGCCTGTAAACTCATCGACGATCATGACTTCTTCATCGCTGACTACGTAGTCGACGTCACGACGCATGATTACGTTCGCTTTCAGCGCTTGTACGATGTGATGGTTAAGCGTAACATTGGCGTGATCATACAAGTTCTCAATGCCGAATGCTTTCTCCGCCTTAGCTACCCCACCTTCAGTGAGGGCAACGGATTTCACTTTGATATCTACTGTAAAGTCATCTTCCGGTGTCAGACGTTTCACAAAACGGTCTGCTGCATAGTACAAGTCAGTAGACTTTTGAGCTTGTCCGGAAATGATCAGAGGCGTACGCGCCTCATCGACCAGGATGGAATCTACCTCGTCAATGATACAGAAGAACAGCGGACGTTGTACCATTTGCTCTTTGTATAGCACCATGTTGTCACGCAGATAGTCGAAACCAAATTCATTGTTCGTTCCGTACGTAATATCACAAGCATATGCATGCTGTTTCAGCGCGTGGTCCATGCCGCTCAGGTTAACCCCTACCGTCATGCCCAGGAATTCGTAGATCTGCCCCATTTCCTGGCTGTCACGCTGTGCCAAATAGTCATTGACGGTAACGACGTGTACCCCTTTGGACATCAATGCATTCAGGTAAACCGGGAGAGTTCCCACGAGGGTTTTACCTTCACCCGTTTTCATCTCGGAGATGCGGCCCTCATGAAGAGCAATACCACCCAGCATCTGTACGTCATAGTGACGTTTGCCCAGAACCCGGCGGGATGCTTCACGTACCGTTGCGAATGCTTCCGGCAGAAGCTCGTCCGTTGTTTCCCCTTTTTCGATACGGGCACGGAATTCCTCGGTTTTGGCTTTCAGTTGCTCATCAGACAACGCCTGAAATTGTGGTTCCAGTTTATTGATCACATCGACCGTCTTCATCAGACGTTTAACATCACGTTCGTTCATGTCGCCGAAGATCTTTTTGACAAGTCCTAGCATGGTATACCCCTTTCGTGCAAAACAGAATAGACCCCCTGCTGCCGCCATGCGACACCATCGGATGGATATGTACATCCACTTGCCCGGGGGTGACAAACGATATAAACATTAATATGGATGAATCAACTCCAGGCTTGACCAGGGTTACTCATGAAGCTGATTCGATATTCACGGACTCGCGCCTTGCATAATAAGGGCAATTCCAAACCTTACGAATCATGTTCATGGTGCTGTGCCTGTCATTGATTATGATTAGCGATCATTCGTTGACAATTCCTCATCAGGACAATGATTCTCTTGCATAAATTGTAACAGTTTGTAAGGGTCGCCGCAACACGCCGAGGCATACTTCTTGGAACTTCTGGAGCCTCTTCGTACACGTTTAAGTGCAAAAAATCATAGCCGTTAGCGGAAGCCTTTCTTTTCGCTGTCATATTTACAGATCATATGGTTAGTTTAAGAAAATGTTCATGGTAAAATTGGAACCTTTTCTCAGTTTACTGAGTCTATCATAAAACTCCATTATTTACACATTAAGAGTGTAAAAGTTCATCTTTTGGGTAGGCAGTACTCTTGCTTCCTACTCTCTATTAGACGCAGCTGCATGGGAAATAGTTTCATAAACTTGCTTGCACAAATTTTCCCGGCTGCGTCCATGCAGAAAAGAGCCCCATCCCGTATGGGACAGAGGCTCTTGTTAGTTTGTTCAATTAATCATACAGGATACGAAGATGTCCTCCTGCAGTCCAATTTTCGTAAGTACTCATTTTAACCTTTAATGGGTCATTCAGTATTGTCGTACAAGGAGGTTAACCTTGCTCGATTAGACCATATTTCCCATCGTTCCGTTTGTACACGACGCTGACTTCTTCATTCTCAATGTTGGAGAATACGAAGAAATTGTGGCCGACCATGTTCATTTGGAGGATTGCCTCTTCCACGTCCATCGGTTTCAACATAAACCGCTTGGTCCGTACCACTTCCAGGTCATCGTCCTCTGTATCCATATCCAGTTCAGCAGTAGCTACTGTACCTGTCGGATCTTCAACGAAGAGTGTTTTCAAGCTGCCTTCCTGGCGGAACTTCCGGTTAACTTTCGTTTTGTGTTTACGGATCTGACGTTCCAACTTGTCCACCACAGCATCAATGGAAGCGTACATGTCGTCGCTCTCATCTTCAGCGCGGAGCACAATGCCTTTCAAAGGGATCGTCACCTCAACCGTATGCAAGCCTCTCGTCGTGCTCAATGTAACAGCACCGTCAGAGTTAAGGGGTGCATCGAAATACTTCTCGAGTCTACTCAACTTTTTGTCGACATAATCTTTCAAAGCATCGGTAACCTCGATTTGTTGACCTCGAATACTTAAATTCATAGGGCACTCCTCCTTTTCCTTTGCCACTTCATTATAACACGAATGTAAGCGCCATGTAAAAACTCCCGGTGACCGAATCATGACATCTATTCAAGCCACATCTGCTCACCTACGCGTAACGCCATATTTCGAGATATTTCACGATATTCAGGCGAAATTCCGTATTTACATGATGTTGATATAGTGCGCTTGAAGAAGTAATTAACCGTTTTCCTCATTTCTCAATCTATTATGTAATATCTTAAAATAAATCTATTAGAAAAACAAAAAAAGACCCCGGAAAACCGGAGTCTATTGCTAGCGATAATTCAATTGGTAACCATCTAACCATATATGTAGGTCGGATTGTCCGGATGATTATAATTTGATTACGTTAGCGGCTTGAGGTCCACGTGCGCCTTCGACGATGTCGAATTCTACGGATTGACCTTCTTCCAAAGTTTTGAAGCCTTCGGATTGAATTGCGGAGAAGTGTACGAATACGTCGCCGCCATCTTCAGTCTCGATGAAACCGTAACCTTTTTCTGCGTTGAACCATTTTACTTTACCTTGCATGCACTAACATTCCCTTCGTCGTCAAATGAAGTGAGGCTCTAGCAAAGGCCTTAGCCCACAATTCAGACTATACCATCCAGACTTATCCATTGTCAATTGGTAAAGAAAATGTTTTATTGGAATTATTTTGTAGATTAATGTTGGATTTTAAGGAATAAACACATGAAACTTACTTTACTCTTTTAATAGGGAGACAATATGAGCAAGTGTATCCATACCGCTCTGCTGAAGTGAATCAGTTATAGAGTTTAAATAGAACATGTTATGTTCAACGACTCGTGCGAAAGACTGAATAACTTTAATAGCTATTTCTTCACTTAAACCGTTATGATAACCAGCAACACCCACTAGATGTATTCTTAACATGGAGTACAACACTGACATCCTTGTAAAATGATTAAATATATCACTCTTCTTAATGTTAGGAAATAGACTTTCAAATATATAATTAACTAAATAATTTTCCAATATATAACCATAGTCTTCATTAAACCTTTTGTAATAATTCGAATAGTTCTCTTTATAGGTAATTTTCAATTTTTCTAAATCAAATGTTTCCTTTTCTTGAATATTAAAACCTTTACACATATCGATATAACTTTCCAAATATCTTGGCACTTCTCCACCTGAAACGTTTCTCTTCTGGATTAATTCAACCACAAGCCTTAACTGTAGCTCAGGACTACTTTTAATATTCATGAGACTAGCGATATATTCTTTATTGTTTATTTTACTTTTATATTCTGCGATCACGGTAGCAATTTTGTTATATTCTTTAGAATCTATCAGTGATTGTACCTTATTAATAAAGATACCTAAGAAAATCATTCTATCACTCAGCTCTAAACTTCTGTTTTGAATGATTCCGATAGTAAACATTCTTAATGGCCAGAATAGATTTTCTCCATTCTCTGATTTCGATGAATCTAAAAAATCATTATTCATGCCCCAAGCTGAATTCATATCATACTCAGTGTGTTCAAATTCAATACCTTCTGGATTCAACAGAGCCAACCTGGAAATTTCAGGACAAGACAACTTAGCAGACATTTCGTAATTAGTATCCACTTTATTTATCACTCTAGGATAGGTTGTACATGTAGCTGATAACATCTCTTCCCCAATGGTCGCCTGTATACCGCATAAACCGCTCTCTTCCAACATCGGACAGCGCTTATGATCATCCATTACAAAGTATGCATACTGCGAATCACTAGAGGTGCCATTTTTGATACGTTTCATAGAATCATTTAGTTTCTTGCCAAGTACGGGATGCTTAAGGTTTTTATAGTTTTTGAACGTCTTTTTATCTAATGTGACTCTCCATCCAACACAGCAGCTATCTTCGCAAGCTGACCCTATACAAGAAAAATTTTTCATGTATGTCGGCATTAGTGTTTCTTTCTGCATTATTTCCCTCCTGAACTTAAAAACAAGGGGCCGAATTGGCCCCCTATTAACCTACTTGTACTCAAAATTCAAAGTCCCACTTGCTTGTCCATCTGGATTGATAATGAAGAAAGATACAACGCCAGGAGACGCAGCAGCCGGCACCCTAAACATGGCACGTTTAGAATTTACAAAGGTTGAGGGGTAGTTTACCCCATTAAAATTAATCATACCACCCGATACAATGTTACGACCATCAATATATATATAAGTCCCTCCAGCAACAGGGCCAGAAGATGGTGAAACTCCTGTAACAACAGGTGCAGGCAATGCTGGAGGTGCATCATAGGTATAGTCCATCGCAGCTGAGAGACCACTAGGATTAGTGATTCTTATCTCTACCGTTCCTGGATTTGCTCTTGCTGGAGTGGTTAGCATAATTCTCTTGGAGTTAATATAGGTGTGACTAACTTCAATCCCATCAACAGTAACAATCATCCCTTGAGCAAAATAAGAGCCATCAACATAGACTAAAGTTCCTCCAGTCATCGGTCCACTATTAGGCGAAAGTTTTGTTATTGTCGGGATGTCATCCTTATACTCAAATCCCCCAACCAATGTTGATGATTTACCATCAGGATTAGTTAACGTAATATCTACTTTCCCTGTAACTAATACAGCAGGGACTGTAACTCTTACGTTGCTTGAATTCATATAAGCAGTTAGAGTCAATGGAGTAGAGCCAAACATGACCGTCGCTTCCCTTTGGAAATCAGTCCCGAAAATATCAATGACATATCCACCACGCATGTTTCCTGTGTTCGGATTAATACTTGAAATGACTGGATCTGGATAAATCGGAGGTGCATCATAAGTGAATGCACTAGTCATCAAAGCAGATTGGTCATCTGAATTTAAAACTTTTAGATCAACTGGTCCCGGATTTAAACCCGCTGGCGTAGTTATCATCATTCTTTTAGCATTTACATAAACAGCATTCAAATCAACGTCTTGTCCATTCATAGTAAAAAATAGTTTACTATTTGAATTGAAGCCAGTTCCGTCCACATAGACAGTAGTTTTCCCTACCAGTGGACCACTACTTGGTGAAATACTCTTCAATGTAGGTGCTGGTAACTTCGGCGGTGCATCATAGGTGAAAGCACTGTCCACCGAAACACTTTGCATGTCAGGATTAACAATTCCCACACTAATAGCTTCTGAACTTGTCCATGGTGGAGTGACTATCATCAATCTGCTCGAATTAATAAACGTTGTTTTAATTTCAGAAGCTCCCCATACAACTTTTGCACCTGATACAAAATCCTTCCCATCAATATAAACTGTGGTTCCACCAACTAAAGGTCCATTTGATGGATTAATCGAATCAATTGAAGGAGCATTCGGTGGTGGGGGGGATACATATTTAAATGCTTGGGGGAGAGTCGAAATCGTTCCGTCAGTATTCACTACCTTTACATCTACTGTTTCTTCTTGTGACCATGTTGGTGACTTGACGGTGATTTTATTTTTAGAATAAAAAACTAAACCCTGAGCTTCTACATCACCAAAATATACTTTACTGGACTTTTCAAATAATTGACCTGTTAAAGTTACTGTTTCATTACCTGTAGTATACCCCTCACCTGGAGTTACCTCTGTAAGTTCCATTTGGGGTGGAGTATCGTAAGTAAAAGCATTTGGCAACGTAATTTGTGTACCGTCTGGATTTTCAATGACTACATCAACTGGACCTGGACTAGATGAAGGTGGCGTTGATGCAAATAAATAGATTGAAGAATGGCGGGTTACATTACTGGAATATCCCTCTCCAACTTTCACCTTCACACCTGTCATAAAATACTTTCCTGAGATGACCATATTCGTGCCACCTGTCATTGGTCCTGAAGCTGGCTGTAAGTCATCGACTTCTGGATCTGCATAATAATCAAAATTTGCTGTTGCAGACTGATTATCTGTATTATAGACAGTTAGTTGAACATTCCCCTGATTCCCGGATGGAACTATAACTTCCAACCTTCCATCACTAATCCAGTCTACAGAAGAGGAAAAATATCCCCCAAACTTAACCATTGCACCAGGGAGAAAGTGTTGCCCTTCTATAACTACTTTTTCTCCTCCATCTACTATAGCTTTATTCGGAGTGACATTTGTAATGGTAGGCGCTGGATACTTTATTGTTAAATTAGAAGATGGAATAACATAATCTCTACTGACCCCTGTATAATCTTTATAAGTGATTTTTGAACCATTTTTGGTCACAGGGAATTTTCCAGCGATTCCATCAGTCTTTTGACGGATTTTATAAGTAAAACTAAGTGTATCTTTTTTCAGCTCAAGAAAGCTCCATGTCAGGGTGTTCCCAGAAACAATAGGTTTTGGTATATTGTTATTATAAGAATCTGGAACAATTTCAAAATTATCGGGTACAATGTCAGTAACCACCACATCATAAGCGCTCGCTAACCCAATTTCTTTTACAATAGCAGCATAAATATCAGAGAGACCGGTAGATCCAAGAACAAAATGATGATGATGGGATGTTGTTGCCATATCCTTCATTAGTTTGTTTGGACCGCTTGTTTCAGGATTAGTGCTCTGATCAAGCAATGCAATTGTATAAAAGACAATACCTGCATTTTTTGCTTCTTCGGCCTTTTTAAGAGAGTACTGATATGCATTTAATCCATCCCCAGCTTCAGTAGCATCCCCGTCTGTCAAAAGCACAATTACTGGTTGTGCGTCTGCTCGATGGCTGTCCAACATTTCTCTTGCTTTATCAATTGCAGAAGCTGTTCCTGTGCCTCCTCCTGAGTTGATAGTGTCAATGTATTTTTTAACTGTCGTGGCGTCGCTTGTAAGCTCCACACCTTTGCTGGGGCTACTCTGATAATCCACGATACCAACTTGGTGTTTGGTTAAATCCATAAGATCAATGAATCCCTTGGCTGCCGCCTTAGCACTATTCATTTTTTCTTGTCCCATACTACCTGACTTGTCTATAACTAAAATAACATCATTAGGCTTTACTACATTAACAGGTGGGGTTCCTTGAATACTAAGAGTAACCTCAGCTTCTTCACCTACTAAAATACTAGAAGGATTCACCATCTTAGTAGCTGACACATAGTCTGTTGCAGCTTGAGATGTAAAAGGGAATGAACTGACCCCCAATAAAAACACTAACATCATAACCAGCATTTTTTTTAACTTTCTCATATTTGGCCTCCCATTATTGCTTTCTATCGATAAAGTAAGATTCTGTTAATATCGCTGTCTCATACTGCTTAGTAAGCAACGGAGCCATATCGTGACTTTTTTGCATACGATTTAACGCAAGTTCTATTAAAGCTTGGATTGAATTATTCAATTCATTAAGATCACTTAATATAACTAGCTCATTTAAATCGTATTGCTTGTTCTCTTTAGAATGTAACACATTAAATAACTGATCAATTCTCTCTTCATGTAGCAGATATATCTTCGCATCCTGACTCTCTATGATCTCTTCATACAATTTTTTTAAGAGCACCATCACCTGATAACGTTCCATCTCATTTCCCTTTTCCGCTCTTGGAAATTTGTAGTGCTTGCTTCCACGTCTCGGCAAAGCCTTTCGCAAATTCAATAACCGCGTCTAGTAACTCAGGTTGCTTTTTAATTGCAAATACATTTAGCTGTGTTACATAAAATTGATATAAATCACGTAATTCATGTGCAATAGCATATTCGAAATTTAACGTACCCATAAGCTCATACATAATCGCTCTTGCTCCATCGATACGCTCAAACATCTCAATATCCTGATCTTTCTCTAGATGTGATTTGGCCATATTTAATTTTCTATACAACTCTTCGTATAAAAGGAGGGTCAGATCACCAGGACTTGCTGTTTCCACCTTGGTTTTTAAATATTGCTGTTGATAATTGGATGCTAACATTGTACATCTCTCTCCTTTTATACTTAAGTTGAATAATTAAATCTCTCTGGCCATAGTAATTACTGTCCTAATTGAGAAGTAAGCCAAGAACCTTTACTATTTAGCTTCTGCAAAGCCAACTCCATTGCAGTAAACTGTTTGTAATAACGGTCTTCTGCTGCCTGCATTCGGGTTTTCACAACATCTATCCTGCTGTTTAGCCCCCGAATTTGTATACCCATCTGACTGCCATCTGCAGCATCAGACAGCGCGTTACTACCAATACGTTTTATGATTTTATTAATTTGAGTATTTAACGTACTGTAAAGCCTTTCTCCGATACCACTTTCTTTAAAATAATCCTTGTCTTTCGGATCAAGTTTTGAAGAGTTGGTGAATAACTTCATAACTCCGTCTGGATTGCTTGCAATAGCTTCGTTAAGTTTTGTTTCATCCAGCTCTAACTTCCCCAACTCTCCCGTCATTCCTGGACTAAACTTTTTAAAGGTGATCCCAATGTCTGACAAATTGTCTATGCCAGTCTTTACACCACTACTCACAAAGGCTAGCCCACTAACGCTATTGATTAAAGCGTTGCGTAAAGATGAAAGTGTGTCAGTCAGAATATCATCTCTGTATAACAAACCGCTCTTAGCCTTAGTTTCCCAAAGTTCGATCTGTTTCTCATTCATGCTTTCTTTTTGTTCATCTGTTAAAGGGAGATAGCTACGACTTGGGACAGCTTTCGTTTTTTCATTCACTTTATCAACCAAACTATTATACTCGTTAACAAAACTTTTAATCTGGTCTACAATATTTCCTGTATCTTGCGCCACCGTTACTGAAGTTGCCGTTGAAGATACTCCTTTAAGATCAAATCGAACGCCACTTAATTCAAATGAATTGTTGGCGTTGGTTAATGTTTTCCCATTGACCATGACTTCAGCATCAGAACCCTTTTGTGGGCTCGTCATATCCTGAAAACCAAATTGTGATACTGCACTTCCAGAAATTTGAACAGAGGAGCGTTCTCCTGTGGCTGTTGTAGTAGCCATAAATCTTTTATTAACGCTATCAAAGCTAAGAGTGACACCAATATTGGCAGCGTTAACTTTCTTAATCACTTCTTCATATGTTGTAGCCCCGGCAGTAATGTTTACGGTGACACTTTTCTCCACTGAACCTTGATAACTTTTAAAGGTAATGTCACCATCACCAACAACCTTGGATTTAATACTATCAACGGAAACACTATCACCTGCAACTAAAGCACTTGAAGCTAGCTTGTTTACCTGTATCGAGTAACTTCCACTTGTCGCTGAGGAGGATGCTGTCGCAGTAATAACACTTGAGTTGCTACTCGTTGCGCTTTGCTTATTAAACGATGCTGAGAATCTCATCTTGTCTGCTAAATTCCGAATGGATGTTAACATTGTATTCATCTCACGGTACTCATCGCGTTTCCAAGCAATTTTTTGTTTTTGTTGCATAAGTTTATCAAGCGGTGCCCGCTCTACTTGCATAAGCTGTTTGATAATTGTATCCGTATCTAAACCGGAAACCATTCCGCTTAATTTAATATTACTCAATGTTTTCCCCCCTTAGGTTCATTTCTTTTCGTCCAAAAACAACCCAACCTGCTCACACAAATTTTGGACTAATTCAAGGTACTTCTCTGGAGGTATTTCTCGTAATACTTCATTCGTCTGAGTATCCATGACTTTAACAATCATTTGATTACTCTCTTTGTTCACAGACCAACGTAATTGGGTATCCATTCGTTGCAGAACTTTATTTCCATCCTCGATTAATTTATCCAGTTGCTGTTTACTAACGGATTCATTTTTGTCCGGTTGAACAGGATGTACTCCAGTAGCTTGGTTGACTATAGTTGGTTCATTGGATCGAAGAGGAAGATCAGCGGATGGATTAATACGCATTTTTTACAACCCCTTGTTAAAATATAGAAAAAAACCGACCGGAAAATCCGGCCGGCCCCTGCGTTAAACAAAAGATTAACGAAGCAACTGCAGAACGCCTTGTGGTTGTTGGTTCGCTTGAGCCAACATTGCAGTAGCAGCTTGTTGAAGGATATTCGTTTTAGTAGATTCGCTCATTTCTTTCGCCATGTCTACATCACGGATACGGGATTCTGCTGCTTGCAAGTTCTCAGAAGTAGTTCCCAGGTTATTGATAGTATGTTCCAAACGGTTTTGAACAGCACCCAATCCTGCACGGTTTGCAGAAACTGTATCAATTGCTGCTTGCACTTTTTCAAGGTTTGCAGCTGCAGTTGCGTTAGTACCATCCAATGCAGTCATACCATTAATACCCAATTGTGTAGTTGTAGCTTTTGTAAGAGTCAGTTTAATAACTTCGTCTTTATTAGCACCAACTTGGAATGTCAAATCAGCTGGAGCTGCGTTACCAAGCAAGTTTTTAGTATTGAAGCTAGTTTGACTAGCAATAGCATCAATTTGACTAGTCAATTGAGTAATCTCAGCATCAATTTTCTCGCTGTCTTCATCTGTCAACACTTCGTTCGCAGCTTGAGTATAAAGTTCGCCCATACGTTGCAGCATTGAGTGAGTTTCATTCAATGCACCCTCAGCTGTTTGAATCAAAGAGATTCCGTCGAGAGCATTTTTGTTAGCTTGCTCAAGACCACGGATTTGGTTACGCATTTTTTCAGAGATTGCTAGACCTGCAGCATCATCAGCTGCACGGTTGATTCTGAAACCGGAAGACAATTTCTCCAGGGATTTGGATTGTGCATTGTTGTTAGCAGTCAATTGACGCTGAGTGTTGTAAGAAGCGATATTGTGGTTAATACGCATGATAAAATTCCTCCTTGGAATGTGTTGGTGATTAGCATCCTTGCTTCACCCATGATTTGGTGCATTCATTCGTTTACGGCCGTCAAACTCTTGAATGCGTCCCATAATATATATATCGGACAAACCCACACAATGTTTATAGATAATAAGAATATTTTTCAAAAAAATTTACTTTTTCTTGGAGGTCGGAATTTGCTGAAGAAGTTGATCCACTTGATCATTTGATGGAGAGGCTGCCATCGCATTTTGTTGCTGAATCGCAGTATAGATTTCTTCTCTATAGATGCTTATATGGGATGGAGCTTCAATGCCAATACGGACTTGATCTCCCGAGACTTCAATAATAGATATCACAATGTCGTCACTGACCATGATCTTCTGTCCTTTATTTCTGGAGAGAATCAGCATATTATTTAGCCTCCCCTTGTCCATTTAACAGAGAATATCGTGTGGAGTAGTCTGCACTGTCCAATACGATTTGCATGGCTTCCTTGCTTTTTTTGTTAATCACTATTGGTGCTTTCAAGTTAATAGAAATGTCTGAGGACGAACGTACCGTTGTAATAGCTCTAATATCAACATCCTCTTGACTTTGCAAATCCAGCTTTTGCAGCCAGCGATCTTCGATCGTAAACTCATAATCAGCACAAAATAGAAAAGGATCAGCTAATACAAAAGTCAGATTAGGATCTTTAATAGATTGTATATATTGAAATGGACTCTCTTCCACCTGCGGTATTAGCACATATTGCGTTTCCTCTTGAAAACCTAAAATGGCACTAACAAATTGGAGAACTGAATCCTCTGCTACTTCAATTTCTCCAAACCTAGCGGATTGAACTTTCATGAACATTCCTCCTACACATTATCAAAAATATATATTCAAAAAAAATAGCTATACTAAACATATCATGTTCATTATAGCTACCTTAACATTCGATTTATACAACCTTGTCCATCTGTGTACCAGTTGTACTAAACTTTATGAAGTTTTTCTGTGTAATATAAGCACTTACACTTCCAGGGGTGTACTCAATAATTGGCTTATTGTACTCCGGATTAAACGTAACACCGTTTCGAGTATATTGAATATCTGTAGTTCCTGGCGTGTAGGTTATATCAACATTATCGTATCCAGCAGGCCCTCGTATTTCCATAGGTCTATCTTTATTGAAGTTTTGATATGCAAGATCAGCAAAAGCACTGCCTTTATTCGTAATATCCATCATGCGATCTCCAGCTTGGGCGATCTCAGCTATATTTTGCATGGAAGAGTCCATCGCATTTTGGGCTATACGATCAATCATTTCAATAGATTTGCCCAGTGCAAGCGCAGACCACGCTTTACTTTGATCGACATCCAATTTACCCGGTGTGTACTTAATAGCCAAATCACCTTGTTGCTGATGCATACCCAATTCTGCTTTAGGTTGTCTTATATTCCATTGCCCTTCAATTTTATCGAGGCCAATTTTACTAAAACCTTGCGTAATTTGAATGCGTGGAAATTGCATAGTATCACCCTATCTCAGAAAATCAAGCAAACTCGGGCGAATAATTCGTGCGATTGTATCCAGTGACGATTGGTAAACGCTCTCGGCTGTTTTCAGCTCTGTAATAGCCTTAGCCATGTCGGTATCTTCCACTTGGGATTGCAAATCAAGGTAATTAAGCTCCAAACCTTCCAACCGACTCATGGTGAAGTCAAGTCTATTTTGTTTACCACCGATTTCTGCCTGAGCCGTTGTAATGTTCTGCAGTGAATTTTGAAGTGCTTCAATAGAACTTTGAATTCCAGCCGTATCATCAGATGTCAAAGCATTCTTAAATTCATCCACTACTTTAAACAATCCATCAGCTTCTCCAAACTTACCAAAAACCGAGTCACCAATCATATTAACAGGAACTGTAATCCCTGCTCCAATCTGATAGTTCACCACTCCCGTATCCAGTTGATACGTCGTATTCGCCGGATCATCAGGATATGGCTTTTGGTCTGTACGTTGTCCATTAAATATATACTTATTCTTAAATTGGGAATTCCCAAGGGAAACCAACTGGTCATACAGCTGGCCGACTTCCTGCAATACGTTGATACGAGCATCTTCTGGCATAGTTTCCGTACCCGCTTGTACAGCTAGTTCAGATAACCGCTGTACAATACTGGTTGTTTCTGTCAGTACGGAGTCGGTGAACTTCATCCAAGAATCCGCATCCTCTACATTTTCAGAGAACTGCACCGTAAATGATACCTCTTGACGATAATTAAGAGCACTCGAAACGCCTACAGGATTGTCCGAAGGGCGATTCAACTGTTTTTGTGTTAACAGCTGTTCCTGATACTTATCCATTCGTTGGTAGTTATTCTGCAGGTTATGCATCATCCCGCTGCTCATCATGGATTGGGTAATCCGCAATTAACTCATCTCCTATCTTCCGACGACACCTGTGCCGTTAATCAACTTATCAAGCATCTCATCCACAGTCGTAATGATCCGCGCTGAGGCACTATATGCCTGTTGGAATTTGATCAGGTTAGACATCTCTTCATCCATTGAAACGCTACTTACCGATAGACGAAGGTTATCCGCATGGTTTGTAAGCAACGTTCCATTTTCGACCATTTTGTTAGCCAAATCCGCTTCTGTACCCAGCTGAGCAACTACAGATTGCAGGTATCCTCCAAAGGTTGCCTGATCCGTTATGGCACCATTATTTCTTAGAGGATCAAAGCTGAATTTTTTCTCGGAAAGCCCTGCAATCAAGAGCGAAAGATCCCCATTACCTTGGAGTACTTTCTCTGTTGAGGTACCATCGGCATTCGCTACAGTTTCCGTTCGCATGGAAGCTGCAATATTCGCGGCGTCTTTAATGATGGCTGAATTCACACGAATATTTGCGGCTGTAATCACATTTGTTCCATCAGAGGTTACGAAGAAGTCTTGACCTGCACTCGCGGGTGAACCCAATGTATAACCGAGCTTATGCAACCCATTTAGTCCATCAACAGTATAAGTCGTGTCTTGTGCCAACATACGGGGATTAGAAGCATCCATGGTAGCATTCGGAATGGTTACTCCAGGAGGCAAAATGGATCCAGCCGGTAATGTAACTTCAACCTTACCATTTGCCAATGTGTTGGCCATTAAGTTCAATTGGTTGGTATATTCCGCTACATGGGTATCTCGCGAGATAATATTTCCTGCGATTGCCCCTTGTGTCAGCCCAGCTACATTAGCAATGTCAAACGGGGTGGATTGCAGATCATCAACGACCTGAACACCCCCAAAACTCAATTGATAGGTATCATTGGTCTCTGTTACCTGAATATTCCCAAGCTTAGACAATTGATCAACTAACAAATCACGCTTATCTCTCAGGTCATTAGCATTATCACCCATGCCCTCAATACGTTTGATGGATTGAGTCAGTGCAGATACTTGGCTAATATAATTATTAGCTTCAGCAATCTGTGAATTAACTCGATCCGTTAAATTAGTACTTAGCGTTTCCAATTGAGACGCCATATGATTGAAGGTCTCAGTAAGAGCTATTGCCTTCTGTTGAACCACCGTACGAGAGGAGAGGTCTGTACTGCTTGGATTCTTACTTAGCTGTTGCCAAGCATTCCAAAACTCAGATACCGTTGTTGCAATGCTTTCCTCAGAGGGCTCGTTTATAATTCCTTCAATTTTGCTTAGATTCTCCTGTCTCGTCTGCCAGGTTGAAAGTGTCGAATTCTGATTTCGATATTCTATATCCATAAGGAAATCACGGACACGACGAATACTTTCCACTTCTGCCCCAGTACCTAATTGACTAGGGTATGTTGATTTATTTAGACCTGGATATTCAATTGGGATGGAAGCCGTCAACCTTGCAACTTGCCTAGAATACCCTTCAGTATTGGCATTTGTAACATTGTGCCCAGTTGTACTGAGTGCAGTTTGCTGAGCTACGACTCCCCTTTTACCAATTTCCAGATTATGAAATGTCGACCTCATCTATTTTCCTCACCTTCTAAGCTCTCGTATCGAAATAATTACGATTGGGTGCATCAAGTTTCTGCTTGGACGGATTCTGATATATCATATGATCTTCAGGCTGATTGACAATAAGATTCATCGAATAATCAATAAAAGTAAGCGACTGCTCTATTAAATCCTTATTGATTGCATTCAGTTCTTTCAATCGAGATAACTGTTCATGTAAGCTTGTTTGAAGAACAATCAATTCGTTTCTTTCTGCTGGATCAAATACAAGACGAGTCATCTCCGTAATTGTCAAATTAAGTTGGGATCGAATCCCTTTTTCCCGAAGAAAACCATACACGCCATTTACCCGTCCCTCATCAGCAACATTCACCTTTTTTACGAGTTGGGCTTCTTTGGCTACGCAATGAGTAACAACACTGATATCATTGGACATAATTGCTTGCTTTTTTTCCTCACCTACAGCAATTAACTGCTCGTGCAGCTCAATCAATTGTTTCAGAGCATGAGTTACCTGTAAAAGGCTCATTAAACATCTCCTGACTGATTAGACGACTTAAAATAAGGCATCAATTTATCAGCGAGCTTAGCGCTATCGACCTGATATGTCCCTGCACTCACCTGGCTTTTTAATTCCTGAATGCGTTGCATACGTTCTGCATCTTGTGTGCGTCCTTGTTCCTGGAGCATTTTAATCGCCTCCGGAGATATAGATACCTCGTCCTTACGGCGGCTTTTCTTCAATTCTGCCTGATTTCCGGATTCAACATTCCGTTGGTATGAATTGATGGCCCCGATCCGTCCGGTTTCGTTAATTTTCATAACGACTATCCCACCTTCCATGAAAGATTAAATAAAAAACCGATAATCTTTAATAAGTTTATCGGTAGGGTCTAAAACATTTGTTATAGCTATAACCTTTTTTAAGGCTTGGTTACTAGGAATCCCGGAGTTTGTCGACGGCATTGTAGGCTCGTCCTCCTAGTTGGTCATTCCCCTTCTGTCCTACTTCACGAGCTGCGCCTGCCAGATCTTTAGTTAATCTTGTCCGGCAAGAGTCACACATATGGCCATCCCTTATTAACGTTCCACATACTTCGCAGGGATACATCATATTAGGAGCATTTTCAATGCTTATTCTGCCTTCTCTGATAAAACGAGTAATCTGTTTTATGGAAACTTCCGTCGCATCTGATAACTCTTGTATGGTTGCGCCCTTATTTTCCCTTAGATAATCAGCACAATCCTGATATTCTCGCTCTATTTCTTTGATACAATTCGAGCACACATCTCGAAAATTCAGTGCATACAATCTGCCGCAGCGAGGACAATTACCCAGATTCATCGCGCTTAACGCCCCTCTCAAACTTCAACTGTCTCTACTTTACTTTATATCGTCTTTTTAAGTCTACTTTTTAATATTGTACCATAAACCATGACTAAACCTGCATGAATGCGCAACATCAATCTTCTTCACTTTAATAAAACTACATACTCAAATCAACATTCAATAAGTCGAAATTTTTAAAACGATTAGGATCTTGCCATGGTTAGTGTATAGATCTCTATTGGAATATCAAATGAAACAGCCACATGTAAAATAACCCTTCCGCAGGCGTCCAAGGTACTTCCTGTTGTGTAAATATCATCAATCAATAGCAATCGAAGAGCACGAGCACAAGAGTGCTCTATAGCAGAATGAAATTCTGCTTTATCTTTATAGAAGTCTCTTAAAATATCCATTGCTCCGGGGCTTATTGAAAAAGCTTCCTTCATGGTCTCAAACCGTTCGGCACGTGTCTTGAAGCTCTGCTTCGTCGTGTTGATCCGGCGCTGCAGCAGATCAACTACGGGTAGACGGCAGGCTGCGGCGAGTCCGGAAGCGAGCCGCTCGGCCTGGTTGAAGCCGCGCTCGGCAAGGCGCTCGTTACTGACTGGGACGTAAGTCACCGCGTCAGGCCGCCATCGCGGCTTGGGGCTTGGGAGCAGCAACTTCGGTTGGCGTGTTGCTGCTTGAAGGTTAGCACGCACGGCTGTTGATGCGTGTGCGTTAGAATGTTGAACGCGCGCGTGAGTTGACGCGCGCGGGCTCGGTGGATGCAAGCTGGCATCCACCGGAGGTAGAGTAGAGGTGGCGGAATGAGCCACAGAAACTTGGGTTTCTTTTGCCGCAACCAAACTCATTTCTTCACTCATGGCTTGAAAGGCTTGAATGAGTAGTGTCGTTAACAGCGGTGCGTAGCGCACGTGGCCCCTGAATTTGTACATACCGATCCATTCTTTCATAAGAGCATTGTATTGGACGGCACTGCGATTGCAGATAAACGAACGATTGTTCATATGTGGGCGGATGCAGTCAGGACAACCGATGGCCCGGCCACAACGCAAACAGCGGATGGAGCGAATCCAGGGAATCTGCTGAGCGCATCGTGCACAAATCCCCGGGTAGGTTGGAGATAGTACGGCACGAGTGCCACAGGTCAGGCAGGTTGCCCCAGGCGGGGCAAGCAGGTTATGTATGCGATGGGTGAGTTGGTGAACAAAATCGGATATGTCGTTAAGCCGATTGAGCATGATGCTACCTCCTTGAATGGAGTGAATTTATTTCTTGGGCTGCGGGTGTAGGTAACCCTTGCGGTGTGCGATAGTGTTCATTTTCCGAATCTGTGCGACCGCTTTGACCTGGGAACGGGTGCGCTTAGAGGATGCAAAGACGACTCTGCCTGCCGGATCATCCATGGAACGCCCTGCTCTGCCTGCCATCTGTACCAGTGAAGCTTCATCGAAAAGCCCATTATCTGCATCCAAAATAAAGACATCGCTGCGCGGAATGGTCACTCCCCGCTCCAGAATGGTGGTCGTCACCAACAGACGGATGTCTCGTTCGCGGAATGCCATGACTTTACTTGCCCTTTCCGTATCTTGGGATGATGTGCCTTGGATATGGATTTGGGGAAATATGCGCCGCATCAGGTGAACAAAGGCCTCAATCTGGGCAATGCGCGTTACGAATACAAACACCTGGGCATCACGCTGCAAGGAGGTTTGGATGCTATTCTTTAGGGCAGCGGGAAGGCTCCGTTTTTTAATACATTCAGCAACAGTCGGTATCTTGATCAAATGCGGAACGGGCAGTGGATAGCGGTGAAAGCGTACAGGTACCCTCGCATGAGCGAGCTTCCGCTGTGATACTTCTTTTTGCAGCCGGGCTGGCGGGGTAGCCGAGAGATATATGAAATTCCCATCTGGTTTGCAGGAAGCGGCCGCGGCATGAGCAAGCATGGGATCATTGTGATAAGGAAAGGCGTCAAGCTCATCAATGATGACCAGATCGAATCCTTGGTAAAAACGCATCAGCTGATGCGTGGTCGCGAGGGTGAGCTGTGCATCTTTCCACCGTTCGGTACTGCCTCCGTACAGGGTGGCCAGCGCAACGTCAGGAAAGGCTTTGGCCAAACGTGGCGCCAGCTCCAACACCACGTCTCTACGCGGGGTTGCTACAAGCGCTCTCCCTCCGCGCTTTAGTGTATGCTGAAGCAGCGGGAAGATCATTTCGGTCTTGCCGGCACCGGTCACGGCCCACAGCAAGAACCGCCCCGGCCCATCCTCTGCGGAGGTAGGCCGGGCCAAATACGCCAGCGCCGCAGAAGCTGCCGCGCTCTGCGCTGCGCTAAGCCCCCACCGGGCGAGCCCGCCGCCGGTGGCAAGAGCGGCCGTGCCCCGCACGGCCGAAGGCGCTGTGCTGCGCAGCAGCAGCGCACAGGCACGGCTGCGCCCCAATGCGAGGCAGGCCTCGCAGTAGGCGCACGCCGCCAGGCCGCAGGCAGCGCAGGGCACGCGCTGCCTGGCAACGCTGCCGCACCTGCGGCAGCGGGGCGTGCCTTGCGCGCTGAGCCTCGCGAGCCGGCGGCTCGTGGGCAGTTCCAGGGCGGCTGTGATGCTCAGCCTCCCGTGCAAGCGCGCGAGCTGCGCAGCCGCGCGCCAGGAGGCCAGCTGCGGGACGGTGTCCGCCAGCAGCGCCTCCGCCTCGGCCGCCAGCAATTGGCGGCCGCGAAGCCGCTCAGCCAGCAGAGCTGCGCCCTGCTCCAGCTGAGCCCACCCTTCGGCGGGATAAGCAGCTGGCATCCCGCCCACCCCAGCTCCCCTGGAGGCAGCAGCCATCCCACTTGTCCCAGCCCTACGTTCACCGGCAGCTATCCCCGCTTTCCCCGCCAAGCCTGCAACTTCCTTTCTGGCTGCCCGTTCTCCCGAAAGCTTGTCATACGCCTCCACTTTACGGCGCATATATGCCAGCCAATACCCTTCATTCCACTGATCCATTCCGCGCTCCGGTTCAAAATGTTCAATCAGCCATGATGCCCGACTTAGCGGAAACGCTTCATCCAACAACAACCAGCTCAGCACCTGCTGACCACTCGCTCCCTCCAACCACCATGTGACATCCACCCGCAGATCCAAGGACAGTAGCATGTTCCACCTATCCTTGACTCTACACACATAGAGCGCAACTCTCATCCAAACCTTCCCCCAAACTTAATAATTTCTAGAAACGCAAAAAAAGCACACGCTTTAACCGGCTATCTGCCGGAGCATGTGCTTCATGTCCTGATTTCATCCAATGTCTTATCTTATTGTCTTTTTACTATATCAATTGCTCCAGTGCAGGACAAGCTTTAGGAAATTAAAATTCAGGTTTTAGGCCCATTTTACCAATTTAACGAATACCTCAAATCAATCTCATAAAGTGCGAAACTTTTCCCAATCGGTACCGTCTATACTTTTAAGTTAAGATGTACGGTTTCAAATCGCTTCTTACTTCAAACTCAGCAGCTCCACATTCAAACAATAACCATAGATTGCATAAAAACCCATTTTTAATTTAACAGCAGACTTGGCTACAATGAACAAAAAAAGATTACAGCTATGCTGTAATCTTCATGTGGATCTATGGAAAACAATTCGATTCAGGCTTTAACTAAAATTAATGCTCAGGCTCACGCAGATCAATAAGTCGAAACGTACGATCTCCATTTGGTTTCGGACGTTCCATATCGGGTGGTACAGCTGCCAGGTATGAAGGCTCCAACCCCTGCTTGCGCATCAGCTTTTCAATAATCCGAACCGTTTCCGATTCCATACGATCAGCAACAACTGTCAATGTGAAGCTCTTTCCACGGTAAAACAGCTCCCGGCAAAGTGCTCTTACAACGCCTTCGATCCGCTGTTCCTGATTGGAAGGAATGAGCAGAATTTGCTCGAAACCTTCGGGTTCCGGACGAGAAAGATGACGCTGGTGCATGGCATGAACGGCCACTGCCGCCAGGAAGTATATGAGCAGAATCATAGTCAAATGAGCAACCATGGCAACTGCACCTCCTCGGAAGGTCATGCTCACCCATGGCGAACATCCCTGTATACGACAGTATATGCCGTACTCCCGAAAGGGTTACACCTGCACATTGCAGGCGCCATATTTCTTTTGGCTGACATTCACCAAGGAAACGACAGGCCAGGTCATTCATCCACATTCATACCAAGCTTGAACAATCATTCCGCACGATTCCACACTCTGTTCCTATGCAGTGATAAAGTCCATTAACCCGCAGACCAATCCGGGCAATCGGGAAGGGTGCGAGTGAACAGATATCTATGATACCAGTCTTATTTTATTAACAGGACATCTTTCTTGTATTAGAGCGTAACCCAGCCATACTTGATGGAGTTAATAACGGCTTGTGTACGGTCGTCTACTTCCATCTTCTGCAGAATGCTGCTGACATGGTTTTTCACCGTTTTTTCACTGATGAACAGGAATTCACCAATCATTTTGTTACTCTTACCTTCAGCCATCAGACGAAGCACTTCTGCTTCACGACGAGTAAGCGGATTGTTATCGCCAGCAACAAATTTAACCCCAGCTTCTTTTGAAGCACCCTCACTCATTGCACCTGTTTCATTAAGATACGTCATACGACGCAGCTGCATGATCAGTTTGCCAGTTACTTTAGGGTGAATGAACGCATGCCCCTCATGAACGGAACGAATCGCATTGATTAGGGATTCAGCTTCCATATCCTTCAGCAAGTATCCGTTGGCACCTTTACGCAAAGTCTCAAATACATAACTCTCATCATCATGAATGGATAGAATAATAACTTTAACGTCCGGGAACAGCTCACGCAGTTTCTCTGTCGCCTCAACCCCGTTCTCCACAGGCATGTTGATATCCATCAGAACGATATCCGGCTTCTCCTGGTTGCAGAATTCAAGCACTTGAATCCCATCGCCACATTCGCCGATGACCTCAATATCGTCCTCCATGTTCAAAATGCGTTTTAGCCCTTCACGGAACAGCTGATGATCGTCAGCCAAAAGAACTTTAATTGATGTATTACCAGTATCACGGTTTTCCATCCTGCTACTCCTTTCCCTTATCCACGTTTGTCGGGATATGAATCACGATTTTGGTTCCTTGATTTTCTGCGGATTCGATCTCTATTCTGCCTTCCAGCAGTTCAACCCGTTCTCTCATCCCAATCAGACCGAAATGGTTGTGATCCTTGCTTTTCTTCGCAAGAAGCTCCGGTTTGAAGCCAAGCCCATTGTCCTGAACGACAATTTTAACGAGCTGAGCCTGGTATGTAATTTCCACTACAACATGAGTGGGATAAGCATGCTTTGCAGCATTGGACAGACCCTCCTGCACGAGACGGTAGATTGCGGCCTCCATTGCAGAAGACAAGCGGTGTTCCTTGCCTCTTGTTTCAAAAATCGAGCGAATTTTTGTTTTTACTTCAAAATCCTGCACGTATTTCCGAAGCGTTGGAATCAATCCCAGGTCATCCAGTGCCATAGGACGCAAATTGAATATTACTTTTCTCATTTCTTCAAGACTGGAACGAACCTGGCCTTTCAAATCTACTATTTCGGCCTGGACCATCTTAAAATCCTGCTTAATGAGCATTCTTTCTACAATTTCCGTCCTAAGTACTAGATTGGCGAGCATCTGTGCAGGCCCGTCATGAATCTCACGTGCAATACGCTTCCGCTCTTCTTCCTGGGCCAAAATTATTTTCAAACCAATCATTTGTCGATTCTTGGCGGATTCGATAATCCGGGTCACTTGACCCAGCTCACCCGACAAGTACTCCAGTACGACCCCCATCTGCGAACCAATCGTTTCGGCACGCTCCACAGAAGCCTCCACATTTTTGGCACGCTTCTGCAGATCATCCCGACGGGCCTTCAGATACATTTCCTTCTCACGATAAATCATCAGGTCCAGCTGCAACTGCGTCGCTTTCTCATACGCCTGCTTGATATCATGCTCGGAATAACGGACGAAGTCACGGCTAACCTCAGTCAGACGGATCCGGGAGCGGCGGTAGTTGAGCTCCAATTGATCTACTTTCTCGATCGTTTCCGCCGTCTCCTTCAGAACCGACTTCAACTCCTCATTTAGAGTTTTTAGCTCCTCACGGGTTGAGTCCATGATTTCGAACATTTGATATTTGCTGTTTTCCATGACTTGTATGGCGTTTTTAATGACGCGGTCTATGGCATCGGCTTGTAAATCCACGTTAGTTCGACTCCATTTCTATCGTTTCCGGTATATATCATACCATATCACGATGAGATGGTAACGGTCTTCGTTTTCTGTTCCCATTTTACAGTCAATCCAAGCTGCTCGGAAACGAGTCGAAGAGGGACTAAAGTCCTGCCTCCAGATACATATGGGGCTACTGTTGCGCTCTGTCTTTTTCCATTCAAGATGAATTCTTTCTGTCCCACGACCAGATCAATCAGTTTCCCGCCGCGAATAACGGTGATCCGCTGATTTTTGCTATCCCAGCTTGCCTGTCCGCCAAAGGCATCCAGTACATGCTTGATTGGGACATATGTTGTACCATTTTTCAGCACGGGTGCTGCATCAATTGCCTTTTTCGTTCCGTTCACGGTCATCGACTTCTGTCCAAGTACCAGGGAAGCTGTTCCTGTAGGCAGTCCCACTTCACTGGATTTCGATGGCATAGTGAAGGCAATGTTATCAAATGCAACGTTACCTGTCATGGCGCGCTCATCCTGGCCCTCTTCTACATTGACTACATAGACCCGTTTCAGCTTGGCTGGATATGCAATGTTCAGACCGCTCAGGTCCACGTTCACTTTTTTCCACCCGCTCCAGTCAATGGCCTTCGCAAGATCGGCATACACTGTTTTCCCATTGGCATCCGTAAACTCTGCACGGAGCCAGTTTAGGCTCTTGTCACCCATTACATCCATCGACATGGTCGTTGCAGCTGAAGATACTTCTCTGCCTGTTGTCCCGTTCAATTGGGCATAAGCATACATTTTCCCTGTACCTGCAGTCATGTCGTAGCTCAGCTGAAGCACTTTGGAGCCAGCCTTTTCACCTGTACCCGCCGTTATGGCTGCTGAACCAGTTACGCCAGCGGCGTTCGTTGTAAAGTTGATTGGATAACTTACATTCTCGAAGTTCTCCCAGGTGGTTTCGCTGTCAGCAGCCGTAAGAACAACGACCGTACTGTAGCCGTCATAACGACCGATTGCATATCCAACCTGTGCTCCTGAATTTACAGAAGATACCGTTAATTGATCGCCAGCCACTTTACCTTTGAAACCGATAAATTCCCATGTCAGCGAATCAGCCGGAACGGTTACACTTTGTCCGTCTTTCGTCTTCGCAGTCACAGGGATGGACATGGTCGTTCCCGCTTTCAGCGAGCCAAGACCAGAACCTGCTGTCAGAGAGGACAACTCGCTTCCACCGAGCACCGTTACTTTAATGGTAGAAGATGCACCGCTGCTTGTTGCTGTCAGCGTAGCCGTTCCTGGTTTAACACCCTTGATCACGCCATTACTTACGCTGACGATGCCGTTGTTGCTTGATTTCCAGGTCAGCTTGATGTCTCCGGTCGCAATCGGGTTGTAATACGTGTCATAGCCTTTGGCTGAATACTTGCCTTCTTGTCCTACCAGCAGCGTTTGGCTGCCACTTACAGCGAACCCTTTCAGCTTGCCTTCCGGAGCCGTAGAGAATACGCCGAGCGTGTTTACGACCTGACGCTGCTCTGTACCATATTCCGTGTTGAAGGTCAGACTTGCATTTTCTTCCCCAAGCGGACGTGTCACCATGGTGGTGGAGCCGCCGCCGTCCAGGTTCATGCCTTTCCATACGCCGATACTGGTCATGAAGGATTGTAATTCAGTCAGCGACATGCCGCTGCTGTTACTGTTTTTCTCAGCCGCAATAATATAGACATATCGACCATCCTGCGAATAACCTACCGCTGTTCTCGCACGAATACCTCCAATACCGGAAGAGGCGATATCACGGGAAAACGTAGCTGCTTTGCCTCCATTGACTAGGATCGTATGACCGCCAATCATCATGTCGAGGTTACTTGGGTCAACGGATTGCCCCGTTGTTTTGGCTACGAGCTTGTAATCCGCGTTAAGCGTCTGTCCCACAGAGAGATGAGTCATGATCCAGGTAGCTGCCGTTCCATGTGCACGCAAAATGTACCCGTCTTCCGGCACCGTCATGTCCAATGCTTTTTTATCGGAAATTTGCGTAATAACGCCGTTCTGCACAAGCACCTCTGTTGGTGTGGTAGAAGGATCGTTCGGACGTTTGGTTGATGTCCAGGCTGGTGTATAAATATACATCGAGTTGGCGTGACTGTATTTGACTGAGCCTGATTCTACCGTATAGTCTTCCTTGTTAATTCCACGCAGAGCAAAGGTTGAACCGTCATCAGCCTTCACCGTACCGTCAAAAGAGTATTCGTCGATCATCGGTTTGCCATCTTTGGTCACGGTGAGGGCATACATTCCCGTCAGTTCCGAAGGTGTGGAGATTAGAACCCCATCAGAGACCTGTCCACCAATTGGAGCAAGCTCCCCGGAAACGTTAAAATAATCACCGTTCACAGCAGCAACCGCATCATTTTCCTTGGCCATACCGCCTGTGCTTTGTTTACTGTTCAAGTTGCCGCCCTTACCTGTCATCACATCGAGTTTCACATAAGGGTTTTGCAGATCTACCTGAATTACGTCTGCCAGCACATTCACTTTCGAGCCGGATCTTGTGGTTGTATATTTGTATTTCATGAGCTTCGCGCCGGAAGTCAGAATTTCCTCACTTAACTTGCTTGTGCTTGTAGATGCTGCAGCGGCTACCGACTCCCACGTCGTTCCCGACCAAACCTGCTGCCCTGCTCCTAAGACCGGTGCAATCCAGATCACACCTGCCAGTGTCACAATTGCCCATTTCTTCGCCTTGCTGCCCTTCACGTCTTCCAGCGGTTTCCCGTGTTTCCCCAGCATGTTTGAAACGTCTCTCCCATCTTGTATATCAATCTTAGACATCACGTGTCCTGCCGCCAGATGGCAGAGAACAGCTAGATCCCTAGTATACTCTACTATTAATAGACTGCTTTTCGTGGAAAAAGTTACGCCCGCAGCCAACTTTGAGGGTATTCCTAATCACAGCGTGACTCCAAGAGAACAAAAAACACCCCGGAACTATGCAGAATATATGCAAGTTCCGAGGTGATAAGACAATCTATTAATCCTTAAAACTCTGAGGGACCTAAGCAACGTTATAGATACCCTATCTTATTAAGCACCCGCTTGAGCATTACAGCTGCTTGGGCTCTGGTTGCACTCCCAGCTGGCTGGAAGGTGCTGGTTGTTATCCCTTGGATAATCCCCTCCTGCACTGCTTGGGCAACAATTTCTTTGGATTGGATTTTTTTATTGTCCTTAAATTTACTCAAAGTAGCTGCCGCTGAATTAAGCAACGTCGGGGATTGTTTTGCATAATCCATTACACGTACCATCATAACAGCCATCTGTTCACGAGTTATAAGATTGCTTGGCTTAAACGTGCCATCTTTGTAACCTGTTATTATACCAGCCTTTGTTGCTGCGCCAATATAAGCACTGGTAGTTGTTCCATAAGAGACATCCTTGAAGCGTTGTGCTGTCTCCTGGCTTCCTGTAAGTCCAAGTCCTTTAGCTACCATGACCGCAAATTCCGCACGAGTTATTTTAAGATCTGGTTGATACGGCATCCCATCTTGTCCATCAATAATCCACTTGGAGGCCATCTCCTCCAGTGTCGGCCTTGCCCAGTGAGAAGCTATATCTGAGAAGCGAACCATATGTTGTGTAACTACAAGTGTCTGGTTCCCTGCAAGCTTTCCTCTAAGAACAAGTGCATTAGCTACTTGGACAGGCGTGTGTGGTACACTTGATAGTCTGGCAATTGATTTATCAAATTGTACTAAACCTATTGATGTAGCTGGGGGTGTTCCTGGTAGACGAACCCAGAATTCACTGGATAGTTCCAGCTCTGCTGAAGCCTTATAGGGACTTGAAGCCGATAAATAAATATCTGTCAATTCAGAAAACTTCGATGCATTCGCACCAAGAAGCAAACCATCCATAGTTCCAGCAGATGTAGATGGTACTGGTTCAAATTGAACCGCCAGTTTCGTTTCTGCGATTGAAGCACCTGCACTGCTTGCAATCTGAGCGAAGTTTAGTTTGGATAGCGAAATTGTCCATAATTGATCAGCAAGCTGAACACCAATTGCAGCACCTCGGTCCTCTGCATATACTTCTTGAAGCGTATTTAAAGGGAAGTCAACATATGCAGCAGTATCTGTAGTCGGTACTTCAAATATCAGCATGTGTAATGAACCGCCCAGACTTCTTGTATATTTAAATCCTTCTTTTATCTTGTCTGCATCAACATTGTACTGCCGCACAGAACGGCTGTACCTAGACTGTGTTTGGACAGTCGAAGCAGCATTTTGATTCATTACATACATGGATTGTCCGAATAAGGATGCTTCTCTTAAACTGAGCCATGCAGGCAAGTTCGTAGATCCAGTATCCGTTACTGTGCTATTTGTACTGTTAGTTACGTTTATAGGCCCAAAAGCAGCTATAACCTGATTTTGACTATCCCTTAGCGGTACATATTCTGGTGAATACGACAGAGTTACCGTTTGTCCTGTTGGAACAGCACTCATTAACTTCAAAACAACTGTCGAACCAGAAGAAGAAGCCGAAAGTACATTAACTGTATTCCCATTCGCTTTTACAACAAACTGGGAGGTTGTAAGGCCTGTTTGGTTCAATACATTATTGTTAAACGTTAGAGTAATCGTATCTCCTTGAACTATTGCCGTTTTAATGCTTCCGTTACCGGATGTCTGGGTAAGAGGGACGAGGTTTAAATACCCAGCAGGATTGCCATTCAAATCAGTCAAACGAAGAGATCCTGGAACGTATGAAAGCGTTGCGTTTTGATTGGCTGTAATAGGTGAAGCAAGCGTCAACGTCACTGTATCATCTAAAATTTCTACCCCTGTGACATAAAGTGGTGCGTTGTTTACCAAAATGGAAAACTGACTCTTCAGTGGGATATTCGTTCTGCTTAAAGCTTCGTTGTACTTAATTGTTAATTTAGACCCGTTTACTTCGGCCTTTTGAAATTCAGGCGGTATTGTATCTAGACTATTCCGTATATAAAAATCACTAAAGCCTGCGAGAGTTTGACTCCTCAAATCCTTAATTGGATCAGATCCAGGTTCATAGGATACCTTTACAATTTCACTATTGGTTATATTACGATCGAGATAAAGAACAACCGCAGATCCACTACTAACTGAAATTGAACTTATACCAACATTCGAACCATTAGCCGTTACTGTAAATTGATTTTTAGCATTTGAACTTGTAACATATACGCTCTCAGGGAAATATAGAGTCAGATTGCTACCATATACGTAACCTTCCCTTGGTTTAGACATCACCGAATCAAGTCCGTTTACTACTTCACGTCCAGAAAATGCGGTTGCAGCATTTAATGAGGTATCTTGTACCGGACGCACTCCTGGAGTATATGACATACGTACAATCTGTCCAACAGCTACCCCCGTGTCCAATACAACGTAAACGCTGCTTCCCGAAACATAAGCGGAGCTTACGTTCCTATTTTCACCATTAACGGTTACGGAGTAACTTGATGTTGATGGGTTTACAGCATTGTTCAGCGACTTGTCATATGTCAATTGAATCATCGTGTTTGTATACATTTTTGCCGTTTGCAAAATAGGGGCTGTTGTATCTCTCGTATAAGTTTTAAAGCTCCACGATGTTGTCCCTGTTAATCCAGCAAAGATATTTCCTGCCTTATCCCGAAATCCACCGCTGGCTACATCTACATAATAAATTGAGCTGTTCTCCAAGTTGCTTTGAGGTACAATACGGACTACTCTGGGGTTTGTTGAGTCAATTGTAGTCGTTACTGCAACAGGCGTCCCTGTAGATTTACGCAGAGTTACTGTTCCTTTATAAGCTGGATCCAGTTCTTTATTAAAGGTTATAGTTAGTCCACTATTTATCGGAGCACTTGAAGCACCATCAGCAGGATATAATGAAGATACTACAAGTGGGGTATTATCCGTAGAAACATTGAAATTCCAGTTTCCTTTAACGATGGCAGGTGTCTCGTTCTGCTGAGCGTCACGGAAAGACCCTGCAGACACAGTCACATAATAACTTGTATTATTTATAAGGTCATTTGCGGGATTTACGATAATATTTGCGGTGCCACCACCTGTAACTTGAGTTGAAGTAACAGGAATTGCTTCAACAAGTCCATCGTTGCTAACATTAAAAATACTAATTGTGCCACTAGCTGGATATACATCTTTGCTAAATGACAATTTGAAATTTGCTGCAGGCAATACTCGTGTTGCACCATTCTCAGGAGATAACTGTGTAACTGTTGGAGCACCTACCCCATTCGTCCAGAATGTCCAACGGCTTGCATCTGAAATTCCAACAAACGGGGTATCATCTGCATATGTAAATGCACCTTGATCTATAAGCACATAATATCCACCACCGGCCAGATTTAGGTTATTAATGCTCACATTTGTCCCGTATGTTGCAGAAGGATCCGCACTTGTGTCGATAACAACCCTTCCGTCAGCCATTGAGATCGGAGGTAAAGCTTCTGTATTGTCGGAGATTCTTTTAATGGTAATATTCCCTGTCCCTTTTTTAACAAGCTGATTAAATTCAATGGTTAGGGAATGGGTTCCATCAACACCTATGGCTCCCGGAGATGGAATGCTACTAACTATACCCAAGTCAGACAAGCTTGATGCTGCTTGAATTTTAAGAAGCGTGGTCGATGGCCAAACGGTACTCATTAAAACAAAAACCAAACCTAACAACATAACCTTTTGTAAATTCTTTTGTATCTTTTTCAAAATATATCTCCTTTCATCTTTTATTCACCCATCGTCTATAAGGCAGACCTCTTTATGTATGTCGGCTATTATGCAACATTTGTTTAGAAGCAACTGAGGCTCTCTACAGAAAATATATCTTTTAACGCTTCTACTAAAATCATATGTCCCTATAAAATGCAAACCAAAAAACCGATTCCTGAGGAATCGGTTTTAATGGTATCAGTTAACTAACACTACCAATTACAAACCCGCTTGAGCTTTCAAAGCATCAGCTTTGTCCACTTGCTCCCAAGGTACATCCAAGTCTGTACGGCCGAAGTGACCGTAAGCAGCCGTTTGTTTGTAAATTGGGCGACGCAGATCCAGCATACGGATGATGCCAGCCGGACGCAGATCGAAGTTGTTACGTACCAACTCAACCAGCTTCTCTTCGCTGACTCTGCCAGTTCCGTATGTATCCACGTTGATCGATACCGGGTTGGCTACACCAATCGCATAAGCGAGCTGGATTTCCACTTTGTCAGCAAGACCTGCAGCAACGAGGTTTTTCGCTACGTAGCGAGCCGCATAAGCAGCTGAACGGTCTACTTTTGTCGGATCTTTACCGGAGAACGCACCACCGCCGTGACGTGCATAACCGCCGTAAGTATCTACGATGATTTTACGTCCAGTCAGGCCTGCATCACCTTGAGGTCCGCCAATAACGAAACGTCCTGTTGGGTTGATGAAATATTTAGTCTGCTCATCCAGCAATTCAGCTGGAACAACAGGCAAGATAACTTGTTCTTTAATGTCTTTTTGAATCTGCTCAAGGGTAATCTCTTCAGCGTGCTGAGTGGATACCACAATTGTATCGACACGAACGACTTTGTCGCCGTCGTATTCGATCGTTACTTGAGTTTTACCATCCGGACGGAGGTAATCCAATGTACCGTTTTTACGTACCTCAGCGAGGCGACGTGCGATACGGTGGGACAATGCGATTGGCAATGGCATGAGTTCTGGTGTTTCATTCGTTGCAAACCCGAACATCAGACCTTGGTCACCCGCACCGATGTTTTCTGTTTCGCGAGCGACTTGAGCCGGATCACGGTTCTCCAGTGCTGCGTTAACTCCTTGCGCAATATCCGCTGACTGCTCATTCAGAGAAGTCAGAACGGCACAAGTGTTGTAGTCAAAACCATATTTGGCACGTGTGTACCCGATTTCCTTAACCGTGTTACGTACAATGGCCGGAATGTCTACGTATTCAGAAGCTGAACTGATTTCACCGATGACAAGCACTAAGCCTGTAGCCACGGAAACTTCGCACGCTACGCGAGCGTTTGGATCATTCGCCAGAAACGCGTCCAATACGGCGTCCGAGATCTGGTCGCAAATCTTATCCGGATGTCCTTCGGTTACAGACTCCGATGTGAATAGATGTCGGCCTTTAACAGACATGAAGTTTCAACCTCCCATAACTAGTAGTATGGCGATTGCCCGAACAAAACATTTACGGTGATTCGTTCACTGTACCCTCGAAAGCTTTCCGGGCGGAATAAGGACGCAGGGTCCGCAGTTACGAAGATAAGGATTTTTCAGGTAATTGCCTTAACAAAAAATCAACCTTTTCCTCCTGGAAAAGGTTGCATACCTCAACTGCCATCTTATCGCATTTGTCAAGCCGTGTCAAACCATGTGGGATAAGGGAAAACCTTATAATAACTGCTTTTCTGCCTGACGAATCAGCCTTTTCGTAATCTCGCCACCAACCGATCCGTTCTCACGGGAAGTCAGATGGCCCCAGCCTTTGTATTGACCATAGGAGTGATCACTCACGGCGCCAAGCTCAGAACCAAACTCGGTATCTGCGCCAGCAAGAGCATTTTGAGCATACCCTACATTCAGACCAAATTCGGCAGCAATCTCATATTTCATCTGATCCAGCATCTGACGACTTTCCGGTACCACTCTGCGGTTACTTCTAGCCATGATTCCTGCACCTCCGTTAATTGGTTTTGTACAATTATAGAGTGAGCAGGAACCCTGATGGCTAGCCGTATAAATGTTTGTTAGAACTGGTTAATCTACACATATGAAATGAATAAAAATGCGAATAATTGCTTAACCTATTTCAAAGAATATCCGCCGCGAACCATAACCGTCAGGCTGTACTTGTTACCATCCAATACCGTTATACCCCGTCCATCCCTTGGAAAAGAGAGCAGGTGATTGGTCGGCGCAGCCTGTCCATTCGTCAGGTCAACCCCGTCCGTCAGATCAGCTACACCGTTCGTACCTTCACTGACGATCACAGCCTTGCCGCTGCGTACAATGAACTCCGCACCAGAAGCACCGATCAACTGTTGACCCGGCCTCACGGTAACGATCTCTACCGCATCAGATGCTCCAGATACCACTGGTGGAAGCGAGGTATCACCACCTGTGCTGCCTGTCCCGGTAGATCCGCTATTATTGCCTGCGGAGCTTCCCGATCCGGCATTAGTACCTCCGTTTAAGGCCTTTTGAATCTGTTGATCTACATAGCTCTTTGTGACAACCGGATCATCCGCTGTCCCTGGTTGAATGGTTCCTGCGCCTATAGCTGTGTTGCTGTATACAGACCCAACCCACACGCCAACACCAATAGCCAGCGCAGCTAGGGATACTTTCATATAAGGTTTCATTGCTTTGTTTCCTCCTCTAGTAATCTATCTATCATTTACTATAGAGAAAAATACCCAGTGCGACAAGCAAAACCTCGCTTCAATGAAACGAAACGAGGTTTTGCTTGTCAAATTACACGAGATTAAAAGGTTGGAAACTTATCTAAACTCTTCAGGTTCTTCTTTTGGAAGCTTGGATGTATCGTATCCATATCCTTGCTCGGCCAGTTGAATACGCTGTCCTTGGAATTGGTCGTATACGGTTAAGCGATACGAACCACCACGCAATTTTTCGAAGAAGCTGTCTTCTATACTCCAGCTTAACGTTTGATTGCTGCCAGCCTTCAGATCTGTTCCTATGGCCAGCTCTTTTTCAAATGTTTTGCCAGACTGATCGGTCAATGTAAGAATGAGTTTGTGTTCGTTCTCGCCCATCTCAATCTCTTCATTACGCGATAAACTGTAATTCATCTCTACCTGAACCGATGAACTTCCTGCTAGATATGCTCTTACACTGTTAGCGGTTAAGGTATATGGATAGAGATCAATATTCGTTAAAGTGCCCAATACGTTAATGGACGTAGGCGGCACTTCAAAAGCCAGTGCATTCACGTAGGCAGTTGCCTCTCCTTCACCCGTAACAAATTTACTATCCGCAATTCCCTCTCCCACAATCAGACGCATATCCGAGAATGTGCCTGATTTCGGAACTTTGGCCCAAAACGTAACAATCGACTTTTGCCCAGGTCCAGGCAATCGTTCAGATTGTTTGTCCGTTGCTCGGTAATATTGACCGTCCGAGGTTTTGAAGTATCCGACCAGCTTGCCAAGACCGCTCTGACGGAGTGATTTATTGGTCATCTCGAATTCGGTATACACAATATCTGATGAAGTGCCCGGATAACGAATGGTTCTTCGCACACCCATCTCCGTCTCTTTATCCGCTGTACCAGACGTATATGTCTTACCTGTGCCTACATAAGAAATTGGCTGAATCAGCCCTGATGTATTCAACGTAATCCATTCATTGGTTTCTTCTTCACTGACTTTCTCAATTAAACTTACTTCCAGTCGGCTCATACGAAGCTCAGAAGGAATCTTGGTTAACAGATAGGCTTCCGTCGTCATACCCACTCCCAACAACTTGCCGCTCTGCGTATAGATCAGCTTCTTGTCTCCATCAACTTGAGCGGAGTCAATGGTAAACATGGCCTCCAGCTCAGGTAACTGTACTGTTTTGGTGCCTGCATTTCGGATGGTTACTTTGGCTGCGACAATGTCACTATCCAACCAAGGCAGACGCTGTAAAGACCCTAGAGAAACACCAAAGGTTCCTTTATTGTTTTTAATCACACTTTCTGTAGTTAATCCATCACCACTGGAAAAAGCTTGTGGAATGGCATAAACGCCTACTGGGTAGGAAAATTCAAAGCTATTAGATGGAGTCGCTGGTTCTGTGCTTTCCCTTTTATTCATCGGACTCATGGCGTACAGCTTGATCTTGCTCGTATCTCCGTCTCCTTGAAGACTCGTATTAAGCTTGATCGTTTTAATATCTCCAGGATTTAGCTTCAGAGCATCCAATGCTTTTGTTTCTATTGGATACACCGTTCCATCTGCAGTACGGATCTCAAATGTATATGTTGGTACTTTGATCGCTTTCTTACCTTCATTCTTAAGCACCAGCTGCATGTTGAGATCGAACGCTCCATCATCTACTCGGACCTTGGCAGACTCTAGAAGTGTGGACAACCGTTGTCCTTCAACCGATATGATATTCGGCTGATTCGCAGCCACCTCCACGTTCGTTTTACTGGCTTCTGGCAGTTGTAATGCAGCTACAGGTAAAACCGTTTTCTCCTCGCCCTGTTCTTCAACTAGAAGCAGTTCGGATTTTTGCAGTTTAACCGAAGTTGGTAGTGATGCCATCAAGCTGAGAGCTTTATTGGCCTGAGCCTGAATGCTCACGCTTGTACTATCCTTATCTGGAGTAAGCGGATAATTGGTTCCGCTCGGTGTACGCAAAATCCATTTGATGTTCGGGTTTTCAAGCAATTTGTAACTAATATTGTTTACATTCACACCAATTTTCACATACTGATTCTTATCTTCCCCTGGGAATACCTTAATACCAGCAACCTTTACCTTTACAGCTGAGTCACTAAGTCGAACTGTTTTTGTTTTCCCTACGGGTGTTGTAATGCTATAGGAAGCGGGCACATTGAACTTACCCAGCGTTCGTTCATAGTTAGCTTGACTGAAATCCCATTTAACGATTAGAAAGTTCAGGTCGCTCAGCTTTACTTCACGTCCAACTTTCATAACGTACGTCAGATCTACGGTTGATCCAGGGGAAACGGTTTTCTTCTCCTGATCCTTCGCAATCAGTTTAGGTGAGAAGAGCGTTCCACCTTTCGTTTTCACTTTGCTCCAGTAATCCAGCATCATCATTGGCGTGCTGTCATTATTTTTATAAGTCAATGTATACGTAACCACATTGCCATCATCCTGAGACAAGATGTTTACATCCGTTAGCTTTACGGTGCTGCGTGAGGTTACTTTAACAGGAGATAAGCTGCTTAGTGTATGTACCACTCTTGTTGTTTCAGGTGTATTCCTCTTGGATGAATCATTAATTGAACTACTTACAGACGTCTGCTTGTCATTTTTTGTTGTACTAGCTGCAGCAACCAAACCACCTGTAGAGCTGATTAGTAAAGTACTCACCAGCAAACTCACAAAAAATTTCCGTTGTACCACTTTCAGACCTCCCTAAATTACTTACGATAATTACAGTATAGACGCTTTGGCAAAGGAGAAAGTTACGATGTTGTCAGGAAAGGATAACCAATATGTATAAAAAAGAAACCTGGAGATATCTCCAGGTTTCTTAATAAAAGATGATTAGTTAGAAGTACGAACTGCACCTTTTGCTGCAATGACATTGCCAGCTTTATCTTGGATATACTTAGCATTGTCTTTTACTTCGATGGAGTAACCAGCTGGGCTACCTTTAGCATCGATGATTGTTACAGTAATTACATTATTTGTAGCAGATACAGAATAGCTGAAATCAGTACCAGCTACTGTGCTAACCGGTACAACTTTGTTGTCAGAGAGACGAGTTACCGTCAAATCTTGAGCAAACAGTTTAACCAATTCAGCATTATCATCTTTCAGGTTTTCCGTTACATTGATTGTAACAGTGTAAGTTGCACCTGAAACTGTAGTAGCATAAGTGTTTTGATTAGAAGCTACTTCAGGTTTTACTTCATCATCAATTTTTGTAACACTTTGAGTACCATCAAAACTGATGTTGTTTTGAGCAGCACCAATGAATTTAGTTCCAGCAAATTCAACATTGAGGCCCTCTGTAGTATAAAGATCGTTAGCAAGTTTGATAGTGATTTCATCAGTATCATTTGCAACAACGTCTGTCACACCATAAGTGCTACCAGTAGCAGATGTAACTTTAACTGTTGTTTTACCATCAACTACGCGAGAAACTGTTTGATTCAATTTAACTTTAATTTCTCTTTTCGCAGTCAACGAAGCTTCATCTTTCGCATCGTTGTACTCGCCAAGTGTAATAAATTTGTAGTCGGAGAACTTCAGATCTTCTTGGAATCCAGCCAAGTAGTTACCTGCTACGTCTTTAACACCTTGAACGCGAATTTGAGTCAAATTGTCAGCAGTTACATCAACATTGTTGATAGTCACTGGCAGTTCGATTACTACAGCCTTACCATCTTGTGTGATGGACAGGTAAGCATCGCTAGGCAATCCAACGTTTTTACCTTCAAAAGTCAATACGTAGTTAGCACGGTTCAACAAGGACTCAGGATCCATTTTTTCATCAAATACGATTACAGCACGACGAGTGTTATCTGTTACGTTGAAGGAAACAGATCCAACTTTTGGTGCAGTTGTATCACCAACATTAAAAGTTGTTGTGTAATCGAGCATTACATTTCCAAGAACTGTATTGTCTTTCACACCAGCGATAGTCAGTGTGTTAGTACCTTCTGGGAGATCAGAGAAGAAGTTCACCAAAAGGATATTTTTAGTTGAAGGATCTTTGAAAGACACGCTAGAGATTTGACGAACTTTTCCGTCTTTATCTTTAACAGTGATCAATTTCAAGAAGTCTTGATCAGCCAGCGATTTGCTGAAAGTCAAAGCCAATTGTTGCTTATTACCCGCAGTTACACGTGCATCCAGAACTTGAGGGCGCTCAGTGTCAATTTCAGCTTTAACCAATTTAGAGGTTTCTTTGATTTCATTACCAGAGAAGTCTTTTACCTTTTCAACAAAAATTGTTGTTTCGTAAGAAGGCAAAGCTTTATCAGTAGCGAAGTAGAATTCATACTTGTTAGCAGCCAATCTTACAACACGATCAGGGCTAATTTTGGAATCTCCACGTTTGTGATAAACATTAGCTACATCCAAAGTAGAGTCATCGATATCTTCGCTGAATGTTACTGTCAATTTTTCCAAAGTTGCAGTAGCTTCAGCAATTGTTGGAGGTGTAGTATCCTCAACAACTGTAAATTTGTGATCGGATTTCAAAGATTTGAATCCTGCGAAATCTTCAACACCAGTCACTGTCAGTGTGTGTTCACCAACACTCAGTGCAGAGCTGGATTTCAGAATCACTTCACGTCCCTCAACATTTGGAGAGCTGTAGAATCCTTGACCGTCAACTTGGAAGTTGTTAGTGTAAGACTGTTTAACTGGCTCACTGAAAACGATTTTAATAGCTTTTGTTCCCAGACCAGTAACACTTACTACTTCTGGCAGTTTGTTGTCAACTGGAGTGAATTCAACATTGTTAGCTTGAATTGTTTTAGCTCCAGCTTTAACACCAGAAACAGTTACTGTGTATTTTTGTTGGTTTTTGAAAGCTTGATCTTGATCCAAAGTCAGAACAACTTCATTTCCAGAAGCGCTCAGTACAGCGGATTTAACAGCCAGACTAGCATTCAATTTATAGTTGTCTTTAAGTTCTGCAGTTGATTTATCAACTTTACCGTCAAAAGTAAGAGTTACTTCTTTCAAGTTATCTGCAGATACAGTTTGCAATTTAGTTGCTTCAGTTACTACATAAGTAACTTTCTCAGTGAATTCTTTATCTTTGTAAGTGAATTTCACTTCTGTTTCTTTGTTAGCTTCAAGAGCTTTATCCAAAGTCACTTTAACAGTTTCACCATCGCTGATTTTGAACTCAACTACTTTACCAGCTTCGGATACTGTGTAAGATGTCACTTTCAAGCTTTGAGCTTGATCGATGGAGTAAGCTGCGCCTACCAACAATTCGCGGGAAGCGTTAGCGCTGAAGTTAGCGTTAGCATCGATCAGACCAGCATTGATCGCTGCTTGAACATAACCTTTAGCCCATGCTGCTGCGCTGTTGTTAGTTTCAGTTGGGATTTCCAGATCCAGTGCACGAGTCAGGATTGTAGCCATCTCAGCGATAGTTACTTTACCGTTGAAGTCGAAGATTTTCTTCTCAACGTTTTTACCTTCCATGATGCCTGCAGCTGTTACTGCTTCGATGTAAGGAGCAGCCCAGTTTTTAGCGTTGTAGTTTTTGTCGTTGTAAGAGTACACACCAGTGATCTCTTTCAAGCCGAGCAATTTAGTGATAACTTTTGCGAACTCAGCGCGAGTCATCTCTTTGTCCAGACCAGCTGTGCCATCTGGGTAACCGTTGAAGATACCTTTAGCTTTCAATGCATCAAATTGTTGTTGTGGTGTAACTGCTGTATCACCGAATGCTACAGATGCAAACATCGAGAATGCCATTGCTGTAGACAAAGCGACGGATAAAATTTTCTTCATAACCTTTTTTTCTCCTCCTTGGGCGTTCATAACATGGGAATTTTCTTTAATAGGGTCGCTCGTGTTTCTCATTCTATTGTCGCACCCCCTTTCCAGAGTCATGAGCAAGTTAATATAAATGATGTCTGTGAGCAAATCACAGAAACTTGTAAACTAGAGTAATAATAGAACCATACGAAAATAGAGTAGTTTCCTAATCCTACCTTACGTATTATACAATGGGTCTCTCTTGACGTAAAGCAATTTTTTCTAATAAATAGACAAGATTCTTCACGAGGTCAATCTTGGTAAGTGGCCCAATGTTTTTGACTCTACATCTTAAACGCAGTAGATTTCAAAAAGTTGCGGATTCTTCAAAAAAAGTTTTGAACTAATTTATGTACTGATACAACGCGGGTCTGGGACAGTTCAAAACCATGTAATCTTGATCAAATCAACTGCGGTTATGCTTATACTCTGTGTTTATTTTGATGAAGACGTTTATTTATACCCTTAATTTTCCTCCATGAAGCGACAATTTGTATGATATGTAAAAAAAATAAAAAGCACCCCTACAGGGATGCCTTAAGTAATTCCTCGTTCTATACCTTAACGAATTTTCATGGCAAGATCGATAATCTGAGCACGCATTTTTGGATCACTGTTCAATTTCAGATACATATCGTCGATGGCCAAACGGTTCTCCCGGTATGTCTTCTCATGCTTCATAGTGGTGTGAGACCATTCAATCAAATCATTCTCAGCGAGTACCAATTGGTTATATGCATCATGGAAGCCAGTTGTCTGTACAAGCCCTTCCATCACTTCCTGAGAGATCTCTTGAGTCTTGCGTGTATCTTCCAACTTCTTCTCCAGAATGACTGCCTGCTTTTCGAACTGAGTCTTTGCCTTCATATAGCCCAGCTGGGCCTTCGAATAAATCGGTTTCATTAGCTAACTTCACCCTCTAGATCATTGTGTATTTACCGTTATTGTATCTTAAACTCTAGCAAATTACAAAAATAGTTATTGGTAAAAAACATCTTTCTTCTATTATAAAAGTGTTCTTTTGCCATTGCATTTTCAGTCATAAAAAGACCTGCCCCTGGTATTCAGGGGCAGGTCTACCCATCACATGAGCTGTTCAGTTCAAACTAACTCAAGTTTTTAGGGAATAATTTTGTGCTCTTTTTGAGCAGTTCCACCGCAATTTTTGCTGCTTCTGCCCGTGTCAAATTCCCTTTAGGATTAAACTGAACTAAAGGCTTTTTAGCACCTGCCACGGTTACCGGGCTTCCTTCCATGATCTTGGCTTTGCTTACAGCCTCAATCGCTGGACGTGCATAGAAATCCATAGCTGCCGAATCCATAAATGATTTACCCAAACTTGTGGATAACTTAGCATTGTTCGCAGAAAGCTTCAAACTCATTGCACGTGCGATCATAACTGCAGCCTGCTCACGTGTTACTCTTTGGTCTGCACCAAAGAATCCATCACTAAGACCCTGAATGATACCCGCACGCGCAGCAGTCTCAATGGAAGCATAATCCCATGTTGATGATTGAGCTCCTGGTACAATGTCATAGAATGTTTGCTTATCGTCATAGTTCAGTGGCAAGCTTAATCCTTTGACAAGTAGTGTGGCAAACTCTCCACGTGTGGTTTGATCATCTGCACCAAATTCATTAAATCTAATGTTGTTCATTACACCTTTGGAATACAACGCATTAAGCAGATTTCTACCCCATGGGTGATTCGTCACATCCGAATATCCCTTGCTCTGTTTCATGACCTTATAGTATCCGAACTCATCAAATGGAACACTAATCGTGTGTTTCTTCGTATCTACTTCTCCACCAATGTTCTGCCATACACCTTTATCCGTATAACGGAAAACAGTAATGGTTGAGCCCACTTCATCAACGATGTTAGGATCATAGTTCAATTTCAATGTACCACGCTGGGAAGGTACCAGTTTGCGTTCAGCCTGGAACTGAGTAAAGTTGCCCTCAATGGAATATGGTGCGAGACCATTCGTGCCTGGCTTATAACCTGTAGACCCTTGATCTCCCAGTTCACCAACACCACCGTTAATCCAGTAGATGTCCGAGACTGATGTGAAGTTACTTGTGTTTAATGTTGAGTTAAAATAAAGCACCAGTGTGTCTGGAATGATGATTGTACTTAATCCTCCCTCGCTGCGGGAGTCTGGGTTTACGTTAATAATATTTCCGTAATCGTTTCTTCTTTCTACAACTCCATCTTTGGGATCAGCAATACCGAACAATAGCTTGTTATCCGGATAGAATTTAACAACACCGCTTCCTACTTGTGATGAAGACTGCAGGATAGTTCCTTTTGGGAAGCTCAATTCAAGCTTTTTATTGAACACGCTATACTTGTTAGATGCCTCTTCCGCCATGTACTGGCTGTCCACTTCGACTGTTCCCGTATAAAACACATTAATTGTATCATTAATAGTGTTTCCTTCACGGACAACCTGAATTTTGATTGCATTTGTTTTGTTCGGTTTCAACCCGACATAATCATATACAAAACGGTCTTTCAAATCTGTACGTTTGACAGCTTGTTTCTTATCAATGATGACTTGGGTTGCCCCTTCAGCTTCAATATCGAAACGAACAAAGTTTTTGTTCACTACGATTTTGTCACCTACAGTTGGCTGAGGTGCCAGAATTCGATAAGATGATGGCTCACGTACAACTTCAAGACGCTGTGTGGTTCTTGCACCTGTACTGTTGATAAGTTCAAGAGTATATACATGACTTCCTGGTGCATCAAATTTCAGATCCTGCACCCGAATCATAAATTCATCTTCATTACCTGCAAAATCATATTTGTAGCCGCTTTGAGGATCACTTGCTGTACCGTTCGTCTCACTTCCTTTGGCTGGAGGGTTATATGTCAAAACAACCTTGGAACCAAAGTACAGATTAACGATTTGAGCACCGCCACCTTTGAATACCAAATCATACTCTTCTTCACTTGTTACATATTTGTCCGTTTGGAAAGCAAAATCAGGTGTCACGGAGAAAATTCTGGACATTTGATCTGCCGTATAATTTTTTACTTCCTTTTCACTAAATGCTTGACGCTGATTAGTTGGAATAAGCGTAGGCATAAAGCGATCAATGTTGGAAACGTTAGTGTCTAGAATGTAAATACGCAATTCCTTGCGAATTTCCTTCGTACCGCCATTCGCATCTTTATCTGTACCGGTCAAAACGATCGTGTTTTCACCAAATACTAAAGGACCTTCTTTTTTGATATCAAATTCAAGTTCAAATGTACCCTTGGTTTTATCTGTAAACCAGGCTGTACTACCTGGTTTCTGATCCACACCGTTCACGAAAACTTGAGCGTTAAACATTGGATCGTTCAGATCGGTAAACCCAATATATTGACCTTTCACGTCCAGTTTGTTGGTAGTTGTACGAGAGTCGAACGTGTATGTTTGTCCATCAAAAAGATTGGATACATAAATATAACTTTTGGAAACAAACGAGATATTTGCATTCGCCGAAGATGATGCACCGTTATACTTAAAACGGACCTGTTGTTGGCCACTTGCAAAATTAGTTACTTGATATACCTTTTCATTGGCACCGATTGCCGTGGTAGGTGTCACATTGACGATGGACAACGCGTTTGTTCCCAGTGGCAAATAATGAGCTTCCAATGCCGTAGTCGGCGCCTTGTTGGCAGCAACCAAGATATAAAAACTATCCTTATCAACTTGGCTGTTATTCAAAGGAACCTTTGAAGTAAATGTTCTTAGTGTTTCATCAAAATCAGGCAACAAATACATGTCAGTGATCACGGTATCTCCAGGAAGATACTTAAATGCCCCATTGTAGGCAGCACTAAACGTTCCATAGTTCAAGATAAGGTTGGCAGCCTGATCACTTTTGATCCCGTTCGCATCTGTTTGTAAAGTATAGTTATTTGTTTTAAATGCAACCAATCGGTAAGCAGGAGTAATTCCATCATTACCAGCTACCACGGTATCACTTATTACTGTAAAGTTCACAGGAGTGTTGTTAATCGTAATTTGCGCTGTCGTGGCGAAACTTTGATTACTTGCATCATACGGCAAGAGAATTTCAGCATTTAACGATGCTGTGCCCGCAGGATTACCTGGAGTGGATACAGTTTGAGTGGAGCCAAGAAGCGACTTCGTTTCTGTATCACTAACTACTTCCAGTTTAGAAAAAGGTTGTTGTCTGTCAAAATAGTACACTGAACGCTCAATATTAATCGTATCCGATGCATTTGTGATCGAAAATTTAAGGTTATTTAACCCGGAAGAAAGATTCATCTGTGGTGTAAAGAACGTTCCATCTTCTAGTAAAGAGGAAAGAAGTGCTGATCCACCATTCACAGACACTGTAACTTTGGTAGCATTTTGTGCTTTACCTTGAACAGCAACTGCTTGAGTGTTTACTACAACTTGTGCTCCTTCGTTTAGGTTAAACGAATTGTTACCCGAAAAGACTTTCAAATCCTCTACAAAAGGAACTTTGTCATAGAGTACATAGAACGTATCCGATCTCTCTACATTCCCTTGATTACCGTAAAAGGTAATTTTATTGAATCCGGAAAAAAGATTAAGGTTACTCGCAGTAAACTTGTTACTTGCATTTGTATCTGCTGTTACAGCTCCAGAAGTAAAATGAGTATCATCCGTTACCCATCTCACTGTACTCCCGACAGTAACAGAGTTCAATTGCTCAACCTTAACTCGCATTGTATCTTTGGAAACATAGGAGTATGTTCCTGTAATCGTCAGGTTAGGGCTTGTGGTCATATAAACATTATCACGAGCAATTTGCGTGGCATTTGCTGAAGTAGGTTCAGTCGTCAGCAAAGATGTTTTGCTGATACTGTTCAAGTCTGGGATAAAGTAAGTTGCAGGAGCTTGTGATGCAGCTGACGCAACGTTAGTACCAAACAAGCCAGGCGGAAATAGCGAAAAGATCATTGTGGCCAGCATCAGCCATATTAAAGGCCTTTTCTTTTGAGTCATGAATTCCATCTCTCCTCTTTTTAAGTCAGTTACCTCTTATATCGGTGCCTAGGTTCCAATTATTTAGTAAAAAAACAATATAAACAAAAAACCTTATCCATAACGGATAAGGTTTGGGGCTTGGATAATATTCAAGAATTGCAGTAACCGAGCGTTTATCTTTAGGATTTCGAGCGAGTCTCCGGATTAATTTTGACACGCATGCGCATCAGGAAATTAATAACCGGTCTTCTGGTTTTACTTACAAGTCCAATCACTTCTGCACCAACCTGGAGGAAGAACATCATGATACAGATCACGACAAATGTTACCCAGTTGGCTTCGAACATGGCTGCCGACGATTGAATGATCGCCAGTACACCGAAGAATGCGGCAATACCGTAGATGATCAGCACCGTCTGGCGGTGGCTGAATCCAAGTTCACGCAGGCAGTGATGCAGGTGACCTTTGTCCGGTGAGAAAATCGGTTTCCGTTGTACCGCACGACGGATGATCGCGAAGAAGGTATCCGAGAGTGGTACACCGATAATGATCAACGGTGTGATAAAGGATACGACTGCAATTTGTTTAAACCCAAGCATGGATAGCATCGCCAAAGAGAAACCAAGGAATAGTGATCCCGTATCTCCCATGAAGATCTTGGCCGGGTGGAAGTTGAAGAACAGGAAACCGACAATACTGCCCAGCAATACAAGACACATCAAGGCAATCATCATATTGCCCATCAGAAAGGACATGACAGCAATGGTACCAATCGCAATACCGGATACACCGGCAGCAAGACCATCCAGACCATCAATAAGGTTAATCGCATTCGTTACACCAACAATCCACAGAATCGTCAGTGGAATGGATACCCAAGCTTCAAGTGAAGAGTACGAATCCTGAAAAGGAATGTTCACAAAATCCACTCGGATGTTAAATCCGAATACTACAACTGCTGCAGCAATGAGCTGCCCGAGCAGTTTTACTTTGGCTGACAGTTCGAAACGGTCATCCAGTGCTCCGATCAGAACGATAATGGATCCACCAATCAGAAAGGCACTGACAAAGCTCATATCTCTTGTTGTAAACCATGCAGATACAAATGGAAGAAGTGCAGCTACTGTAATTATAAAAGCAAGAAAGATTCCCAAACCACCGAGACGTGGCATAATCCGAGTGTGCACTTTACGAGCATTCGGTGTGTCCATTGCACCTATTCTAACCGCGAACTTTTTGACAAGCGGTGTCAGGGCAAGAGCCAGTCCCATCGACACGATAAATCCAATGATAAAGATCGCTACCATTTGAACATTCGACCCCCAATTATAATACCCATACGAAATTATAAATCCCCTGATCTCTTTTATATATATAAAGAAATATTGTTAGCCATATTTAATGAATAAACTATTGGTTACACGATAACGAAGAGTGCAAGGAAAACCTGGAGAAGTGTAACGTTTGCCTTTATCACCGGATTTCTCCCTATCTAAAGGGAATAAAAGAAATCTGGGGATAACAGCAATCGGAAGGTTGCCTTGCAATCGTAGTGCCAAGTGTAACGGTTTAATTCATTGTTTGCGAACACACATGTAATCCGGAATGAATTATACGCTGATCACACGCGAAACGCCAACCTCAATTTTTAGCAAAAACGTGCATTTTTCTCGTAATAGCCTGTATTTAACGGGCTTTAGTCACGTTTTCTTTGTCCTGGATCACTTTAATCGCGAATTTTGGAAGCGCAAGCATGCGGCCTGCACGACTTGGTTCGCGAAGCAGTCGGTAAAACCACTCCAGTCTTAGCTTCTGGAACAGTTTTGGGGCACGTTTACTTTTGCCGGAAATGACATCAAAACTGCCGCCAACGCCCATGGTTACGGGAACCTGAAGCGCCTCCTTATACTTGTGAATCCAGGGCTCCTGCGTATCTGCGCCGCGTGCGACAAACAGCAGATCAGGTGCAGCTTCGCGAATGGAAGCAACCACCTCTTCGTCCTCAGCCGGACCAAAATAACCGTCGCGATAGCCTACAATACGGATCGCCGGATATTGCTGTTGTAACCGAACTGCCGTTTCTTGAATCACCTCAGGGGTGGAACCGAGCAAATACACGCCCCAACGATAGTTTTCTCCAACCCGCAGCAATTCATGTAAAAGCTCAAATCCGGGTACTCGCTCTGCCACAGGATCCCCACAATAATTGGCAGCCCACACGACGCCTGTACCATCCGGTACAATCAACTCGGCAGACTGCATCACTTGCATCATGGACGGATTCTCCAGTGCTGCCATCACCATGATCGGGTTCGCTGTAATGACCTGATGCGGCTTCTTGGACAACACGGCTTCCCGGAGAGTCTCCACCGTTTCTTTCATCGTCAGTTTGGAAAAAGGAATGCCATAGATTGAAACGGTAGGTATTGGTCCGGTCTGATTCATCTTTATCTCACCCTTTGCGGCCTAAATAGTTAAGAATTTGCTGTGCAGGCACTCTGGCCTCCTGCTTCAGTTCAGTAATGCGATCTTCGTTTTCCTTCAACCACTGTGAGCGTTGATCCAGAAGAGAGGCTACGCTCTTCGCCAGTTTGTCCCCATCGAGTGCAGTCGTGCTTCCTACAGGCTCACCATCCAGACGGAGCATAAACTGATCGATCTTGGGATCGTATGAGATGGCCACAGGTGGCACATACTGCGATGCGGCATAGATCAAACTGTGCAGACGCATACCAATGACAACATCACACTTGCTGACTTCCTCCAGCATGAGCTGTGGATCAGTCAGATTCGGAGTTATGCTGACCTCGCTGCCTTTACTAGTGACGTCTCCGAGCATCTCCATAATAAAACGGGAGGCCTGTTCGTCTTTTGGCAAATGAAATGGCATAAAACGCAGATGAACTGCTTTTTTGGCACATAGCTTCTTCAGTCCTGAGGCAATCGCCGTCAGTTCCTTCCGATCGGATTCCCAGAAACGCACGGATACACCGATGACCGGAAGTTTCGTTTGCCCCGTAGATGAACCATCGCTCGATTGATCCGGCACATTCCCCGTCGTAACATCCTTTTCCCTGCTACCTTCAGGCAAAGGCAATCCCATAACCGGGTCAGGCACAACATGAATCTGATTCCACTGCAGTCCAAGACCGCGCAGATAATCAGCGGATTGTTCATCCCTCACCGATATATACTTACAACCCTTGAATACGGATCGGATCATTGGATTAAAGAATTTACGATTAACGGGTCCAATTCCCTGAGCATAAATAAACGTAGGTTTTTTCAGCCACTGGGCCAGCTTGATTACACCCAAATAGTAGGGAATGGATTTCAGTCCGGTTGCATCCTGCAGCAAGCTTCCGCCGCCACTGATCAATCCGTCACTTTCCTTGATTGCTTCGCGAACTTCCTTCAATTTCATACGGTGAACCGAACGAACCCCATACATGGAGGTCGTTGACTCCGGATCGATGGAGAGCACGATCGGCTCAATGTTGACGCCAGATCTGTGACTCTCCTCTTCCAGTGCAGTCAGAATCGACTTAAGTACCGCTTCGTCTCCGCTATTGCGGAATCCGTAATATCCTGAGATGACTAACTTTTGAGAAGTGGTGACCATTTTTTCCAACATCCTTCCGCTACTTGCCACACACCCACAGCAATGATACCGAAGATTAAGCCGATTCCCAGTCCCATTACTCCGCGAATGAGAGATAATACAGCCGGTGTATGGATATGCGCGAACGTATCCACCATGGACAACTGTCCAATCGCTGCAATAATGAGTACAAAGATGACTTGACGATATTTTAAAGCGGCGAACACGCCTACGATAAACAGCGGGTGTCCCAGCACAAATTCTTTAAACCTTGGTCGTACGCCAAATGTATCTTCCAGCGTTGTACGCAGGAACATCTCAAATGGGGTTACTGAACCCGAGTTCCCTGTACGTGTTAAATAATAATATCCAGCTGCGGCTGCAACAATCGCCAGAACAACCATCAGTACATTAACCGGTGTACGCAGAATTCCTTTGAGCTGCTTAATGGAAATCGTACCCGATCCACGATAAAACAAGATATAAATAGCTACCAGTCCCATTGGAGCAAAGTGCAGCAGGCTAACGCCCCTGAACTGGTTAATGACCAGACTATACGTAATGCTGTTGAGCAATGCGATCATAAACGGCACGGCAAGGAACGACAGAATGGACGTTCTTACATATAAGATCAACGTTTGTGCCAATCGACGACCCGCAGATGCATTTGGTTGACGCTGCTGCTGATAATTCACGGTTCTCACCGCAAGCACCATCGCGATGGTTGGTGCGGAGATCGCAACGAGCAAGGCAATCCCCTGCTCAAGCAAAGTCGGTTTCAGAAGGAACAAGCCCGCACTTCCAACCAAACCTAACACAAACACAAGTAAGGTCAACAGTGGTACGAAGTATGACACCATCAAGGTAATCATGGCAATTGCACCAACTAGCGCAACCAGCTTGGCATAACGCTGAATTGAAGATTCTTTTACTGTAAATGCCTCAGCCTGTCCAAGCTCGAATCCGCGCTTCTCCATGCGTTCAATCGCATGTCCTGGCTCACCCAGACTGTTAATCAGATTCTCAATCGGATCGGTAATCATGGCTTTGGCCGTATTCCGACTAGGCCCTGCATTTAAATAGATCATGCGGATGTTACGGTCCTTGGTGGCGAGCACAAAACGGTCCGCAATAACATCTACATCCAGATTGGCATCTCCCTCACTTAACGAATACAAACGAGCAACGTTGTAATCCGTTTTGTAAGCAAGTGTTTCAAATCCGGATTGAGGTTTCTTCAAGTTTTCAATGGCTGCAAGTCCAATGTCGTGTTTGTTCAACAATTGTGCGAATTGATCGAGACTCTTCATCTCCGCATTATCATTGTACCCTTTCACTGCATCACCATCAAACAGGATGCGTTTCACGCCATTCTCTTCGAAGAAGGTCAGCAGGCGCTCCATGGATTCCTGGCTGTAAGGCACGCTATCTGCGATCCTTGGCAAAATGTAAAACCCTTTATCACGCAGCATTTGGATGGCAACCGGATCCGGCTGCATCGGCTGCATGTTGGCATTCTCCGGAGGAGTCTGCAAAATCAAGCCGCTTCGACCTTCAAATTTCCATGGTACCACCGGAATCTGACGATCCGCGAACGTTTGTTCAATGATGGGTGTATACGTTTGAGCATTTTCTTCGGATGTGAACAACACATACGTGAAGTTCTCGTTAGGAGAAACCACGTTCTGCGTCAGGTTCGCAACATCCTGCCCGTTATATACGGTAAGTTTCCGTGACTTTCTAAGCTCATCCAGCGTACTTTCGAATACAGCCATCGTTGTGACGCCAGCATCTTTCAAACGAGTCAATTGCTCATTCATAAAATCCTGAGGATGGGCTTGATAAGCCGATATATCCAACAGACCTCTATAATTGAATACAAGCTCGACCTTTTTGGCAGACGATTCTGTCTGTACCCGATCACTAATAACAGGGATGGAAGCGATCAGTCCTATAATGACAACAAGCCACAGCCACTTCCGGGAAGCGGTATTCCAATAAAGCCATTTTTGACGCACTACATGTACCTCCTCAAGTGTTGGAACCAAATCCACGTTCAGCTCAAGTAATTCATTCAAATAATTAACGGGTATATACACAGCTTGTGTCAACAAGCCTCCGAATATCCGATCAATCTGTTTCAACCTCTACAAAAATTACACCTAAAAGAAAAGCCCCTCCGCCAACCAACCTTACGGTGCGGAGAGGCTTTTAACCATTCGTGCTTCGTACAATAATCGTACTTATTGTGCGTCTACTCGCGACATTACCGCGGAAGCCAAACGTTCAATGCGACCTTCCGCATCTTCCAGGCTCTCACCACGTACAGCGAAGTACACTTTAATCTTAGGTTCTGTACCGGAAGGACGCAGGCAGAACCATGATCCATCTGCCAAAATGAACTTCAGGACGTTTTCTTTTGGCAAGCCATCCAGACCAAGAGAGTAATCAAGCACATCTTGCATCGCGATACCCGCTACTTCCTGTGGCGGATTGGAACGCCAATCCGTCATTTTCGCCTGGATTTGAGCTACACCATCCTTGCCTTTCAACGTACGGGACTCCAGCTTCTCGAGGAAATACCCGAACTGGCGATAGAGCTCCTGCAGGACATCGTACAGCGTTTTACCTTGGTTTTTGTAATATGCAGCAGCTTCTGCAATGAGCATCGAAGCCAGGATGGCATCTTTGTCACGGGCATAGCTGCCTGCAAGGTAGCCATAACTCTCTTCATATCCAAACAAGAAGGTATGGCTGCCAGTTGCCTCGAACTGGTTCATTTTTTCACCGATATATTTGAAGCCTGTCAGGGTGTTCATCACTTCTGCACCGTAATGCTCTGCAATGACCGCGCCCATCTCGCTCGTTACAATCGTTTTGACCACTGCGCTGTTGCTTGGCAGCTTGCCTGTCTCTTGCAGACGGCTCAGCACATAGTGCACCAAGATCGCACCGGATTGGTTACCAGACAGCACGAAATACTTGCCATCATTGTCTTTTACAACTGCACCCATGCGGTCTGCGTCCGGATCGGTACCAATCAGAATGTCAGCCCCTACGGATTCACCCAGTTTCATGGCAAGTGTGAATGCTTCACGTTCTTCCGGGTTAGGAGACTTCACGGTGGAGAATTCAGCATCCGGCTGTTCCTGTTCTGCTACAACATGTACCTGCTCAAAACCGATCTGTTCCAACACACGACGAACCGGAATGTTTCCTGTGCCGTGCAGTGGCGTAAAGACGATTTTGAAGTCACGGCCTACGCCTGATTGAATCAGATCACGACTCAGACTTACGCTGGCAACCGTATCGACAAATGCCTGATCTTCCTCTTCACCCAGCCATACCAGCAAGCCTTGCGCTTCAGCTTCTTCTTGGGTCAGCTTTTTCACATCGGCAAGGGAAGGCACTTCCTGAATGTATTGGATGACTTTCTCTGCTTCGTGCGGTACAAGTTGGCCACCTTCGTGGTTGTACACTTTGTATCCGTTATACTCCGGTGGGTTATGACTTGCTGTTACCACAATACCGCCCGTTGCTTGCAAGTGACGCACACTGAAGGACAGCTGCGGTGTAGGGCGCAGGGATGTGAACAGCTTGGCCACAATACCGTTTCCGGCAAGAACCAACGCAGCATCCAGTGTGAATTCAGGCGAATAGTGACGGGAGTCATGGGCGATGACCACAGAAGGTCTGCCTTCCTTGTCCCCATGCTGCTCGAGCAGATAACGTGCAAAACCTTGAGTCGCCCGACCAACGGTGTACTTGTTCATCCGGTTGCTTCCGGCGCCAATGACCCCGCGCAATCCACCTGTACCAAACTCCAGATTTCGATAGAAACGATCCTCCAGCTCTTTCGGCTGATCCTGCAAATCACGAAGCTCCTGTTTCGTCGCTTCATCAATCGAAGCATCCTCCAACCACTGCTGTAACGTCTGTGCTGCTGTTCCGCTTAACTGTTCCATTCCTATAAACCCCTTCCGTCTATATAAATTCAATGGTTTGCTGAGCTAATTCAGCATCTTGCATCAATCAAAAATATACACACTCCGACTGATGCAAATGCTCATGGTTGTAATCAGCTTGGGTCAGACAGTGCAAACATGATCTCGCCTTCAGCGACGACTTTGTCTTCGACACGGGCTGTCGCTTTGCCTTTACCGATCGAACCCTTCAGACGTGTAATTTCCACTTCCAGCATCAACGTATCTCCGGGCACAACTTGTCCACGGAATCGGAAATTATCCAGTCCCGCCAAAAAGCCAATTTTGCCTTTATTGCTCTCCACGTTAAGAATCGCCGCTGCGCCTACTTGAGCCAGCGCTTCGGTGATCAACACCCCTGGCATTACCGGATATTCCGGGAAATGACCGATGAAGAACGGTTCGTTGATCGTTACATTTTTCAGACCAACAGCGCGTTTGCCATCCTCCATTTCTACAATCTTATCCACCAGCAGAAACGGGGGACGGTGCGGGATAATGGCTTGAATCTGTTTGCTATCGAGCACAGTGTAATCTCCTTCCAGAGTCATTTATATGAATTAAACCGTTAAAATTTACACTATTCACTACGCTGGCAGAACAACCTTCCGATCGCTGTTATCCCCGGATTTCTTTGATCCCCTTATTCAAGGGGGAAATCCGGTGATAAAGGCGAACGCTACGCTTCTTCAGGTTTATTCTGCCCTCTCCGTTGACGTGTAAAGTTTAAAATATCAATTCATATAAATGGGTTATTTTTTATTTGGTATGAAAAACGCATTTTCGGTTAACACTACTAATATCCTTCATGACTGCAGTAGTGAAGGTTGAGATAAGGGGTCTCTCTTCGCGATGACAATCGTCTTTCGCAGGGGAGGCCTCTTTTGACGTCAAACGTCATCCATCATTATACTGTTTTCAACGCGAAAAAGAAAACTCCTGCCTGCGCAGGAGTTTTCGCTATTTCACGATCATGAAGCGAACACCAGATCATATACATGTTTCCAGGTACTCCACTGGAACACGGAGCCAATATCCTGTTTGCCCAGTACCACATAACCAGCGACCATGCCGCCAGCGAGGGCAAGAACAAGCAAGACCGGGATCAGGAACCATCTGGCGACGCGCCATCCACTCTTATTCTTCTTCTTGACTTCCTTCTCCTCCGGCTTGCTGTTCTGCTTCTGTGTATCTGTCATCGCATTCACCTTTATGCTCTTATAGTGTTGGCAAGACCTGCCATCGAATCACTTGATGTCAGTGCACGTGCTGCCAGCTGATAGGTCCGCTGTCCTTGCATCAATAGTGCCATCTCCTGTGTCAGATCCACGTTGGATTGCTCCAGAAAGCCCGCACGAATTGTAGCTACGGAATCACGTGTAGCCGCATTAGCGCCAAACACATCATCCTCGGTCAATCCGGCATCCAGACCAAACAGATTATCTGCGTATTGCACAAGTCCTTCCGGACGTTCGATGTCTACAAGCTGCAGCTGGGCTCCAATCGTTGCATTGGCTTCATTGCCGCGACGAATCAACAGATTACCTTTCTCATCGAAGGCCACTTTACTATTGTTCGGAGCCGTGATTCGGTTACCTTGACGATCCAGCGCGAAATAGCCTTCCCCATTAACCAACACCATCATCTGAGGTGCATTGGGGTTCGGGTTAGGTGTTGGATCAGGGACAAAATGGAATGCTCCCTGACGTGTCCACATTTTCTGACCATTCGCTTCAACGGCAAACATCGCGTTGCCTTCAATAGCCAAATCCGTTGGATTGCCTGTCTCATTCAGCGTCCCCTGAGACATATCCTTCGTCACGCTCGTCAAACGGGCACCAAATCCCAGATTATATCCCATTGGGGTGGAACGTCCATCGAGCTTATACTTGTCCGGTTGCTGCTGCACCCGGGTCAGTACATCCTCGAACGCCGCCTGCTTGCTTTTATAGCCTGCCGTATTCACGTTGGCAATATTATCGGAAATGACATCCAGACGTTGCTGTATCGCGGTCATCGAGACCTTCGCACTAATCATGGAATTATTCATTTAGTAATTCATCCTCTCTATTGCCGCGCGTTATACACGACCTACATCATTGACAGCTTTGTCCAAACTTCGATCATAGAACTGCACAACCTTCTGATTCGCTTCATACGCACGATAAGCGGCATTCATATCCACCGTAGCTTGAGAAGCATCCACATTCGATCCTTCCAGGTAGCCCTGACGGATCTGCACATTATCTCCCGCAGCCATCATTCGCGCTGTAGCACCTTCCTGGTCATACAGACTAAAATTACCGTCACCCTCACGAACCAGTTGGTTAGGCTGATCAATGACGCTGATTCCAAGCGTAACCCCCGTTGGTGCACCCGTGACCGCATCCACAAGACGGCCTTGCTCATCCACTTTAAATTGGTCCACTGAGCCTGTCAACACAACGGGCTGTCCATTATTATCCAAAACCTGCGCTCCCGTTGAGCTTAATAGTTCTCCCGTTCCGGTAACCTGGAAGTGACCATCACGTGTATATCTTGTATTACCTTCCGCATCCCGCACCGTAAAATACGCTTGAGGCTGGTAGATCACCGTGCCATCAGCTCGTACAAATTTGCCTGAACCGTCAAAAGCGACAGGTTGTCCCGTCTGCGGATCATTAACGGACAGATTGGACGAGATGGCAAAATCACTCTTTTGACCACTCTCCATAATCGCCCCCTGCAAATTCATGGACAAGCTCTCTTCCGCGAACACCCCTGTGTTCAGCCTGCCCAGCCGCTTCGTCGGAACATTGGCATCTCCACCGACCAACGTAATGAGCATTTCGGGGAATGAACGGCTTACGCTGTTCACCTGTTTATATCCCGTCGTGTTGGCATTAACAATATTTTGAGTCGCTGTGTCATGGCGGCGTTGCTGCGTAATCATTCCCGCGGTAGCGGTGTACAAACCTCTTAGCATGAATAAACCCCTCTCCTCAAGCGCTTGTCCTGCACTGCAGGATCAATGCTTGTCCGTTCTATTGCCGAGCATAGGCGAACCTTTGATAATTATATCGGCAGATCAGAACTTTTTCTTAACCACTTGATCCAAATTATTGAGCATAATGCCGGTCCCTTTTACGACACAATGCATCGGATCCTCTGCAACCCATACCGGTACATGCAGTTCATTGGACAAAAGCTCGTCCAGCCCATTAAGCAAAGCGCCTCCGCCTGTCAGCACGACACCCCGGTCAATAATATCCGCCGACAGCTCTGGTGGCGTCCGCTCCAATACCGATTTTGCTGCAACGATAATGGATTGCACGGAATCCCATAGCGCTTCCTGTACTTCACTTCCCGACACCGTTACCGTAACAGGCAAACCGGATACCATATCCCGTCCACGAATGTCCATCTCGGTTTGACGTCCAGCCGGGTTTACGGAACCAATCGCAATCTTCAGATCCTCGGCCGTGCGTTCACCGATCATGAGTTTGTACTTGGCTTTGATAAACTTGATAATCGCTTCGTCGAACTTGTCCCCTGCGACTTTAATAGAAGAGGCGGTGACTACGTCGCCCATAGACAGGACTGCAACGTCAGTCGTTCCGCCGCCGATATCCACGACCATATTGCCGCTCGGCTGAAAAATATCCATTCCTGCACCAATGGCTGCCGCTTTTGGCTCTTCTTCCAGAAATACTTCTTTGGCACCGCTGCGCTCCGCAGCCTCACGGATCGCCTTCTGCTCCACGGAAGTAATATTCGTCGGTGCACAGATCAGAATACGCGGGTGGCTGTACCAGCTTCTCGCCCCCACACGATTAATAAAATGTCTGAGCATCGCTTCCGTAATTTCGAAGTCCGCAATAACGCCGTCACGCAGCGGTCGGATGGCAACAATGTTACCCGGAGTACGCCCCACCATACGACGCGCTTCTTCCCCAACAGCAAGGACCCGCTTCGTATCGCTTTCAATGGTCACGACGGAAGGTTCATCGAGGACGACCCCACTTCCTTTCACGTGAATAAGCACGTTCGCCGTGCCAAGATCAATACCGATATCCTTGCTTAACATAAAAGAGCCCCCAAAGTGATATTATTTGGTCAGCGTATCCTGTGAAAAAGAGTCCCTTATCACGTCACCGCTCGTTCGACAAAGTGCAACATATATATGTAAAAATCGGGCTGATAAGATGTCATAATTCGATCCTGTACCAGCTTTTAACATATCATACTTCAGGGGAGGGATTCAATCCATGTGTGAGCTTTTTGGCCTACGTCTTTTCGCGATGGTTACGATTTAGCGGAAGCCAGAACTTCACGCTTTTTGCCACTTGTTTTTTTGTATTTGATTTTCGTCGCTTCGCCGCCCCGCAAGTGGCGGATGGACTTGTGGTACTCCAGGATATGTTTCACCTGGTCAGCAAGATCAGGGTTGATTTCCGGCAGACGCTCCGTCAGGTCCTTATGCACCGTACTCTTTGACACGCCGAATTCTTTGGCAATGGTACGGACCGTATTCCTCGTCTCGACAATGCAGCGACCTATTTTTATGGTCCGTTCCTTAATGTAATCGTGCACGCTCCCGCCTCCCTACTGTGTGGATAGTTTGGTACATTATATGAGGAGCATGCCTATATATTCGCGGTTTAGAGGTGTGACAAGCTTCGGAGGTCCCAATAATTTCTGAAAAGCACAAAAAAAGCAGAGGAGATTTCCCTCTGCCCTTTTCATTCTGCGTTAAAAATCATTTATTTTTCCGGAAGATATCCTTGCGGGTTAACGGGTTGACCTTCCTCGTATACTTCGAAGTGCAGGTGGTTTCCGAGCGTTTTTTCGAGTTCATTTACGCCAGCGGATGCAATTGCATCTCCCTGTTTCACTTCATCATCCTGTTTCACTTTGACGTCAGACAGGCTTTGGTATACGGTTTTGAGGTTATCACTGTGCGTGATTTCCACAACTTGACCCGTCAGCGGATTTTGCTCCACCCGTGTCACTTTACCTCCGAGTGCTGCTTTTACTTCAAATGATTTGTTATCCCCACGCGCCAGGTCTACGCCTGTGTTTGGAATAAACGTATCGTTGTACTGCACCATTGCGGCTTCATGTTCTTCGGTAGAGCCTTCGTTCTCATAGAACGGTTTAACCACAGAGACTTCCGACGGACTTGCTACTGGCCATGCAAAACTTTCCGACTGAGCGACAACTTCCACACTTTCTTCTCCACCAACTGCTGTTTCTTCTGTACCCGATGCTCCTGTTTCTACTACTCCACTAGCAGGATCGGAGTTCAGCGTTTTCTCGCCTGTACCCTGATAGACCCACACTAATGTTAGTATAATGCCTGCTGCTGCGATGTAGGCTGCCGGGAAGACCCAACGTTTGGACATTGCTCTTTTCCATGAAGAGGGCTGGCTGGCCGGTACTCCTTGAGTTGTTTTAGGAGTTTCTTCTTGGACTGTTTTTTTGTTTTGTTCATTCATCTTGATCACCTCAGTAACAAGTGTTACCGGGTGCAACTCTTTTATACACGCGCGACTCTAATTTTTTTCACGGAGGTTTCAGAGAGTGCTATATATGTGGATGAGTGGTTAGTGCATGCGCCGCTTCGGGGCCAGAAAACCTTTCGACCGGCTGTTACTCCCGGATTTCTTCTATCACCTTCTTCAAAGGTGAAATCCAGGAGTAAAGGCGGACGCTTCGCTTCTACTGGTCTTTTCTGTCCCCTACGCTCTCCATACGCTCTCACTTTCCGCATATATAGCCAAGTCTTAAAAGCTCCAGAATGGGTGGTTGGTAGAGAAGCCCGGATTGGCTGTGTTGGCCAATCCTTTTATGAAGTGAATTTATCGGATGAAAGCGATGCGACACGATATAGGAAGTAATTAGATAAACCAATTTATTGTGCTCTAGGCTCTAACGAACCTGAGTGGTCTTATTAGAGAGAAATTCACAGGTTGGGAATTCTAACGAATCGTTGAAACTCTAATTACTCTTTTGGGCAAAGTTTATCGGTTTAATTGCTTATATGTTTTGATATAACGTGTCTGAGATTCGTTAAAGTTTCCAATCGAACGATATGGCCCCATAAGGTATCTCAGGGTTCGTTAGAGTCAATGGTGTATAAAAGGAGGCACAACCCTAACTGCTCATCTGCGTACTCTTGTATTCATTCAATTGATTCGGATTAATTTGGATTAACGCGCATTCATCTGCTATATCCGGATATATCCCGATGAATTCAGATTGATTCGCATTTATTCAGCCGTCTTGTTGTCTCTTATTTTGAGGCAAGCATCTTCGATGCCTGTCCGAAGGAGATACCTGTATAGTAGTGTTTCAGAATCTGTGTCGCGGTGTGTCCCTCCTGCGCCATGCCATTCGCTCCCCACTGGCTCATTCCCACGCCATGTCCGTATCCATAGGTCGTAATCTGCACTTCGTCACCCTCTGTCGTCCAGCTGAATTGACTGGATCTCAATCCAAGCAGCTTGCGCACCTCTGGTCCACTGAACGTTGAACCTGCGATCTGCATCTCCTTAATCCGGTGACCTTCTGTTGTAGACAGCACTTCTATCCATGAGCCACCTTCCTGGGCAGTGACCGGGATAGCACTGGCACTCAAATTCAGCTTCTGGAGAATTTCGCTGCGTTTCATTGTGACGGTCTCCTTGAATCCCGGAGCTAATTTCTGGTCCCATGGACTTGCAACACTTTTCAAATAGGGTACGACATTTCCCCATACATCCTCCGCGTTCTCCGTATAACCGTTACTTGTAGAAAAAAAGGACGCTGTAATCGCCTTACCCTGATATGTCATCACGGCGTCCCGGCTTTCGCGGATGGCCTGTTGTAACTTCTGCCATTCTTCCGCTTTCCCCAACCGTGTCCACTCCTTCTCCACCTGATCCGGCGGAATAAACACCTGATGACTGACCGTATCCGTTACATCTGCATCGCCTGAAGGTACACCGCTGGTATCGTGTGCTGCCAGCCTTCTGACGATAAAGGTCCGCGCGGCAATGGCCTGTGCCTTCAGTGCCTCAAGCCTGAACTCCGCAGGCATCTCCGCAGCAACAACACCCGTCACGTACTCCTCAAGCGGAAGATTGATTGTTGTTCCCGTTGCCGACAGATACACTCTTACATTGGGTTCTGGGTATGTCACTGGCACAGCTGGGGCAGGAACGGTGTTCGTTATACTGCCTGTTGATGGTGCAACAGGGATTGGTTTCACCGGATCACTTGTCCGGGGCCACACTAATATAGCAGGGATTAGGAGTGCCAGCGCCAGGAGTCCTGAAACAGCAGCAGCTGGTTGCCAGCGCCTGGATGCACTTGACCACCTGCGTCCTCTTCCGAATGTCCTCATCCGGCGTCTCTTTATTGGGCGGAACTGATCCAGTTCTATGACCGGTCCGCGGATTCCCCTTGACTCACGCTCAGACGGGTCTGATGCTCCTGTTGGGTTTGGATTGATTGTTCTTTTGGCCTCTGCAGCTGAACTTCTGGTATTCATCGCTGCGAGCTTGTCTTTCTCCATTCCGGCATCCGAAGTCTGCTTGGACTCCTCCATCATTGGACGGGGGACAAGGGGCACCTTAACCTGTATACGAGCTTCTTTCATTTCGACATACCCTCCGTTGTACATAGGCCGTCATAGACCGGTCCTTTTGTTCAAATCCATAGTTTAGGGTATGAGCTGTTTCGATCTGATAGAACCTGATTTGAGAGAAAGAAAGAGCTTTTGGTTCTTTTTAATGTTAGATTAACATTGCTCTGCTATAGTAGATAAACCGCCGCTATACAGCCATTCTGGACATGCTTAACCATGCACCGCATTCTCTATTGATGTTCTTTTATTCAAATGTATATATTCAAAACTTGGACCCACAGTTCTTCCATTAGGACCAGCTATTAATAGAATCAGGTACTGAATTGTTGGCCATACTTTTAATAGTATCGTGTCAAAAAAGGGCATAAAAAAAAGCCAAGCCAGATGGCTTAGCTTTTTACTAAAAACATGATTTAAGCCCAAGTCGGTTGCACCTTGAACATCGGCACTTCTTCCTCAGCTTTTTCGGTTGCAGGCTTAGCTGCGTCCAGTTTCGGTTCTTCAACCGAAATACGGTAAATGTCGGCTCCCAGTCCATTCAGCTTTTCAGCCAAGTGAACGTAGCCACGGTCGATGTGATGAACACCGCCGACTTCAGTTGTGCCTTCAGCAACCAGACCCGCAATAATGAGTGCAGCACCCGCACGCAAATCGGTAGCTGTAACTTTGGCACCCTTCAGTTTGGCATTACCTGTAATGATGGACGAACGGCCTTCCACTTTGATCTCCGCATTCATCAACTGGAATTCATCCACATGCATAAAGCGATTCTCAAACACCGTCTCTGTTACGACACTTGTTCCTTCTGATGCCAGCAAGAGCGCCATCATCTGGGACTGCATATCAGTAGGGAATCCAGGGTATGGTAAAGTTTTCACATCTACTGCCTTGAGTGGACGGTCTGCAATGACACGTACCCCATTCTCATCCGGCAGGATGGTCACTCCCATCTCTTCCATCTTGGCAATAACCGAACCCAAATGATCGGAGATAGCACCTTCGATGTACACGTCGCCACCAGAAATTGCAGCAGCAGCCATGTAAGTACCCGCTTCTACCCGGTCAGGAATCACGGTGTGCTTCACTCCAGTGAGTTTCTCCACACCTTCGATGCGAATAACTCCTGTACCCGCTCCACGGACTTTGGCACCCATTCCGTTAAGGAAGTTGGCCAGATCCACAATCTCAGGTTCTTTTGCTGCATTTTCCAGCACGGTTACACCGTCAGCCAGTGTTGCAGCCATCATAATATTTTGAGTAGCTCCGACAGAAGCTACATCCAGATAAATTTTTGCACCGCGCAACCGTCCTTGGCTGCGAGCTTCGATATAGCCTTGGCCCAAGCTGATCTCGGCACCCATGGCTTCAAAACCTTTCAAATGCTGATCAATCGGCCGTGTTCCGATGGCACATCCACCAGGAAGCGAAATTCTCGTATGACCCATACGCGTCAATAAAGGCCCCATGACCAGAAAAGACGCCCGCATTTTACTTACCCATTCATACGGGGCTTCACAGGAAGTAAGTTTTTCCGCATTCACGGTAATCACTTCGTCCCGGTATGTAACACCCGCTCCCAGCGATTCCAACACTTTGTTAATCGTCATCACATCGTCTAGAGGAGGCGCGTCAATAATAACGCTTTGTCCTTCTTCCCCTAGTAGAGAGGCAGCGATGATCGGAAGAACAGAATTTTTAGCGCCGCTAACTTTGACACTTCCGGTCAACCTTTTGCCACCGCGGACGATAAATTTGCTCATCATGGTTCCCTCCGCGCTTTTATTCCCTTTTCTTCATTCCGGAATACGTAAGCCCTCTGTGTTAGAAAGGACTGTTGCTGTGTGTGGAATTTCGACATTGCCCGGCAAAAAACGCCTGATGTCTGTTCAGAAAAGAATTGGTTTATAATCCAAAATTGATGATAACACTTGCCGTGCTGATTGCCTGCAAACTTGTAAATTAAGGCTTACAGGTCAGCAAAACATCAGGACAGACGGATTGGGATAATTTTTAGCCGGTAAATACCGGGGATCCCGTTTATAACCTAAGGTTAAAGTGAACAATAGTTAATTCCCTAACTTCCATCATAACATTTTTGAATTGTACGATACAAGCATTTTTACATAAAACATCTCAGTTCAACCAATTATACGTCACACATTTTTCTTAATTGTTAACAGGTTGGCCATACTCTAATTGTTGACACAATCAATCGATGTTATTCGACAATCAGGCTTCATGAAGAACCTAACAGATGATTAACCAACCATCTCAACATTAAAACAAATGACGCAACATTTGGGTCCATGATAAATAATCAATAACGAACCCGGATACGGCATGACCCAGAATAATGGCAAGCAGCAAATGCAGCAATCTTCCCTGAGCGCCCTTCGGCTGTCTGATAATCAGATCAAGCTTCAGGTTTTGCAGCGCCCACCATGCGAGTGCTATACACAATAGCGAAACGACAATCGAAACTAACCCATTTGTGCTTAATGACTGGTTCAACTGATTCGTCAGATCAATATCCATATATTCATTACCTCCACATTTGTTGCAGCAACCAGCGCAATTTTGCTTGTCACCCTTAATTCAAACTCATAAGAATGATTTGTTCCAGCAGAACACAACTGATTCACCGCTGAAGTACCCCATATGGAGATCCTTCGTGTTGCCCACTCTTCGAGCAGCACCATCTGGCTGTGAATGATCATGGAATTCATCTTCGCAGCTGCATTCTCTGCTGACTCTATGGAATATAGGCTCTTTCATCATACATTGTCAATTACATTGATTTCCACTTTGAAAATATTTTAATTTTAAATCATCGGGATTTTGTGACTAAAACGACATAAAAGAGCGCTATTTCGATATCGATCTTGTCATTTCCTCGGAAATAATTTGGTTTGAACTGGCCAAAAATGGGTCTATTAGTGGTAACTATCACCATTACTATAGTCCTATACTATATTCAATATCACACGAACGGTGATCGTTGTTTACAAAAATTAACGGTGAATCTACATAAAATCATCCAGTAAATAATGATTTCATACATAAATATGGAAGTCATTTCTGCAAAACACAGCAAAAAAAGCCCGGCAGACCAAGCCGCCGGGCTTCCTTTAATCGTTTATTTGCCGTATACGTTGATCCGGTTAACCGCTTTTTGCAGAGCAATCTCTGCCCGGCGGTGATCAAAGTGGTCCTGGTTGCTTTGGCTGCTGAGACGGCGTTCTGCCCGTTCTTTCGCTGCACGCGCACGATCCACATCGATATCTTCCGGGAATTCGGCACTTTCTGCGAGAACAACAACCTTATCTTTGCGGACTTCGATAAAGCCGCCGCCAATAGCGACCTGCTTGTTCTCTTTTCCGTTTTTGATAATAATCGGTGCAATCTGCAATGGAGTAACCATAGGGATATGGCCTGGCAATATCCCCAGTTCCCCTTCAATACCACGAGCGATGATGCTATCTGCTTGCGACGAATAGACCAAACGCTCAGGCGTTACAATTTCCAACAAAAAGGTGCTCAATTCCATCCCTCCTGAAACTATCCGAAGGATAGCTCGCTTCATAAGGACAATCTTGGATTCAGATTATACCAGTGTTTTAGCTTTCTCCACTGCCTCTTCAATCGTACCCACGAAGAGGAATGCTGCTTCCGGCAGATCGTCATGCTTGCCTTCGAGAATCTCTTTAAAGCTGCGCACCGTTTCTTTAACCGGAACGTATTTACCCGGAATACCGTTAAATGCTTCAGCAACGTGGAAAGGCTGGGACAAGAAACGTTGAATTTTACGAGCACGGTAAACGAGCGCTCTGTCTTCTTCACTGAGCTCGTCCATACCCAGGATCGCAATGATATCCTGCAGCTCATTATAACGCGCCAAGATGCGTTTAACGCCTTGAGCTACGCTATAGTGTTCTTCACCTACAACTTCTGGTGCCAAGATCCGGGAGCTGGATGCGAGTGGATCTACCGCAGGGTAGATACCCATCTCGGAAATTTTACGCTCCAGGTTCGTTGTTGCATCCAAGTGAGCAAACGTTGTTGCAGGAGCCGGATCCGTATAGTCATCCGCAGGTACGTAGATCGCCTGGATAGATGTAACCGATCCTTTTTTCGTGGAAGTGATACGCTCTTGCAATTGACCCATTTCTGTTGCCAGCGTAGGCTGGTAACCTACCGCGGAAGGCATACGTCCGAGCAAGGCAGATACTTCTGAACCCGCTTGGGTGAAACGGAAGATGTTATCGATAAAGAGCAACACGTCACGGCCTTCTTCATCACGGAAATATTCCGCCATTGTCAGACCTGTGAGGGCTACACGAAGACGTGCGCCTGGAGGCTCGTTCATTTGTCCGAAGACCATTGCTGTTTTGTTGATAACGCCGGAATCACTCATCTCGTGATACAAGTCGTTACCTTCACGTGTACGCTCACCAACACCCGCGAATACGGAGATACCACCGTGCTCTTGTGCAATGTTGTTGATCAATTCTTGAATAGTAACGGTTTTACCTACACCGGCACCACCGAACAAACCGATTTTACCACCTTTGGCGTAAGGAGCCAGCAAGTCGATAACTTTGATACCTGTCTCCAGCATTTCTGCTTGAGTCGTCAGTTCATCGAATGCAGGAGCAGAGCGGTGAATCGGGTTTTTATGTTCAGCAGCAACAGTACCGCCAGTATCAATCGCTTCGCCAAGTACGTTAAATACACGACCCAGTGTCGCTTCCCCAACAGGTACAGAGATTGGAGCTCCTGTATCTACTGCTTCCATACCACGTACGAGACCGTCCGTGGAGGACATCGCGATACAACGTACCCGGTTGTCACCCAGATGTTTCGAAGCTTCGAGTGTAAGACTTACACTTACGCCGCTTTCGGTTACTGTAGTGATCGTAATGGCATTGAGGATTTCCGGCAGACCGCCGCGTTCAAACTCGACGTCAACAACCGGACCCATGATGCTCACAACGCGTCCTTTGTTCATCTTAACGTTCCCCTCCTACAAGCCTGCTACTTTGACAAAAATAAAGTTCCGTTCGTTTATCTTTGCAGTGCAAGCCTTCATTAAATAAATAACGGTTAGCCTTGTGCTGCGTTGGCACCTGCCACAATTTCCGTAATCTCCTGCGTGATCGCTGCTTGACGGGCACGGTTGTAAGTCAATGACAAATCATTAATGAGTTTGGATGCATTTTTGGTTGCATTACCCATCGCCGTCATTTTCGCGCCCAACTCACTCGCCTTACCGTTCAGAAGCGCACCGTAGATCAATGTCTCCGCATAACGCGGAAGCAGAACCTCCAGTACAGCCTCGGCTGACGGTTCGTACTCGTAGCTTGCAGTTGGTCCATTCGCAGCAGATACCTCAGGTGTATCCATAGGAAGAAGACGTTCTACCGTAGGAATCTGGGTCAACGCATTTACAAAGCGGTTATAACAAATGTACAATTCATCAAATTCAGCCAGTTCAAATCCACGAACAGCTTCGTGTGCGATGGATTTGATATCTGCAAATGAAGGCGAATCCGACAGATCCGTTGTCGTGGAAGCCATCGCAATCTCACGGCGTCTGAAGTAATCGCGTCCCTTACGTCCGATTACGAACAACTCATAATCATTCTGTGAGTTATGGCGTTCTTTCAGTGTCTGGTTAACCTGACGCAGAATATTCGCATTGTATCCACCTGCAAGTCCGCGGTCCGATGTAATGATTAGATAAGCTGTCTTTTTGACCGGACGGCTCTCTAGCATCGGATGCTGGATGCCTTGCGTGCTGGATGCAATACTAGCCACAACTTCTTTCAGTTTCTCCGAATAAGGACGGGCTGCCTCAGCTTTTTCCTGCGCTTTACGCAGTTTTGCAGCTGCAACCATCTCCATTGCTTTGGTGATCTGCTTGGTGCTCTGTACGCTTTTAATTTGCCGCTTAATTTCGCGCATGCCTTTTGCCATGATTTCACCACCTCAAAACTTTGGCGGAGCCAAAGTTACTTCGTAAGCATCAACACAAGTTTTGACGTAGTCAAAACTACTTCGTAAGCATTATCTTACTTTGAAAGCATCAAAGTTTTACATGCAGACATGCGGAATCGGTTAAACAACTCCGCAGCTGCAATCATCTATTTAGACAGAGACAGCGAAGCTCTTTCTGAACTTCTCGATTGCACCTTTCAGTGCATTTTCGTTGTCTGCAGTCAATTCTTTTGTATCACGGATGGACCCGAGAATTTCCGGATGGTTGCTCTCCATGAACGCAAGGAACTCACGCTCAAAGCGAGTAACGTCACCTGTTGGAATTTCATCCAGGAATCCTTTAACCGCTGTATACAAGCTCACAACCTGCTGTTCAACAGGCAGAGGCTGGTTTACACCCTGCTTCAGGATTTCCATCATGCGGGCACCACGATTCAGGCGGGCCTGAGTCGCTTTGTCCAGATCGGAGCCGAACTGGGAGAACGCTTGAAGCTCACGATATTGAGCGAGGTCGAGACGCAGGGAACCTGCAACCTTTTTCATCGCTTTGATCTGAGCAGAACCACCGACACGGGATACGGAAATACCTACGTTGATCGCCGGGCGTTGTCCAGCATTGAACAAGTCGGCTTCAAGGAAGATTTGTCCGTCTGTGATCGAGATTACGTTCGTCGGGATGTAAGCAGATACGTCGGAAGCCTGTGTTTCAATGAATGGCAGAGCGGTTAAAGAACCACCACCAAGTTCATCATTCAGCTTCGCTGCACGCTCCAGCAAACGGGAGTGCAGATAGAATACGTCACCCGGATATGCCTCACGGCCCGGAGGACGACGAAGCAGCAAGGAGAGCTCACGGTATGCTGCCGCTTGTTTAGTCAAGTCATCATAGATAACGAGAACGTGCTCGCCTTTGTACATGAAGTACTCACCCATTGAACAACCGGAGTAAGGTGCAATGTACAAGAGCGGGGATGGATCAGATGCTGCTGCAGTTACGACGATTGTGTACTCCATTGCGCCTTTACGACGAAGAGTTTCCACAACTTGAGCAACCGTAGATTGCTTCTGACCGATAGCAACGTAGATACACTTCATGCCGCTGCCTTTTTGGTTCAGGATAGCATCGATTGCGATCGATGTTTTACCTGTTTGACGGTCACCGATGATCAACTCACGTTGTCCGCGACCGATTGGAACCATTGCGTCAATCGCTTTGATACCAGTTTGCATTGGCTCATGAACCGATTTACGATCCATAACGCCTGGTGCTTTACCTTCAACCGGACGGAATTCCGTTGTAGCGATTGGCCCTTTGCCATCTACAGGAATACCGAGCGGGTTCACAACGCGTCCAATCAATGCTTCGCCAACCGGCACTTGCATGATTTGACCTGTACGTTTTACTTGGTCGCCTTCACGGATGTCAGAGTAAGGTCCCAGGATAACGACACCGACATTGCTCTCTTCCACGTTCATGGCGAGGCCCATAACACCGCTTGGGAATTCAACCAACTCGTTGGACATGACATTCTCAAGTCCGTATACACGGGCGATACCGTCACCCACCTCAATAACCGTCCCGACTTCGACTACATCGATATCGTTCTTGTATTGTTCGATCTGGCTCTTAATTAATGTACTGATTTCTTCTGGTTTGATACTCAAGTGTCCTCACCCCAATCTACTGTACTCGTCTGTTAAAAGACTGCTCAAGACGTTCGAGCTTGCCAGCCAAGCTGCCGTCATAGATCGTATCGCCAATGGCGACTTTCAATCCGCCCAGCAGAGTCGAATCGACAATGTTCTCGATACGGATCTTTTTATTCACACGGCCTCCGAATTCACGGGCTACCGCTTCTTTTTCTTCATCATTCAATGCATAAGTCGAGTAAACACGGGCATCGGCAATGCCGAGCGAGTCGCCCTCGATCTTCAGATAATCACTCAAAAGAGCTTCCAGCAGTTCAACACGGCCACGCTCAATCAGGAGCAGAACCGTACGCAGAACAGGTTCGGACACTTTGCCTTCAAGGCTCGCTTGGAGCACGTTCCGTTTGGCTTCATCAGAGATGTTCGGAGATACGATGAACTTGATGATCTCGGTATCCCCAGTCAATCCACTGACAACCGCACGCAACTCCTGTTCAACTTCAAGTACCTGCTGCTGCTGGAGAGCGACTTCGAACAATGCTTTCGCATAACGCTTGGCAACAATCGTATCGCGGCTCATTGTCGGCCCCCTACCTCATTGAGGTATTGGTTCACAAGCTCTTCTTGTGCTGGACCGTTCTCAACTTCTTTTTTGATCAATTTGGAAGCAATCTGAACGGAAGCTGTACCCAGTTCGCTGCGAAGCGCTGCAACTGCTTTGTTCTTCTCGCTTTCAATTTCACGTACCGCATCGTCTTTCAGACGATTAGCTTCAGCTTTTGCGTCAGCCAGAATTGACTCAGCCTGTTTGCCGCCCGTTTGTTTGGACTGTTCAATGATGTCGTGAGCTTCCTTGCGCGCTTGCTCCAGAGCTTGTTTTTGTTCCTCCACATAGGCAATGGCCTGTTCCCGAGTCTGAGCAGCCTCATTCATCTGCGTCAGCACGAGTTCGCGACGTTTTTCCATGATGGAGAACAAAGGACCGAAAGCATAACGGCTAAGCAGCCAATATAAAATTGCAAATGCGATAATCGCAAGAAGCGTATTTTCCCATACGAAACTCAATCTGTTCACTCCTTCCTGGAGGTATCCTTGAAACGTTCATCCGCATGAACGGACATTACCTAAAAAGAAGGCGCGGATGGCTATGGCCTTCCCCGCCAAACCTTATCAATTTAATTAAGCCGCACCGTAGAACATGAACGCGAGTACCACACCGATGATCGGCAATACCTCGATCAGACCTACCCCGATAAACATTGTTGTTTGAAGAGTGGATTTTGCTTCCGGTTGACGGGCAATTCCTTCTACTGTCTTGCTGATTACCATACCGTTACCGATACCTGCGCCAAACGCGCCCAGTCCTGCAACAATTGCTGCTGCGATTAATGCCATTGCTCCCATTTGTATATCCTCCTTAAAATTATAAATCAAATTTTTTATTGTTCAGCCTGGTGAAGAAATCTTCGTAGGGCTTGGAACTTAATGTTCGTCGTGCGTCTCGATGCTCTGTGAAATGTACACCATCATCAAGATTACAAAAACAAATGCCTGGATCGCGCCGATAAAGATACTAAAGCCTTGCCACACCATCAGCAACGGAATGGCAGCTATTGCGCCAAACACTTTAAACGTGGTCAGCTTCAGGATCGTTGCGATCAGTACCTCACCCGCGAAGATATTGGCGAATAGACGCATACCGTGTGTCAGCAGCTTGGATGCCGTTTCAATCAAGTTGATGGGCAAGAACAAGGCGAATGGCTGAAGGTAGTGCTTGAGATAACCTCTCGTGTTGCGGAACAATCCGAGTCCATGAGATACCATGAACGCAACAAGTGCTAGTCCCATCGTTACCGACAAGTCAGCGGTAGGTGATTTCCACCAAGCCAGCTCAACGTGTGGATGTGCTTCAGGATCTTTGGCATGCGCTTCTTCAAACGCATCGACCGCTGTAACGATCGGTTGATTAAACACCTGTGCCTGACTGACCTCTGTAACTTCCGTAACTGCCTGGAACGGAAGACCCAGCATGTTACCGACAAAGATGAACATAATCATGGAAAGTGCGAGAGAGATAAAATGTTTCCCTTTCTTCATATCCATCGTGCTGGAAATCAGATTGCGGACGAATTCGACTGCCCACTCCATAAAATTTTGCAGCTTGCCGGGGTTCTCAACGGACAATCTCCGTGTAGCCAGGACAGCAAAAATAAAAACGAGGGCACCTGTAACGACCAACATTAACACAACCGATAGATCCAGTCGAAATCCGCCAAGCATAATAATTGGAGCTTCATGCATATTTTTCTCACCCCTTTCTCGACTTGAAAGCTGCAGCACCTAACATCATTCTGCTCTGCGGGAATAGACGATCCCTATAATCAGTAAGGAAAATTGCGCAATGACCAGACCGCCTGCAACCGCATATGTATTGAAATACTGCGGAAAGCGCATCGATATATATATACCGAGCACTGCGAGTGCCGCTCTTGTCAAAAATCCCAGGTTCACACGCTTCAAGTTACCTTCTGCCGCATCATCTGACATTTTCCTTACTTTGTAGCCCAGGTAAAATGCATTGATCCAGCTAATTCCTGTACCCAGGGCCAGTCCCAAAGCAATTGTCTCCACACGTGGCATAAAGGCCGCTGCGAGAAAACAAATCATAAGAAAGTACATGATGGAAACAGTCATCCATCTGCGGTATCTGGTTAGTTCACTCATCACTTTCCCCCATGAATTTTTTCGCGATAAAGTAGATGCTCACTCCACCTGCCGCCAGAAAAAAGAGAACGCTTACGGCGATCCATATTCCGTTACCTCCAATGGTCTTGTCCAACCAGGAGCCAGCGTAATATCCGGCAACAGCGAGAACAGCAATCTCGATCCCAAAAGCTGTCACGAGCCCCATCGCTTTCCATACATTGTTGTCATGGTTACGGGATGAATTTGGTTTGTTCGAATCGGCCATTTTCCACGCCACCCTTGCAATCCCAGTTAATTTTACTGAATGATGAGAGCCTTTGTCAATTGAATGATTTTAGTGTTTTAAAGGGTAAAACGACGGGTTTACAGGCCCCCGGGAGCCCATAAACCCGCGTAAACCGTACAGTTTAACTGTATGCTGTACCCTTTATGATTCAGTCAGAAAAAACGAATTATTTTTTGAATTTTCTGTGAAATGATTCCGGACGTTCACTATTTACGCCAAAATGGTGCAAAATCGCATTGACAATTCTTTCCGATGCATGTCCATCACCGTATGGATTGGCAGCTTGACTCATGCTTGCATACAGCGTTTCATCTGTAAGCAGAGCTTTGGTCCGTTCATAAACACGTTCCTCATCCGTACCCACCAGTTCCAACGTTCCAGCCTCGATGCCTTCAGGGCGCTCCGTTGTATCCCGCAGAACCAGCACGGGCACACCAAACGAAGGTGCTTCTTCCTGCAAACCGCCTGAATCGGTCAAAATCAAGTGAGTATGCGGATAAAAGTTATGCAAATCCACCACGTCTAGTGGATCAATTAATTGAATACGGGGGTGATTCCCCAAAATCGCGTGAGCCGGCTCCTTCACAGCAGGACTTGGATGCACCGGGTACACGATGGCAATATCTTCGAACTCGTCGGCAATCCGTTTAACGGCCTGGAAAATGTTACGGTGAGGCTCGCCTTGGGATTCACGGCGGTGAGCTGTCATCAGCACAAGACGTTTGCCCTGTGCCCATTCAAGTACCGGATGTGTGTAATCCTGCCGTACTGTATATTGAAACACATCAGTTACCGTGTTGCCTGTGACATAGGTACTAGACTCCGGTTTATTTTCTTTGGCAAGGTTGGAGAACGACCAATCTGTCGGTGCAAAATGCAAGTCTGCAAGTACGCCGGTCAACTGGCGGTTCATTTCCTCCGGATACGGAGACAGCTTGTTCCACGTACGAAGGCCTGCTTCCACATGGCCCACCTGAATCTGCTGCAGAAACGCTGCATAGCTGGCTACAAACGTAGTCAGCGTATCCCCGTGAACAAGCACGATGTCGGGTTTTGCTTCGCGCAGTACAGGCTCCAGGCCACCAAGGACACGAATCGTGATTTCATTCAGCGTTTGGCGATCTTTCATCACGTCCAGATCATAGTCCGGTTGAATATTAAACACTTCCAGAACCTGATCCAGCATTTGACGATGTTGTGCGGTCACACAGACGATGGATTCGATAGATTCGGGATGTTTCTGAAGTTCCAAAATAAGCGGAGCCATCTTAATGGCTTCCGGACGAACTCCGAATATCGTCATGACTTTAATTTTCTTGGACATTCAAACAAAGCCCCTTTTCTATTCAGCATGCAGCATGCTTATTTAGTGCCGTACAGACGGTCTCCTGCATCTCCCAATCCGGGAACGATATAACCATGATCATCCAGACGATCATCCAGTGCAGCCACATAGATGTCCACATCCGGGTGTGCGTCCTGAACTGCTTTTACACCTTCAGGTGCTGCAACAAGGTTCATCATTTTGATTTGGGTGCAGCCGCGTTTTTTGAGCACGTCAATCGCAGCAATGGCAGATCCGCCAGTTGCCAGCATTGGGTCGATAACAATCAGCTCACGCTCCGTAACGTCTGTAGGCAGCTTCGTGTAGTATTCAACAGGTTGCAGTGTTTCCGGGTCACGGAAAAGACCAACATGTCCTACTTTTGCCGCAGGAAGCAGTTTAACAACGCCATCCAGCATACCCAGACCTGCGCGCAGGATTGGTACCAGACCAAGCATACGACCAGAGATGACCTTTCCTTGTGTTTCAGCTACTGGTGTTTGCACATCAATAGATTCGAGCGGAATCTCTCTTGTAATCTCGTACGCCATCAGCGTAGCCACTTCATCCACCAATTCGCGGAAATCTTTCGTATTCGTACGCATGTCGCGTATAAACGTCAGTTTGTGTTGAATCAAGGGGTGATCACATATTACTAATTTTCCCATCTAATTTGTCCCTCCGGTAAGTTCTTCATGTACAGCATTACCAATAATGCCTAATTATCATTCATAGGCCCGATAAATCCTGTATATTATATCATCACCTACACCGAATTACACCATCAAAGGACATGTAATCATTACAGAAAACCGAATACTATAAAAATAGGACCGGAAACTTGGCATGTTCCGGTCCTTTTTTGCTCTAGTTGTACAATAATTCCATGTGCCTGTGGACTAGTATTTCAGATCTGTGTACAGCGGGAATTGGTCTGTCAGAGCCGTTACTTCCGCGCGAGCCTCATCCAGCTTCGCTGTATCTCTAGGATTTTTCAATGTTTTTGCAATGATTTTACCGATAGCAACCATGGCTTCTTCGTTCATGCCACGGGAAGTAGCTGCCGGAGTACCAATACGAATGCCGCTCGTTACAAACGGGCTGGTCGGATCAAATGGAATTGCATTTTTGTTCACGGTAATACCGATGGAATCAAGCACATGCTCAGCTTCCTTACCTGTGATGTTCACGCTGCGAGTGTCGATCAGCATCAAGTGGTTGTCTGTACCGCCGGATACAATGTTCAGTCCTTCGGCAATCAGTGTTTCAGCCAAAACCTGAGCGTTCTTCACTACGTTTTGTGCATAAGTTTTGAACGAAGGCTGCAGGGCTTCACCCAGAGCTACCGCTTTGGAAGCAATAACGTGCATCAAAGGTCCACCTTGGGAACCTGGGAATACCGCTTTATCGATCGCAGCTGCCCAGGATTTGCGGCACAGGATCATACCGCCACGAGGTCCGCGCAGCGTTTTGTGTGTTGTCGTTGTTACGAAATGGGCATGCGGAACCGGGCTCGGATGCAATCCGGCAGCAACCAGTCCTGCAATGTGGGCCATGTCCACCATGAACAATGCACCTACATCGTTTGCGATGGAAGCGAGTTTTTCAAAATCAATCGTACGCGGGTATGCACTTGCGCCTGCAACAATCAGACGAGGACGGTGCTTGAACGCTGCTTTGCGCACTTCATCGTAATCGATCAGGAATGTATCTTCCTGTACGCCATAGGCCACGAAGTTGTAGAGCAAACCAGATGCATTCACCGGGCTGCCGTGAGTCAGGTGTCCACCATGAGCAAGGTTCATGCCCAGCACCGTGTCACCAGGTTTCAATGCGGCAAGATATACTGCCATATTCGCTTGTGCTCCGGAGTGAGGCTGTACGTTTACGTGCTCAGCTCCAAACAGTTCCTTCGCGCGGTCACGTGCGATATCTTCCACGACATCCACATGCTCGCAGCCACCATAATAACGTTTGCCTGGGTATCCTTCAGCGTACTTGTTTGTCAGTACAGATCCAAGTGCCTCAATTACCGCTTCACTTACGATGTTCTCGGATGCAATCAGCTCAATGTTGTTCTGTTGGCGTTTCAATTCCAAATTCATCGCTTCAAGTACTGCAGGGTCATTCTTACGCAATTGTTCCATGTTTAAATTCCTCCCAGTATATTAGTGAAGTTATAAAGCAAAATTGAAAGGTTACACTCGCCACTCCGAATGCAGCACAATCTTCCGATCGCTGTTATCCCCAGATTTTTTTGAATCCCCCTTTAAAGGGGAAATCCGGTGATAGCCTATGCTTCCGATGTAGCTTTCTTTCAGAAAGCTTTTAGGCAAGCACTTCGTTTCTCCAGATTTGTCCTGCACTCTCCGTTTTCGTGTAAACATTAATTTCGCTTTATAGTAGGTTGAAGATATCAGTCACAAAATGTCGAATCTGGTTGCTCTTCCATCTGATACACCGCACGTTCGCCGCCAATCAGCTTCGGTCGGGTCAACGCTGTCGTTACACGGGCTTCCCCGATGTAGCGAAGTGTTGTACGGAAGGGGACTGCCACATGCCGCAAGTGCATGCCAATCATCGTTTCCCCGATATCCACTCCTGCATGAGCATGCACATGTTCAGCCAGACAAGGATCATTCAGTGAACGATATGCTGCAGATGCCATGGAACCGCCTGCCTTGGGAACCGGTACGGCACCCACTTCAGTCAAACCAAGACGCGTGAGCAGTGAACGCTCCATCACGAGTGCACGGTTCAAATGTTCACAGCACTGAAACACAGGCTCGAAGCCAAATTCCTGCTGCACCTCGCGAATCCCTGCAAGAAGCTGCTGTGCTACATCAACGGCACCACTCGTACCAATCTTTTGGCCTGCAACCTCGCTTGTGCTTGTACCGATCACAACGATCTGTCCAGGTCCAAGCTTACCGGCAAGTGCCAGTTCACGCAGAATGGTTACGGTCTGTTCCTGCAATCCGGGTTGATCCGAATCTAACTCAATAGTCATCCTATCGCCTCCCGATAAAATCATGCCTGACTTCCTCACGGCAGTCCGCTCTTGTATTCATGCACGGCATCTCAGGTACTATTATAGCGAATAATCAGATGAAAGACGAAAAAAAGAGCAGTCTGCGGGTATCGCAGAATTGCTCTTTTGCCCAGGCGACCGGCCGTTTGTTCCGGTGCTCCATTGTGGTTGTGCCCACTTCGTCGCCAGTTACACCGGATCCCTGTTTTCCCCTTCATCATAAAACAACCCACGCTTAAAATCAACGGGTAATTTACACCACGTGTTCGTTTTTGCATAACAATTTAATTTAAAAATTCAATCTTCACTGTCCCATTACTATGACCTGCACAATCAGGGTTTATCCCAACTTGTCCAGAAGGCGATCCAGTGCAGTTCTGATCTCCGCAGCGGCGATATTGTAATCATCACGACTGCCGCCAAACGGGTCAGATATATCAAAGCTTGGAATACGCTGCCGGATCTCAATCACGCGTTCACGCTCTGATGCCAGAATCTCCTGACCGAGTGCACGCTTCAGTTCCATTGTGGCGAACAGGCTGTCCAGTTCCTGAAGATCATTCAGAACCTGATTATCATTCTCCACATATTCTTTCAGCGTGTACGTCTTGTGTACCGAATCCGGGAAAACCTGCAGAACATGCTGTTTATGGCTTCGCGTTAACGTAAGGACCAAATCTGCCCAGCCAATCAGGCTCGCGTTAAGCTGTGTGGAATGACCAGGCCCTTCCGCCTGATGATCTCTTAATACAGCTTCGGCATGACGGGAAATTGGCATTCCCGATGCTGCCGCCACACCTGCAGAACGAACCTCTACCTGAATGCCCCGTTCCGCTGCCAGCTTGCGCAAAAGCCCCTCCGCCATGGGGCTGCGGCACGTATTACCTGTACATACAAACAAAATATGTTTCATTGTGATAGCCTCCCCATTTCGCAAATGTTGTCGAATGATGCAATATTTTAATTTTAAATGATGAACAGTTAAAGAGTTTGGTTATGACTGCACAAGGGCTGCACTGCTTCGCTCTATGACTATTAAAAAATAAACAACAGTCCAAACGCAAGCAGGATGGCTCCACCAATCGCTTCACCATAATCACCAAGGTTCTGGCTCACTCGTCTTCCCAGCAGCAGACCCATGACGGACATGATTCCACCGCATGCACCAAAGGCAAGTACCGTCAGCACCAGATCACTGCTAAACATGCCGAGGGACACCCCAACGGAAAACGAATCCACGCTTACACTGAGTGAAAACAGTATCACACCGAGCATGGAGCGATGGTCCACCAGCTTGGTGTCACCTTCACGAAATGCATTCAGAATCATGTGACCCCCAAGCAGAACGAGCAATCCGCCTGCGGCATACGTCGTAATATCTCCCAAGAGAGAGCTGACGTATTTTCCCGTGTACATGCCGATCAGCGGCATGATGACATGAAACAAGGCCGTAACCAAGCTGATTCGCAGCACATCACGCAAACGAATGCCTTTCATGCCAATCCCAATGCCCAGCGAGAAGGCATCCAGCCCAAGGGCGACGGCCATGATCAAAATGGTTACCAACTGCCCCAAATGGGCAGACACATCCCACATTCCCATACCCCCAAGTCACGTAAAGGTTCTTGTACACGATATGCGGACAAGGACACAAACATGACGGGAGATAGAGAATGAATAGTCGGCTGAGACGCAGGCAAGCGTGTCAAAAGGGGATGGCTCTAATCGGCAGGCCGTGGTGTGGTTGTGCTTGCTGCCACGGCCTGCCGATTAGGTGGACCGGAGAGACATTGTCAGCTCCGGTCACGGTGTTACTGGTCACCAACCTGTATAAGTTGGTGACCAGCAGCTTTGAGCAGCCGATTCATAACGGCTGCTCCCAGCCCTTCGCGTGAGCAGGCTTCAGCCACAATGTATGTGGCGCCCTGCTCATCGCAGCTGCGCAGCGCGGCATACAGCCGGCGCGCTGCTTCTTCAAGCTCGCTGGCATTGCCCAGCGAGAATACGGCATCGGCGCGGTACTGCTCCGCGTGCTCGGCGAACGCCAGCACCGCGGTGCGCTCTCCGCGCTGCGCCGCCTCCGCGAGGGCGGCGCTGATCCAGGCCGCCACGGCTGGCGGCGGCCCCTCTACCACGCACAGCGACCCTGCGGGCGCATAGTGCGTGTACTTCATGCCCGGCGAGCGCGGCGCCAGGCTGCCTTCGCCTTCGGACCCACCCGCGAGAATCGCCGGGTCCGTGGCGACATGGGCGGCAACGGCGGACAACTGCTCCGCCGTAATGCCGCCAGGGCGCAGGATGGTGACGGTACCGTCGTCACCGACCTGCACTACCGTGGACTCGACGCCCACACCCGTGGGGCCGCCGTCCACGATGCCGCCGATGCGGCCAGCCAGATCCTCGCTCACATGTGAAGCGAGCGTCGGGCTTGGCCGCCCGGAGCGGTTAGCGCTTGGCGCAGCCACTGGGCACGCCGCTGCTGCGAGCAGCTGTAGAGCAACCGGGTGATCCGGCATGCGAACACCCACCGTGTCCAAGCCAGCCGTAACCCGCGGGGATACGGCGCCTGGTTTAACAGGCAGCACAATCGTGAGCGGCCCTGGCCAAAAGGCTTTGATCAGCGCTTCTGCCGCCTCATTCACTTCCGTAACCAGTGAATCCAGCTGATCGCGATGTGCAATATGCACAATGAGCGGATTGTCTGACGGGCGGCCTTTGGCTTCAAATATAGCCTCTACCGCGGTTGTACTGCGCGCATCCGCGCCCAAACCGTATACCGTCTCCGTCGGGAACGCAACGGTCTGGCCCTGACGAATGTAGGCAGCAGCAGTCTGCAAGTCAGCGAGTGCCTGCTGATAGGCGCTCTTTTTTTTCTCATCAGATCCCTGTCCCTCAGGTTCACCCATAACCAAATTACCCACAACATGCGGCTGTTTCTCACTCATCAATGCTCTGACATCCCACACCGAGGTAAGCAATCCTTCTGGGTTTCCCGAATCTTTGTTTCCTGTGTATTGGTCTTGTTCTCTACTCATATATCCATCATCCCTAAACTTCAATAGGTTAGTAACCGCGGGGCCTCGACCTTGGCGGTAGCTGTCTTGCTTTCATTTCGAATACCTATAATTATAGCATATCTGTTCAACCTAAGAACGGGCTCGCTATCTCTCTTGTAAACCCCATTCGTTTAAACATGACAGCCATTCATTAAAAATGAGGCAAAAGAGCAGCTTCCTGTATCGAAGTCGCCCTTCCCTATCATTGTCACGATATTATGCAAACAATCCGGCTACCCAATCCCATAGTTTAACCGCCAGATCCACCAGGAAAAAACGTGCTTCTGGTGTTGCTCCCTGGACAGATGCTTCAGCATCTCCAGGCTCAGCAGCTGCCGCTGCAGATACCGTAGACGGATTTGCCAGTGCATCCCCTGTGCTTGCATCAATGAAGCATAATGGCGGAAACAGCACACACCACCAATTCTGACCTTTTCCTTCTCCCAGTGTTATACGCACTGCTTCATAATCACCTGCAGGATATACCGTGCCTCCATATAGTTTGGTAGGGAACGGAACGACACCAAGCTCCACTTGGTATGCATAGTCCAGTCCACGGCTGGCCAGCTCTTCTCCCACCCGATCTTCGATTTCAGACAAATGCTCACGAATGACATGGCGTGCATCATCCAGACTTTGCGGATTATCCAGCTCTGTAACCCACTCACTCATCTGGGCAACCACAGCATCCCGAATCTCGCGTTTCACCAGTTGGTCCCCTGGCGCATCCGAATTCGCTAGAATCCGCAAACGGATGGATTGCTCCGGAATTGCTGTAGCGGCTACAGCTGCATCCGTCTTCTGACCTTCCCACATCATAATAATCATCATAAGACAAACGATAATAAGTCCCATTTGTTTCACTGTTCTTCTGCTCATCCCGTTCTCCCCCTCGGCTCCCGTGATCATGTTCCCTGCAACTCTCTCATGTCTATCAGTATGCCCGGAAGAGACAGAAGTAAACCTAGCAAAAATCATGAATCTAGCAAATTCATTCTTTCATTTTAACGTGGTTGAGCCGGATTAAGAAAAGGCCGACCACATCTGTTACCGATGTGCATCAGCCTTGCTTAAGATCTATCAAACCTAACTGTTAATATATAACCCAATATATAACCCTATTCGATGATTACAACGCGCTCTTTTCTTTTCTCAGCAAATGCAGTAACCGGTCTGGCAAACCAGGCTTCTGCTCTCCAAGCAGCAGGTCGTCTTCCTCTTCATCTCCATATAATTTAATGCTCATGACCAGTCCGATACAAGCCATATTAATGAGCAATGAAGTCCCCCCATAACTGATGAACGGAAGGGTAATCCCTGTTAATGGCATCAGTCCGAGGAACGCACCTATGTTTTCAAACACTTGGTATAAGAGCATGCCAATAATGCCTACAATAATGACCGGTCCCGCCCGATCCTTGCATTCCATACCGATCAGAACCATACGATGAATCAGAATGAAGTACAGCAGTAACAGCACCGACGCTCCTACAAAACCGAATTCCTCAGCGATAACGACAAAGATGGAATCCGAATAGGTATACGGCACGCGTCCACTTTGGACGGAAGTTCCCTGCAAATACCCTTTGCCGATAATGCCTCCGGAGCCTATAGCCAAGCCTGCATTTTTGGTGTGCCATGTCGCCTTGGATGTGGCCTTTTCCGGTACGAGCCACGGATCTATCCTTTCCGCCCAGTGTTCACGGCCTACCTTCTCGAGAAAGGTAAAGATTTCATCATGATACGTCGTGTAGGCTTTGACGAAGCCAAAGAAAGTTACGGCTACAATAACAAGGCCAATGATTGCGTGTTTTAGCTTGATATTACCGATCCACAATACCGCGGCCAAGATGACGACGTAACCCAGCGCGTTGCCCAAATCATTCTGAATCATGACGAGTGCAAACGGAACGAACGCCCAACATCCGATGGGAATGATATCTCTCCAGAACCGGAGCGTGTTTCGCTGGCGTTTCACAAGCAAATGTGCGAGAAATAGAATCAGGATCATCTTGAACAACTCCGCAGGTTGAAACGAAAGATTGTCCCCAAGCTTGATCCAGCCATTGGCATTATTAATAGGTCCGCCCACAAAGTTGACGAGAACAAGCAAAACGATGCCTAAGGCATACAAATAAAAGGCATATTTCACATACAGCTTGTAATTTACTAGTCCAATGCCCACTACTGCAACAAATCCGACGATATAAAACAACATGGTTTTGATATGATGCCTGGCCAAAGTAGCATCCGTCTGCGTACCACTATAAATGGCAAACACACTTGCGATCATCAGCAAAAACAATACAAACAGAATTACACCGTCCATCTTTTTCAGCATTCTCCACATCACTGCAATCGTCCTCCCGGATACCTATACGCATTTTCCAAATTGACTTATAATTTCCATTGTATAAAATAGAGAGATAAATTGGAAATTTTAATCACCGCGCGGAGGATGGATTTCAACTTACATAGCTATTAGAGAAAATCTAGCATAAGAAAAACCCTGGAAGCATTAGATCCAAATGGCTTGGATTGATCTCTCCAGGGTTCTATGACTCACTCGTTTGTTTCCTGTACCTGATAAAAGGAATTACTGTTCCTGCTGGGACGGTTTCCTTCTGAACAACTTGAGGACGATATCCGTAATTCCCGGTTGTTCTGCAGAGCCCAGAATATCCTCGTTCTCTTCCGTATGAACCTTGATACTCATTACGATACCCATACTGATCATGTTAATCATGATTGACGTACCACCCGAACTGATAAACGGCAGCGTGATCCCGGTCAGCGGCATCAGACCAATAAACGGACCGATGTTGACAAAAATCTGGTAAAGCAGCATGGCTATAATGCCGACAATGAGGTAAGGGCCTGCGCGATCTTTACATTCGAGGGCGATAAGTACAAGCCTGTGGATGAGAATAAAGTACAGCAGCAGCAGCACTGAAGCTCCTACAAAGCCAAACTCCTCCCCAATCTGCACAAAGATCGAGTCGGCATACGCCAGCGGTACCCGATTGGATTGAATCGTTGTACCTTCCAAGTATCCTTTACCACTAATGCCCCCAGAGCCAATCGCCAGCTTCGCGTTATAGGTCTGCCAGAGCACGTCTCTGGAGGTCTGATCCGGCACGAGCCATGGGTCGAAACGGTCTGCCCAGTGTGAACGCCCAACATCCTTCAGAAACTTAACAATCTCGTCATGATAATGAATATAAGCTTGTATACCGCCGACAAAAGCAGCGACTGCAATAACAAAACCAATAAGAGCATGAGAGAATTTAATATTACCAATCCATAACAGGCCCACGAGAATAATTACATAACTCAGTGCGTTCCCCAAGTCATTTTGAAGAAGAACGAGTAGTAGTGGCGGCAAAACACATAGTGAGACCGGAATGACATCACGTCCAAAATAAAGCGGACGATTCTTCTTTCGGGCCAATAAGGCGGACAAGAACACAATCAGGCATAGCTTGAACAATTCAGCAGGCTGCAAACTTACACCGAATATGGATAACCAGCCCTTTGCCCCGTAATACTCTTTACCAAAGAACATAACAAAAATAAGCAAGAGCATACCTACGCCATAGATATACAGATAGTTTTTGATGATGAATTTGTAATTAATCATCGACATTCCAAAAAAGACCACGAAGCCCAAAATATAATACATAATGGAACTTTGCGTGAGTCCCTCGAGCTTTGGCCTGCCAAAGGTCGTACTATAAATCGACAAAATACTGATAACCATCAATATAACCAATATAAAAACAATCGAGTAGTCTATCTTTTTGAATTTATGCAGCATGTAGTTATGTTCCCCCAAGCATTCAGCAATCTTCGGTATATCCCATTGTAGAGGATTTCGCGGCAAAAAGAAAACCCGCAGAACCTTACATTTTCGTCACCTGTTCCGAAGTACGAACACCCAGGACATGCCGCTCGATCCCGGCAAGGTCCGGAACAATGATAATTTCCGGCCAGTGTCCGGCCGATTCAAGCAATGCGGCGATGTCGCGAGCCTGTCCCTGACCGAGTTCAAAACCTATGACCTGCGGCGGCGCCGGCAGCAGTGCCAGCTGTTCCAGCATGACCCGGTACGGTGCCAGTCCGTCCGGGCCGCCGTCCAGTGCCGTGCGCGGTTCATGATCGCGCACCTCAGGCTGCAGCCCGGCGATATCCGCCGCCGGGATATATGGCGGGTTGGACACCAGAATGTCCACCCGCACCCCTGCGAACGGGGCCAGCAGATCGCCTTCACGGAAGTCGATCTGTACCCCGTTCGCGGCCGCGTTCCGCGCGGCCACTTGCAGCGCCGCCGCCGAGATATCTCCGGCGCCGACCTGCCAGCGCGGGCGCTGCGAGGCGATCGTCACCGCGATCGCACCGCTGCCCGTGCCAATATCGACGGCGAGCGGAGCGCCGCCGGGAAACACGCGGTCGGCTTCGCGCAGCACAGCCTCGACCAGCAGCTCCGTCTCCGGCCGCGGAATCAGCACGGCCGGCGTGACCTCGAACGGCAGCCCATAGAATTCCTGGCTGCCGATGATATACTGCGCCGGCTCACCCGCAGCCTTGCGCGTGATTGCGTCCTCCCAGCGGCTGCGCAGCTCGCTGGGGAAGGGTTCCGGCTGCATCATGTAATACGCGGCGCCATAGACGCCGAGTACATGTTCCAGCAGCAGCCGGGCATTATTCTGCGGCTCGTACACGCCGCTCTTTTCCAAAAAAGAGGAAGCCTCCACGAAGGCTTCCCGACAGCTCTGTTCCGGCGTCATCACAAACTGCGCGCGGGTCACAGCATTATTCTCCTCTATCCATCATCTCCGTCTGCTCGGCAATCGTCAGCGCAGACAGGATTTCTTCAATCTCTCCGTTCATGACCTGATCCAATTTGTGCATGGTCAGACCAATGCGGTGATCGGTTACGCGGCTTTGCGGGAAGTTGTACGTACGAATCCGCTCACTGCGGTCCCCTGTACCCACTTTACTCTTACGTTCCCCAGCAATTTTCGCTTCTTCTTCCTGGCGCATCATATCGAAAATCCGGGTACGCAATACTTGCAGCGCTTTTTCCTTATTCGAGTTCTGCGATTTACCATCCTGACATGTCGCTACGATTCCGGTTGGAACGTGCGTGACCCGTACAGCAGATTTCGTCGTGTTAACCGACTGTCCGCCGGCACCGCTGGAACAGAACGTATCCACGCGAATGTCTTTGTCATGAATTTCAATATCGAAATCTTCAGCTTCTGGCATAACGGCAACCGTTGAAGTAGAAGTATGAATCCGTCCACCTGATTCGGTTGTCGGGATACGTTGTACACGGTGTGCACCACTCTCGTACTTCATTTTGCTGTATGCACCGCGGCCGTTGATGAGGAAAATAACCTCTTTGAATCCGCCGACATCATTCGTATTGGCATCCATCAATTCCACGCGCCAGCCTTGATTGTCGGCATAACGTGTGTACATGCGGTATAGATCCGCTGCAAACAATGCCGCTTCATCTCCACCCGCTGCTCCGCGAATTTCCACGATGACGTTTTTGTCGTCATTCGGGTCTTTCGGCAGCATGAGAACACGAATCAGTTCGTCCAGCTCTTTCTGACGGGCGCTGAGTTCTTCGATTTCCATTTTGACCATTTCACGCATCTCGTCATCCAGCTTCTCGCCTTGCATTTCTTTGGCTGCTTCGAGATCCTGACTCACCTGTTTGTACTCATTGTATGCTTCGTACGTCGGCTGCAGATCGGATTGCTCTTTGGAATATTCACGCAGCTTTTTGTTATCGCTTGCCACATCCGGGTCACAGAGCAGCTCGCTAAGCTTGTCATAACGGTCTGCCAATGCCTGTAATTTATCCAACATATATAGTCACCTCACGATTTATTTTGGTGATGCGCTGCACGTCTTCTCCGGGCAGGCGCTCCATGTTCTTTATTGATATCATCTATTTTCATAACGCATAGGCTCTAAGCCAAACCGAACCCTGACCGTAACATTCATTAATGACCGACGCAACATCGCTACAACGTCATCAAATCCTTTACTTTTAAGTTATATAAAAGAACCCATGTACCTTACGCGGAGCCCTGCTTAAGTCTTACACAAAGCGAGCTAAATCAACCTAGGTACACGACTCTTAATTATAGCATATTCTTCTCAACCTGAACAGATGCTTTTCCATCTGCCTACAGGTTCGCTTTGGATTATGGCACAAGTGACAATGGCCTTAATTACATTATGTTACATATGGGTATGAACTACAACAAGCCATCTTCAAGCTGCTCAAGCACCAGGCTCCACCAGGATTCTTCATTCGATAAACTCCCCGGATCCTGTTCGGCAAAGAATGCCCGGAGTTCGCTTATGGCCTCTTTCCGGCCGGAACCATGGACCTTTTTCTTTCCAGGTATGAGCTCTCCCCTCTGAAAAGCGGCCAGCTTGGCTTGAACTTCTTCCAGTGTCATCACACTGGGCTCATGCACTTCCGAGAAATTCTCAATGAATTGAGCGTAACGCTGGAGAAATTCAAGAAACCGAAGCAGACTGGTGTTGATCAGCCCGTGTTCACCTGATGATGCGTCTACCGAGTAAACTGCGCCCGTTCCTGTCTCCACACCGAGCAGGGCTGCCGTGTCCTCCCACTCATATCCAATCGGCAGAAGCGTGATGAAGCCATCTTCATGCTGTACTTGAATCAAGCCTCGTTCCGGCATGGGCCGAAAATGGACACCCAGCAGATCGTTACCCTTATCTTGAAACTGGGGTAATCCCTCAACAAGAAGCAGATCGCTAATCTCTTTCGGTAAATGTATCGCTTTCACATAGGCTTCATCATATGGAATACGAGTTACTGCATCCTCCATTGTCCATCCTCCCCCATGCCCTTTTCCTCTATTATATCCACACCGCGCAAACAATCCAGTATAAGCAGAACAAGCGGGTCGCCATCACAATTCCTTCCCTGCTGTTCTCACCTACTCCCTCTAATCTGCCACTCTACCTTCATTCCAAATAAAAACCCTGCCATCTTCAGAGAAGACAGCAGGGCTGTTCATGTCTATCATGTACTGCTTGAATTGGTTAACCGATTATACGTTGAAACGGAAGTGCATAACATCTCCGTCATTGACAACATATTCTTTACCTTCCAAACGAAGCTGTCCGCGTTCTTTGGCACCGTTCATGGAACCAGCTGCAACCAGGTCTTCGTAGGATACGACTTCTGCACGAATGAATCCACGCTCGAAGTCCGTATGAATTACACCTGCTGCGCCCGGTGCTTTTGTACCCTTGCGGATCGTCCACGCACGAACTTCCTGTACACCTGCCGTGAAGTATGTGTACAGACCCAGCAGCTTGTAAGCAGCTTTGATCAACAGGTTCAGACCGGAATCCTCGATACCGAGCTCTTCCAGGAACATTTGTTTATCTTCGCCTTCCAGCTCGGAGATTTCTTCTTCGACTTTTGCACTGATCGGCACCACTTCTGCATTTTCAGCAGCCGCGAATTCTCTTACTTTTTGCACATAGGCATTGTTCGCCACATCACCGATCTCATCCTCGGCTACGTTAGCTGCGTACAGAACCGGCTTCAGGGTAAGCAGGTGCAGATCACGTACGATCAGACGCTCTTCGTCTGTCAATTCCATGCTGCGTGCCGGCTTATCTTCGTACAGAACTGCCTTCACTTTCTCCAGTACTTCGACTTCTTGAGCAGCCTGCTTGTTGCCGCCCTTCATGTTTTTCTTGGAGCGTTCGATTTTTTTCTCAACACTCTCGATATCCGCCAGGATCAGCTCCAGATTAATCGTCTGGATGTCGCTTACCGGGTCAATTTTGCCATCTACGTGAGTGATATTCTCATCAACAAAGCAGCGTACCACATGGACAATCGCATCCACTTCACGAATATGGGCAAGGAACTTGTTACCCAGACCTTCGCCTTTACTTGCGCCGCGTACAAGCCCTGCGATATCTACGAATTCAAACGCTGTAGGTACTGTCTTCTTCGGTACAACGAGTTCTGTCAATTTGTCCAAACGCTCGTCCGGTACTTCAACGATCCCCACGTTCGGGTCAATCGTACAGAACGGATAGTTTGCCGACTCGGCACCTGCTTGTGTAATTGCGTTAAACAGAGTGGATTTACCAACGTTAGGCAGGCCCACGATTCCAGCTTTCAAAGCCATGTATATGACAACTCCTCATTCATTACTTGTTCGGTATGGATAATCCTATACATTATATATGACAAACCCGGAGGCATCAAGGAACTTCGGGTTTCGTTTCTGCCTGGCTACCGTTTAAGTTCCTTGTACATCGTCAGATCCGTGATCTCGTACCCCATCTTGCGATACAAGCTGCTCGCCCGCACATTATGTCCAAACACATGCAAACCAATTCGATCCACCTGAAGACTGTGGGCCCTTTGTTCAAGTGCTTCCATCGTTTCGGTACCATACCCTTTGCCCCGATATGCTTCTTCGACAACAATATCGAGCAAGAAGGCTTCCTTACCCCGGCGATTGTCCGTAACGTTAAACCAGATGTACCCCACATTACCGTCTACCGGATGCACCAGGTTATAGATGTAGGCTCCAGGCGTATTCAGTCCTTCAGGCAAATAGCGATCATAAGATGCCTCAGCGAGTTCCGGCGCTTCTTCCTCCGCCCATGTCCCTGCTTCTACTTTCTCAACAGCAAAATCCGCAATGGAACGCTTACGAAAATCTGCAAATTCCTGTTCATTCATGGATACAAGCTCCATGGTATTCCCTCCCCGGTTCAAATTCCGTATTCGATTTTTCTAAGTCTTTATCTAAATGAAACGATTTATTGTTCATCATACCTGAAGTGGAAAAAAATCTGCATAACTTTTATCAGACTTCCATTGTTTAATAACCATAGCGAGAGGAGCAGATCTAAATGAACAGACGTCGCAAACGGCCTTCAAGGAAAATCATCATTCTCTTGGCGGCTGTGGTTATCTTCATTGGAATCATTATAGGCATGGCGTATCCAACCATAGACCAATTCCGATCACTCAGGATCACCATTCATAATCAATCAGACTTCGATCTTACAAATGTCAATGCAAGCCTGGTCCAAGGTGAAGGTCCGGTTAACAGTGAAAGAGATGGCTCCGTGTACAAGCTGAAGAAGGATATTGCCAGCGGTAAAAAAGTAAAGTTCACTCCTAGGCTTAGTCCTTCAGGGGAATCATCCGTTCACCTGCAATTTACGGATAGCCGAGGGGAAATTCATACCAAAGTCGTCTGTGGTTACACGGAGTATCTATCCGGCAAGACCTATGTCAACGTAACTAACGACAATATTACGGTAAAAGAAGAGTGTTGGTAATCCTTCTGTCTTTTTATAATAAAAAAGGGACTTCCCCGATGTCATCAGCATGAACATGACAGGATGCCCCTCTTCCGTATTAACGCCGCTCGACCAATCGCTCTGTCTGCTGTAAATCTTCGATTCGCCCGGCTCCGATACCGAACATGACCGTACGAAGTTCGAACTCCACCTGCTCGAGCCGCCCATTCAGTGCTTCATCTGAAGCCACTGCGGATTCGAGCAGGGAACGACCGAAACCGGCCAGGTCTGCACCCAGTGCAAGCGCCTTGGCGGCATCTACCCCATGATGAAGTCCCCCGCTGCCAATCAGTACTCCTTCTGGATTCAGTGCTCTGACTTCCCGGATGCACTCGGCAGTCGGAATGCCCCAATCGGCAAAAGCCTCGGCTGCTGCCCGGCGAACCGGGTTGTTGTTCCGGTATTTCTCCACCTGTACCCAGCTGGTGCCTCCCGCTCCGGCCACGTCAATAAATGCCGCACCGGCATCATACAGCCGCTGTGCCGTTATTCCATCAATGCCCCAGCCTACTTCCTTCACTCCAACGGGTACATCCAGCGTACGGCACAGATCTTCAATCCGGTTCAACAACCCGCTGAAGTCCGTATTGCCCTCCGGCTGAAAGATCTCCTGCAGACCGTTCAGATGCAGTACCAGCACATCCGCACCGGCGATCTCAACTGCACGCTGGAAGTCAGCCGTGTTGAAGCCGTAATTCAACTGTACTGCACCCAGGTTGGCAATCACCGGGATGTCAGGGGCCCAGCGCCGTACATCGAAGGTGCGCGCCAGTTCAGGTTGTTCCACTGCGGCCCGTATGGAACCTACGCCAAGCGCCCAGCCTCTGGCATTGGCCACGCGGGCAAGCCGCTCATTAATGGCCCCGGTCGTTTCGCTTCCACCCGTCATCGAACTGATGAGCAGCGGTGTGCGAACCTCTTTTCCCAAGAACACCGTGTTCAGACTGACCTCATCAAAATTCAGTTCAGGCAGGGGATTATGACGAAATACGTACCGCTCCATTCCGCTCGTGATCCCTTCTCCTGCCACATTCTCTTCCAGACAGAGGCGCACATGCTCCAGCTTCCGTTCCCCCGTAGCCACCTCGGGAAGCAGCCGTTTACCGGCTCGCTCTTGTTCATTCATGATGAGACCTCCTTATGTGAGAAATTGTGCGGATGGACAGGGCCCCCTGCCGGTTCCGTTCAATTGAAATCCTCCATTTGTTTGCTTTTTTTATTTCTTGCTCATATGTAACGAATAATTCTGCATGTAAAAAAATCCTATAGGGTCCTCGGTGATATCTTCCACGCGTCAACTCTACCCAGTATACCGTTCTGGACATGCTAATGAAAGGGCGCACCCGTTCATCTCTGATGAATCATATGAGAACGGATGCAAGCTGCTCGCCCACCAGCTGCCCGGATAGCGTTACGATCGGCGTCCCGCCTCCCGGATGCGTCGTTCCACCCACGTACCATAACCCCTGTACATCCCTGCTTTTGTTCCCGGGGCGAGAGAAGGTCTGTCTCATTGAATTGGAGGAAATCCCGTAGATCGATCCTTGATGCGCCAATGTATCGCGTTCAATATCCTGTGGCGTGTATCGTATCAACACATCGGATTGCCTTAACCCTGTAATTCCCCGCTGTGCAAGCTTATCCAGCACCAACTCGCCGTACTGCTCCGTTTGCTCTTCCCAGTTCCATGCATCCGACAGATATGGGGCATTCACCAATATAAACAGATTACTCGCTCCTGCCGGAGCCATACCTGCCTCCGAATAACCGGAATAACAGATATAGATGGTCGGATCCAGCGGCATCCTGCGTTCACGGAAAATATGTTCGAACTCCGGTTCATACCTATCCGGAAAAAAAACAGTATGGTGCAGCAGGGAGTCATACTGCTTCCGCACGCCAGCCAGTGTCACATAACCGGAAATGGACGGCTCATATTTGCGAATCCTGCCATCACTCATCTGCTTTCGATGTTCCGGCGCAAGCAGGAGACGATTTACACTGAGCACATCGCCGTTGGCCACCACCTGATCGGCTTCATAGAAGCCCTGATCCGTATCCACACCGATGACCCTGCCATGACGAACAATAATCTGCCGGACCTCGATGCCCGTCATGATCCGTACTCCTTTTTCCTCAGCAAGCTTCGTCATAGCTTTGATTAGCTCGTAGGTTCCGCCTTTGACACCATACACCCCTTCATCTGCTTCTACATGACCCATCATGGCGAAGATGGATGGAGCCTGATAAGGCGATGAGCCAACATAAGTCGCGTAACGACCGAACATCGCCAAGGTGTTGGGATGACTGAAATACGACCGCAGCAGCTGATTAAGCTTCACGGCCGGGCGCACACGCAGCAAGCTGCGAAGCATCTGGAGATTGTACTTGTCTTTTGCGGTCAGCAGCAGTTTGCCAAGAAAATGACGATCGGCTTCCGCATAAAGCGCTGCAGATTCATCCATGAATGCATCGTAACGCAGTGCATCTTCCGGACTGTATACTGCAATCTGTTCCTCCATCCATTCGCGCTTGCCGGACAGATCCACCACGGTACCGTCTGCAAACACATTGCGTGTTCGGGGCTCCAGCTCATACAGCTGGACGTAATCCTCCATTTTGGTACCTGCATGCTCAAAGACCGAGCGGAAGGTGGAAGGCATCGTAATCGTACTTGGACCGCGGTCAAAATGATATCCGTTTCGTTCCACTTGCTGCAGTTTGCCACCCACATGTGTCTGACGCTCCAGCATGGTTACCTGTATGCCTTGGAATGCAAGGCGAATGGCACAGGACAAGCCACCGAAGCCTGCGCCAATAATGACCACTTTTCTCCTCAACTATACCGCCTGCCTTTCCAAACGTATCCTTTCCCTGAGCGACCAGCCCGCCAGGACGCCATTCCAATACCAATCACGCAGGCCATGCTGACAGATTGCAGACATGCAAGCCACCAGGGTTGGCCTCCCGTTTGGTCTGCCACCCTTTTCACCCCCATGCCCAGCATTGTGCCAATGAGTCCATACGTAATAGCTGCAGAGCTTCCTGATAGTAATCCGAACAGCAATCCAAGCGGAGGGACAAGGTACATTAGGGTATACATGACCAGGGTGCCCAGCAGGAGCACATCCCTGCGTCCCGTTCCTTCGTACATGTTCTTCTTATATCCGTTCCATACTTCGGTCCCATTCTGATACATCCGCGTGCTGACCAATTCATGCACATCCGCCAGCATAACCGGATGACCTGCACGCTTGACCGCCTTCGCCAGACTCATGTCATCCACCAGATCTCCCTGGATGGCTGCATGGCCACCGGAAGCTTCGTAGCTCGAACGATGAATCAGCAGGAAGGCTCCAGTCGCTGCTACAAATAGCGGACTTGATGATCTGCGTATCATGAAAATAGGAAGATGACTGATGATCGTGAATACCATCATCGGTACGACCAGCTTCTCCATCCAGGTCTTGGCCACCTGATAGGGAAACCCTGTTACCAGACCTCTTCCCAGCTCACAGCCGGCAGCTACGGTCTGCCGAATAGCCTCTGGCTCAAGCCTGACATCCGCGTCAACGAACATAAACCACTCGCCTTTGGCCTCCTGAACCAGTTGGTGGCACGCATATGACTTGCCCATCCATCCAGCGGGCGGCTCTGCCCCATCAAGCAGTCTCACACGCGCATCCCGATTCGCAATCTCCTGAACCAAAGCCGCCGTTTCATCCTCGGAACGATCATTCAGTACCAGCACTTCCATCCGGTAGCCGGTTGTGTCGCTTGCGAGCACACTCTCCAGGCATCCTTGAATATGCAGTCTTTCATTCCGAGCCGGAATCAGGACAGATACGAGCTTATCCTGGTGCAGCAGCCGGTCTGCAGAGAACGAACGAATTCCGGGAAGACAGGTCGCATTCCAGAGAGCAAAAATCAACTGCACACCGAGTGCAGCTGTCAATAGGATCCATAATATCTCGGATGCACTCATGTTAACGGACCCCCCGCTTTCGTGCTGCATCGTATTTTTCACTTGTGGATCTTCCGTTACGAATCAGGGAAACTGCCCCCGGAAGACTCCCTTGTCCGATGCGAACCAGCTCAGACTTATGCTCGTCTAACTGTTGTTCCAGCACCCCGCCAAGTCTGGCTGCAATCTCTTCGCTCTTCCATACATGCCAGTCTTCCATTAGAGGCGCACCGACGAGCATCGAAACTTCCGGCATATCATGCTGAACCATACCATGACACAAGGTCACAGGAACGGCTAGCGTCTGCGGAGAACGGCGAAGCAGTAGCCCGATGCCGGGGCGAAACCGAATGGGTCTTGCATCCTGATGCAGGATTTCACCCTGCGGAAAGATCCACACCCTTTTGCCGGATTGAAGCAGCCCTGTTGTGTACTGCATGGTCTTTCGGATCGCAGAAGCGCTCTCCTTGTTGATGGAGTATGCGCCGAGCTTGCGAAAGAAGGCATACTGCTGCAGCTGCCTCTCTTCCATCATAACGTAATGGTCCCCCGTTGAAGTACGGCGGGATGCATGATAGAGCAGCAGTCCGTCCCACCAGGAGCTATGATTCATGAAATAGAGAACAGGCCGGTTCGGGTCAATGTTAGAGCCTGACACGCTGTCAAACTGTGGATCCAGTGTCCCCGATAGCGTGAACGAACGAAAGCGACGACGCAGCAAGTAATACTGATTGTATAAATAAAACAGTCGGTTAAATGATTTTGACTTTGCGGCGGGAATCATAGAACCAGCTCCCTTCTGCTAGCAGCATGCCCACAAGCGCAATGATGAAACTGCCTGTGATGCCTTCTTTCCATGCAAGCAGGCCGAATAGCAGGATGAACAGCTGGTACAGCCACTTGGCCCGCAGCAGCGAACTGCGGTCAGCAGGCATGGCTGGAAGAAAGAGCGACAGGAACGCACCCATAATGAACCAACTGATGTAATTGGTCCAAGGGACGCCATAGAAGCCACCGGGGGCTTCCCAATGCCAGAAACCTCTGGCGTGCGCAACCGGATCCAGTACCAGATCCAGCAAAATGGCCCAGAAGCCGGTCTTGATTGCCCGAATCAGCTTGCCCTTCCAGGTCGAACCCCCGCCGCTTAACAGTGCAGAATTCCCGACGACGGCAATCCAGGCAAATCCCAGGGTAATCGGCACACTGAACAAGTGAACGCCGAAGAAGTCTGAATAGCCATATTCACCAAAGGGCCAATTCGTATGGACACCAATCCACTCTATTCCCATGCCACCCAGCCACAGAATGGCAGAAGACACCCACAGTCCTGGCTTCTTCCATATGACTGACTGGTCGGACATTCCATTTCTTCTTCGTCCCTGATAGATCAGTTCCACGACATAAAGTGCATAGAACACCAGAAACAGTCCGTTGGAAAATGATAATTGTTCAGGTACTCCAATGGTTAGCATTAGCGTGGCGCCAATGATGTACCATGCCCAATACAGACCCTGAATCATCAGGAGACCGCCGTACGGGAAGCCTGATAGGCGAGTACCGGATAACGTTTCACAATGGCTCCAAGCATCTCCAATTTCAGCTCATCGGTCACAAATGCCCGTTTGTTATATACGTCATAATCGTTACGTTCTACCGCATGCAGTATGGTGGAGTAGAAGGCTGCCGCCAGTTCAATGGCAAATGCACTTTCTGTAGGATAGGTCTCCAGCCGATCCATGCCAAGACGGAACCATTCGAGTGCTGAGGCTTTCAATTCCTGAATGATGGCTACAAACCGTTCGTCCACAATACCATCTGCCCAATCCTGTTCGGAGTACCCATGCTTTTCCATGATTTCGAGCGGAACATAACGGCGCGCTCTTGCCCGATCTTCCCCCACGTCACGAATAATGTTGACAATCTGCATGCCCTTGCCAAGAGCAATGCCGTTTACAGCCACTTCGGCACCATTGTCATCACGCAGCACAGGAAGCAGCATCTCCCCTACCGTTCCTGCTACAAGATAGCAGTAATGTTCCAGTTCCTTCATCGTTGCATAATGAGTTACCTCCAGATCGGTCATCTGTCCATCCATCTGCCGGAAGAAAGGTCCTTTGTCCAGGTGGGGGAAGTTCGAGAATAACCATCTCAGTGCAGGCCAGATAAAATGACCTTCCGCCTCTTCCAGGTATTCAAAATGATCCCGAATCTCATGTATGGTATACATCGAATTTTCCGGCTCATCCACACTGTCATCAATAATGCGGCAGAACGCATAGATCACATACACCGCTTCACGGCGCGGACTAGGCAAACCTCTGAAAGCCTGATAAAAAGAAGAAGATCCCTTCTGCATCAACTCTTCGCACCTGTTCAAAATCATTTCATTCATGTTCCCATCTCCTTCATGAGTAGATTGACGGCCATGCGTGCACTTTGCATTACGATTGGAACGCCACCGCCTGGATGCACCGATGCTCCTGCTGCGTACAATCCGCGTATCGTCGGGAACGGCTGCGGCTGCGGCCGATACACACCTGATTGAAACAGAATTGGTGCAATACCGAAGCTTCCACCGCCGTAGAGTCCATCTCGCTCGGCATCTGCGGGTGTGCGTACTTTCTTCCATCTGATTGCTTCACGAAGTCCAGGGAAACCGCGTTGTTCTGCTTCCTCCAGCACCCGTTCCACCAGAGCCCCACTTTCTCTGGACCAGTCCACACCTTCTGCGTCAGGCACCGGAACAAGGAAATACAATACACTTTGACCGGCTGGCGCAGCAGAATCATCTACAGCTACCGGGTTAAATACATAAAATGAAGGCTGTTCCGGAATACGGCGCTGATTGAATACTTCCCGCAAGCTTCCATCAAGACTGGGTGGCAGGAAAAATTGATGCGTCGTTGCATCTTCCCAGGTCTTGTCGATCCCAACATAAATCAACACACAACCGGATGAGGGACGATAGGGTTTCTTTTTGCGCACTGCTTCTGGTATGCCGCCCAGCAGACCCGTTAGATGAGGGAAATCGCCATTATAGATGACTGCGTCTACATCTTCCGAACCTGCGGCCGTTTCAATACCTCGGCAAACTCCTTGTTCAATACGCAGTCCCGTTACTTCCGTATTCAGCACAACACGCCCGCCACGCGCGATCAGTTCGGATTCCAGAATCCCCGGTAATGCAGCATATCCGCCCTTCACCATCCAGATTCCATATTCATGCTCTGCATAAGGAAGAAGGGAATAGATTCCCGGAGTCCCGAACGGCGAACCGCCAATATACAGACTCTGAAGTGAATAGGCATCAACCAGTTCCTCATGATGAAAATAATCTCCCACAGCTTTACGTACGCTTTTGTGTGCACGAAGCCTGCCCATCAGGGACATGAGAGACGGTGTGAAGAAATCCCTTTTCCGCGGAAAAGCTCTTTCCAGGAAAGCAGACCGTCCTGCCGGGAACAGGGTATCCATGTCCTTCATGAATCTTGTGAATCCCCCGCTCTCTCCCGGGAATAACCGCTCGATCTCGTCAGCCTGCTGACCGCGATCCGTCATCTTGGTCATGACACGTCCGCTGCTGTAGTGAACCCTGTATAACGGATCACAGCGGAGCAGCTCCACTTTGGAGCGATCCACGCCAGCCTCTTCCAGAATGCCATGCAGCATGTCGGGCAGAAGTACGATGGTTGGACCCTGGTCAATCCGATATTCCCCGTTCTGCTCATAGCCGATGCGTCCACCTACCCGGGAACCTCGTTCGTAAACGGTGACGTCCCAGCCCTGCCGGTTCAGCAGCAGTGCCGAGGTCAGCCCGCCAATGCCTGCTCCTACAATGGCTGCCCGCTTCATGAATGGCCTCCGGCTTCAGCAGTCTTCACATAGGAAGACCGGTTCGAACGGGTTTTGGCATCCTCTTCCTGGATCAGCCTGACACTGATTCGAGCAGACTCAAATATCGTAGGCAGTCCGCTGCCCGGATGGGTTCCACCGCCGACCAGCCATACCCCTTTCAGCTCTTCGAACTGGTTATGCGGACGCAGATACATCATCTGACCCAGATTGTGAGCCATGTTAAATGTCGCACCGCGGTACACATCCAGTTCATTTTCCCAGTCAAGCGGGGTAAACATCATGGACTCTTCAATGCGGCTCCGAATGTCTGCGAGCTCCGGAATCGCTTCAAGCCGCTTCATCATCGCCTCGCGTACATTCTCCCGTTCCACATCCCAATCAATGTCCCCTGTAAGGTTCGGCGAGGGCATAAGCACATATAATGCAGATTTTCCTGCAGGTGCGAGTGTCGAATCGAGCTTGGAAGGGTTATGAATATATAGAGACGGGTCAGCGGACAATACTTTGTGCTTCGTGATCTCATCCACGTTCAGTCGGTAATCTTCAGGAAAGTAGATCGAGTGATGCGGCAGATCAATCTCTCCGTCTACTCCCAGATAGAGCATTGCAGTAGAGCAGGAGTACTTCTTGCGTTTCATTTTTTCCGGCGTATATTTCTTAAGCACACCCGGTTCGAACAGATGATTCACCGCATGGGCAAAGTCTGCATTCACGACCACGTGATCCGCTTCAATGCGTTCTCCGTTCTCAAGCAGAAGGCCCTCCGCACGGCCATTGTTCACGATAACCTTCTTCACCGAGCAGGATGTATGTATACGTCCACCATATTCCTTTACAATGTCAGCCATGCCCTGGAATACACGATTTACACCGCCAATCGGATGAAACAGCCCATAATGGTGCTCAATGAATGACAGAATCGTGAATGTACCCGGACAATCCCAGGCAGACATGCCCAAATATTTGGATTGAAACGTAAAGGCCCAGCGCAAACGCTCGTCAGTAAAATAACGGGACAGGATGCCATAGACGGTATTGTTCACGTCCAGCTTCGGGAGAGCCGTTAGCGCATCCTTGCGCAGATAATCTGTCAGCTTGCCGAAAGGCCGGCGCAGCAAAGGCATGACTTTACCAAACTTGACTTCCTCATCCTGCATGAACCTCAGGTAATTATCTTCGTTACCAGGGAACAATTTCTTGATCTGAGCAGCCGTATCTTCACGATTACGGGAAGGCGTGAACACCTTATCGCCGAAGTTCAGGGCATACAAGGGGGTCAGTTCCTTCAGCTCCACGTAATCGGACAGTTTGCGTCCTACCAACTCGAACATCTCTTCAAGCAGCCCGGGCATCATCAGAAACGTCGCGCCCCGGTCGAATCGGTATTCTCCGAGCTCCAGCCTGGCAGAGCGTCCACCAATGACCGGTTGTTTCTCATAAACGTCCACTTCATATCCCTGACCGGACAATAACATGGCCGCTGCAAGCCCGCCTGGACCCGCGCCAATTACAGCCGCATGTTTACGTTGCTGATTAGATATCATGCCACTCACCTTTCTTATGGTCCAAAACGCACTTATACCATTCTTAGTCTATTATTAAACCATTGAAGTATCACCGAAGCGGATTATAGCCAAAACGTTATACAAATATAATACAAATATTATACGAGCTTGTAAACATAAATATGACTCATGGGTCAAATAACTGCAAAAATGATCGTTAATATCAAGAAAAGACACCCCCTGACGCACTTGCGTCAAAGGATGCCTTTTCAATTATAACCAATACATTATTATGGGATAACATTCGCTCGTTAAACTCTTCGTCAGAGACAGTAATCGTCCGATGAACGGCTGCTTATCCCTGTGTTCGGGTTGGATTGTCTGTCAGATACTCGCGCTCAAGCCATGCCTGCCAGTCTGATGAATCCTCCGGCATGATCCACTCCGGATAAGCTGCATTCTCATTGCGCTCATAACCCTTGCCTCCAAGGATAAAGCGCATATGCGGAAACTCGTTCATAATGCGATCGACAAGCCGGTCACTCTGCTCGCTTAAGGCTGGGTTCGTAATGGAGAGACAGACCAGTTTGATCTTTTGCTCCCGGATTATGGGAAATACCCCTTCCTCGGGAGTATTGGCACCAAGATATAATACTTCGGCTCCATTTTTGCGCATAAACAACGAGAACAGCAGCAATCCCACCTGATGATGCTCCCCCTCCGGACAGAGTGCCAGAACTTTGGGCAGATGCGGATAGATCGGGAACAGATGGAAAAACTGATAGAACCGCTGTGAGATCAGCTGGGTCATAAAATGTTCCTGTGCGACTGAGGCTCTGCCCTGCTCCCATGCATCCCCCACACGAACGAGAATAGGTACAAGCACATGGTAAAACATCGAATCATATCCATACATGGTAAACCCAAAATCGATTAACCCGTTTGCACGTTCACCTTGGAAATGGTAGAGCGAGTCGTATATCTGATCAGCCATGCGTAAGTAGGCCTCTTTCATTGTGGGAACAGGTGCAGTAAGTGGAGCCGGGATGACCGCTTCTGGCGGTGCTGCTTTGTTTTCTTTTAACATCCGTACGGCTTCTGATATGTTGGTCTGATGCTGTTCAACCTGCTCCTTCAGCCAACGCAAATCTTCAACATTTTCATCTGTATACAATCGATAACCCGATTCCGTCCGTTCAGGGGTTACCGCACTGTACCGATTCTCCCAAGCCCGGAGCGTAACCGTTGGAATGTCCAGCATGGCAGCGACTTGTTTGATGGAATACACTTGATTACCTACTCTCTTTTCTGAAATATCCCGACCGTCAATAGGTTAACGAATACTTCCTCCGTCCTTGTCAGGTATATGGAAATCCCAACATTCTACAAAAATAATACACTCATTATACACAACGGCCACACACCTGTCGATTGCATTCAGGCAAATCGTATATGAATAAAGTACATTTCTCCCTGTCCCCTACACAGCCTGCGTCAATGCTCATGACAGAGTGGTAATAGTAGTCAGCACGTTTACAGAAAGGGGATATGCCGTTGTTTAATACAAGGCGCTCATCATCAGAACACCAAACATCCAGACGTCGTTTTCCATACATACGAACAGCTCTTGGACTCCTTATTCTATGGCTTGTGGCCGTCATGTTATATCAAACCTATAAACCACTGCCCGCTGGCATTTCCTACGAAAGCCCGGAATATCGCGTAGACGAGGTCGCATTCCTTCATGATCTCACTTATCCGTCCGAAGACGGGCAGATGGAACACGAGCAGCAGATTTTTCAGCGCATGCTGCAGATTGTGGAGGAGGCCGGGCAATTTGTTGTGGTGGATATGTTCCTGTTCAACAACTATCAGCATAAGGGTCAGCACTTTCCGCCAGTTAGCGTAGAATTCACAGATGCTCTGGTTGCCAAAAAAAAGCAGCATCCGAACATGCAGATTCTGTTCATTACGGATGAAGTGAACACCAATTATAATTCGGCACCTAATGAACTGCTCGAACGAATGAAGCAGGCTGGCATTGAAGTTGTGATTACCAATGTGGATCCGCTCCGGGATTCGACACCCGTATACTCGGCTGTGTGGCGTACGTTCTTCCAATGGTTTGGCCAGTCGGGAGATGGCTGGATTCCGAATCTGATGGCAAGCGATGGCCCGGACGTTACGATGCGCTCTTACCTTAAGCTGCTTAATGTAAAGGCCAATCACCGCAAGGTGGTGGTCAGTGAGAAAAAGGCAATTGTCTCCTCCGGCAACATCCATGATGCTAGTGCCTACCACTCCAATGTGGGGTTTGAAGTTACAGGACCCGTCATTGGAGATATCCTTCAATCGGAACAAGCCGTACTGGACATATCAGGGGGAGGTCAAGTTCCTTCCTACACAGCTCCTTCCACCGATCCAAACCAAGGCGATCTGCGCATCCGCTATCTGACCGAAGGAAAAGTGAATGATGCCGTACTGCATGAGATCAATCTGACGGAAAAAGGGGATACCTTGTGGATGGGCATGTTCTACATTGCTTCTCCAAAAGTACTGGACGCATTGCTTGATGCTTCCAAACGGGAAGTAGATATCCGGCTTGTGCTTGATCCAAACGAGAATGCATTTGGTCAGGAGAAAATCGGTATCCCGAATCGTCCTGTAGCCGCCGAGCTGCATGATAAATCGGATGGCAAGATCCAAATCCGCTGGTACAACACAACCAAGGAGCAGTATCACACCAAAATGTTGTATATTGCCAAAGCCACCGGGGATCATATTGTGCTTGGCGGATCAACCAACCTTACGCCCCGAAACATGAATGACTATAATCTTGAAAATGAACTATGGGTCGCTGCGCCTGCGGATAATGAGTTCAGTCGCAATGTGGCGGATTATTTTGAACGCGTGTGGAATAATGAGGATGCCGAGTTCACTCTGAACCTGGACGAATTCCAGGAGAAAACCACTTTCCTGAAGGGAATCCTCTATAAACTGCAGCTCATATTGGGATTTACCACGTTCTAAGCTGCCCTGAGCTGTGTATCGGTCGCCTGTGAAATTTCTGCAGGCGGCTTTTTTTGAATGGACTTGACATCTGATGTAAAATATGAAAATATGGTCTCCTAACGACCGTTAGGAAGGTGAATAAAATGACAGCACAATCCATACGTAATGCGGCCTTGTTCCACTTTGCCAGAGATGGATATGAAGGGGCATCCCTTCGGGCTATTGCTGACGATGTAGGAATTAAGAAACCGTCCATATATGCTCATTTCAGCGGCAAGGAAGACTTGTTCCTCCAGGCACTGGCTCATGCTTTTCAAGAAGTAAAACGCCGTACATTGGAATATTTCCGCGATCATGCCGAACTTCCCCTGGAAGACAGACTTAAGGGAGTGTTTCCCTGGTTCGAACAGGAATATAACGCCAGCCCTTCAACACGCTTGATGCTGCGCATGTCCTACTTCCCCCCTCCCGGACTGTACAACGAAGTCATGGACATCGCGCATCCATTTCTTGATGGCATGGAGCGATCACTGAACCGGCTCCTGCAGCGAGCGGTACGTCATGGAGAATTACCTTCCATTCCAACGGAACAAGCTGCCATTGCCTTCATGACCTCTCTTGACGGGATTACCGTGGAAATCATTTATGGGAGCTCACGTCGGTACAATAGACGTCTTGAGGCGGCATGGCCTGTCTTTTGGCATGGCATTCATCATTTGAACGAAAAGGCACAGAAGATCGTGCCGGAAGGAGAAGCATCATCATGAACCGCAACTGGTTATACGTATTTATCGGAGGCATCATCGAAATTGTCTGGGTAAGCGGACTGAAGCATGCCTCCAATCTATGGGAATGGGCACTGACCGCTGCAGCTATTATCATCAGCTTCGCCCTAATCATCGCAGCCTCCAAGAGATTGCCGGTGGGCACGGTCTATGCCGTATTTACCGGAATCGGTACCGCAGGCACCGTGCTGGCGGAAATGCTGCTGTTCGGGGAGCCATTCCGTCTGGCCAAAATCCTGCTGATCGGACTGCTGCTCTGTGGCGTAATCGGACTGAAGCTTGTGACGGATCAGCAAGAAGAAGCGAAAGAAGGTGTGGCATAATGGCATGGTTAGCAATTGTAGGCGCAGGCATCTGTGAGATTTTCGGCGTAATTGGAATCAATGGCGCTTCGACCAAAAAGGGCTGGCCTTATATCGTGCTTATGCTCATTTCCTTTGTATTCAGCTTCTCACTGCTGTCCTATGCGATGACCTCCATTCCGATGGGCACCGCTTACGCTGTCTGGACGGGCATTGGTACCGTTGGCAGCACCTTAACGGGCATGTTCCTGTTCGGTGAGCGCAAGGAGGCCAAAAGGCTGCTGTTCATTGCCATGATTCTGGTGGCTGCAGTCGGATTGAAACTGATTACGTAAAGATGGTTTTCATTCTGTAAAAACTAGGGCGACTTCCATCTGGAAGTCGTCTTTTTGGTATATCATGTAAATAGGCATATGTACTCTGTGAATATGGAAAGGATGACTGGTATGAAGAAATGGTTGGTCGGTCTCAGCTCGCTTGCAGGCTATTCATTCCTAGCCCTCCTGGCTGCATTTTATCTGGTTGCACTGACAGTCATCATTATTCTGGCCATACATGCCTTCGGGAATGGAGCATAGTTCTTTACACGTTCTTACGTTTATCCACGGCAATGCTCACTTCCACCTCTCTCTCCTCCTTGAAAAACCGAACTGCTCTGATTGTTTAAATTTCCAATTCCCTCCCATTTGAATTCGCCCTTCCACTTCGTTTATACTTGTTTTGACCCTGAAGTCAATTCAAGAACTCATAAGTTCCGCAGATGAGGTGAAGGTATCGTAAATGAATCCAATTCATGAAATGAATGAGAAGAAAAAACTCATTATAACGACAGCTCTCAAGCTGTTTTCTGCTAAAGGCAGTGCTGCAACGTCCATGCAGGAAATTGCGGAGCTATGCGGCATGTCCAAGGGAAGCCTCTACCTGATTTTCAAATCCAAAGAGGAATTGGAAGCCAGTACGATGGAGTACTGCATCTATACCCTGCTGGATGAAATGTCACAGATTGAACATGAGGCTGGCCTCACATCACGAGAACGTCTGCACAAGCAGATTGAGACGCTGCTGCTTCATGTATCCGAATTAAAAGAATTCCTTCGGGTGCAGCTGCGCAGCATGATGATGGATGATGAGCAGCAGCATCCCGGCAGGAAATGCGACCCGCATCAAAGGGATATGGAGATCCGAACCCTGCACTGGTTCAAGGATAAGCTGGAGGATCTGTACGGTCCCGAGATTGAGCCATATACTGTGGATCTTATTTTGCTGACGCACGGACTTTTCCTGTCCTACATCAAGATCTGGTTTACGGAGATGCCATCCCTTACCGTATCCAAAATGGCCGCGAATCTGCTGCAAACGATGGATTATGCAGCGTACGGTTTGCTGGATCAGCGACCTGAGCCTTTGATTAGCTTGGAAAACTGGCCGGCATGGACCAGCGAATCCAATACGGATTCCACCATGATGCGTCACCCCATTCACATCATCAAACAGATGCAGGATATCGTAACTACCGATCTGTCCGCAGGACAATCCCGAAACGATGCGTTAGAAACCATCGCCATTCTCAAGCAGGAAATGATGGAATTCACGCCGCGCCGGGCCATTATCCTGGGCATGATGCACAACCTGGAGAACATTCCTGCCATCGAATCGTTGCACTCCGAGCTTCAGCATATTCTGGATGCCATGTATAGCCGGTTCATCCAGGCTGACTCGTCAAACAAATAGAAACAGGGAGAACAGAGAGGAGAAGAGACCATCGTATGAAAGGAATCATTAATTTTTCACTGAACAACAAGTTTGCGATCTGGATCCTGACCATTATCATTTCCTTCGCTGGTTTGTACAGCGGACTGACGATGAAACAGGAAACCATCCCAAACATCAATGTGCCATTTCTAAGTGTCACGGCGATTGATCCCGGAGCGGCTCCAGAAGGTATCGTAGAGGATGTGACCAAGCCGCTGGAACAGACTCTGCGCAATGTGGAGGGAATCAAGACACTCACTTCCACATCCATGGAGAATGCGGCTTCCATCACACTGGAATTTGATTATGGAACAGATCTGGACAATGCTACTGCAGCTGTTCGCGAGGCGCTAAATGAAGTGCAGCTTCCGGACGGTGTACAGAAACCGACCATTTCCAAATTCAGCATCAATTCATTCCCGGTTGTCTCACTGAGCTTGTCCGATAAGGACGGCGGAGATCTGGAGCAGTTGACCAGACTCGTTGAATCCGATATTCAGCCTGCACTCGAAGATATCGACGGTGTAGCCCAAGTACAGGTTTCCGGTCAGTATGTCAAGGAAGTTCAACTGAAGTTCAACCAGGACAAAATGAATGAACTCGGCCTGACAGAAGATACCGTTAACAGCATCGTTCAAGGTTCCTCTGTCCGCGTTCCACTCGGATTGTTCGAACTGGACGAAGCACAAAAAGCCGTTGTAGTTGATGGTAACATCATTGATCTTGATGACCTGAAGAACCTTGCCATTCCTGTGGTACCTAGCGGCGCAGGTGCTGCAGCAGATCCATCTGCTCAAGCAGGCGGTGCTGCAGGCCAAGCAACAGCTCCGGATGCCGCACAGGGATCGACCCCGTCTGCCGCACCATCCGCGGGTGGAAATGCAAGTGCAGGCAGTGCTTCCGGTGCTGCCAATGCCGCAGGAATTCCTACGGTGAAATTAAGCGAGATCGCGAACATTGAGGTTATCGGTCAGGCCGAATCCATTTCACGGACAGATGGCATGGAGTCCATCGGTATCTCCATCGTGAAATCCAATGACGCCAATACCGTGGATGTCGTGAATGCCGTTAAAGACAAAGCGGAAGAATTGCAGTCGCAATTCAAAAATGCCCAACTGACGGTATTGCTTGACCAAGGTAAGCCGATTCAGGATTCCGTCAATACGATGCTTGGCAAAGCGGTGTTTGGTGCCCTGTTTGCCATCCTGATCATCCTGTTGTTCCTGCGCAATATTCGTTCAACCATTATCTCGATTATCTCGATCCCGCTCTCCTTGCTCATGGCATTGACTGCGCTCCTGCTCATGGACATTACACTGAACATGATGACTCTGGGCGCCATGACCGTTGCCATTGGACGGGTCGTGGATGACTCGATCGTTGTTATCGAGAACATTTATCGCAGATTGACCCTGAAGGGAGAGAAACTGAAAGGCCGTGAACTGATCCGGGAAGCAACTCGTGAAATGTTCATTCCGATCCTCTCTTCCACAATCGTAACCATCGCCGTGTTCCTGCCACTGGCACTCGTTAGCGGTATGGTAGGCGAACTCTTCATGCCATTTGCATTAACCATGGTATTTGCGCTGCTGGCATCCTTGCTAGTAGCTATCACCATCGTTCCGATGCTGGCTCATACCCTGTTCCGCAAAGGCCTGAAGAACAAGCAAAATCATGAGGAAAAACCAGGGAAGATGGCAGAGGGTTACAAACGCCTGCTGAACTGGACACTTTCGCATAAAATCATTACCGTTGGCATCGCCGTAGTCTTGCTCGTCGGCAGTTTGTTCCTGTATCCGTTCATTGGTGCAAGCTTCTTGCCAGAACAGCAGGACAAATATGTGACGATCACATACAGCCCGGAAACCGGCTCCCTGCGTGAAGACGTTGAAAAAGAAGCGCTTGCTGCTGAGAAATATTTGCTGAAGCAGCCTGGCCTGGAGAAAATGCAGTATTCCATCGGCGGCAGCAATCCACTGAGCAGCTTGGGTGGAGGAAGCTCGAACTCGGCACTCTTCTATATCGAATACAATGAAGATACCAAAGATTTCAGCCAAGTGAAGGAACAGCTTGTAGAAGGTTTGCGTAAAGAAGTTCCCGTAGGTACCTGGAGTGAGCTGGATATGTCCGGCGGTCTGGGAGGCAGCAGCCTGAGCATCTCCATCTACGGCGACAATGTGGAACAGCTCAAGCCTGTCACGGATGAAGTGTTCAAGCTGGTTGAAGCAGATACCGAAAACTTCGAAAAAGCTGACACCACACTCTCTGACACGTATGGTCAATATACCCTCGTTGCAGATCAGGAAAAGCTGAGCTCGCTCGGTCTGACTGCAGGCCAATTGGCTATGGCACTGAGCCCTGTACAGGAACGCCCGGTACTGACGGAAGTGGATATTGATAACAAAACCTATAAAGTGTATGTCGAGACAGATCAGAAGACATTCGACAGCATCACTGACATTGAAAATGAGACCGTGACTTCTCCGCTCGGCATCCAAGTACCGATCAAGGATGTTGCAAACGTTGAAGAAGGCACTTCTCCGAACTCGATCATGCGCATTGACGGCAAAGTCGTTGCACAAGTTTCGGCTACCATCCTGGCTTCCGATGTGCAGAAGGCTTCACAAAACCTGCAGGATAACATCGACAAGCTGGACCTGCCTGATGGCGTTGAGGTGAAATTTGGCGGTACAACCGAGCAGATCAATGACACCTTTACCCAACTCGGTCTTGCCATGCTGGCAGCCATCGCCATTGTATACTTTGTACTTGTCGTTACATTTGGCGGCGGTCTCGCACCATTCGCCATCCTGTTCTCCCTGCCGTTTACCGTTATTGGTATCATGGTAGGTCTGTTCCTGGCTGGCGGCACCATTGACGTCTCTGCCATGATGGGTGGACTGATGCTGATCGGGATCGTAGTCACCAATGCAATCGTCCTGATCGACCGTGTCATTCACATGGAGAAAGACGGCATGTCTACGCGTGAAGCCTTGCTTGAAGCAGGGGCAACACGTCTGCGTCCAATCCTGATGACTGCTCTTGCAACGATTGGTGCCTTGCTGCCACTCGTTACTGGACTGGAAGAAAGTGCGGGAATTATCTCGAAAGGCTTGGGTATTACCGTTATCGGCGGTCTGATCAGCTCTACGCTGCTCACCCTGGTTATTGTGCCGATCGTGTATGAATTCCTGATGAAATTCAAGAAGAAAAGAATCGAAGATTAAGCTGCTCCATTGAATTTCGGTTCATAAAGAGCAATACGGAATTATAAAAAACCTCCTGGTTCTCCATTGGAATGATTGACCATTTCAATGAGATCAGGAGGTTTTTTGGTTTGACCATTAAGGGGCCCCTTCCCTAAATGTCAGGTAAAACGACACTAATCTGAACCTGGATTATTCAATATTACAAAGAAAGAAGTCTAGTTTGTGATGTAAAACAAATCAGCGTTAGATTTCAGCCCATCATCGGTAAACGGACTTATAATATAGCTTAATTATGTAAGTTAACGGATTTTAGACAGGTCATCCAGCTCGTACATCACAACATAACAGACGCTCTTCAGAAACCTGCATCATGAGGCGGGATTGCAATCGACATGCAATTGGGGAAGGACGGTGGTTGTATGGGGGAAACGACGCTCCAACTTCAGATGAGAGACATGTTGAAACGGCCTGTATTTCGCAAGGCAGAGGTACTGGCCAGTGAACGGGCACTGGAGAGGTATGTCCGTTGGGTCCATATTATGGAGGTACCGGATGTAGGCGATTTGTTAAACGGAGGAGAACTGGTGCTGACTACCGGCATCGGCTGGCAGGCTGATGAGCAGCAAGGTTTGTCTTTTCTGCGGCAGTTAATTGCCCGTGGTGCGGCTGGACTCTGTATCGAACTGGGGATTCACACCAAGGCACAACTTGGAGCGATGAAGGAAATCGCAGCAGCAGATGACTTTCCACTGATCTGGTTCCATGAACAAGTCCGCTATATTGATATTACACAGGACCTGCACTTCGCCCTGATTCGCAATCATCAGCGGATGCTCGCCGAACTCGACAATCTGACTACCTCGTTCAACCAGCTCCTGCTAAACGGAGACGGCGTACAGCCGCTGCTTCGCTTGTTATCACGCACAACCGGCTGCCCGGTTGCATTATACCCACTCGAGGGGGAAGCCAGTGCTGTTCCTTATTGTCCACCAGAACAATTGGAGAACCGCAGAATGGCTTGGTTAACCCAGCGCAACCATTCACCTGAGTCAGGACAATCAAGCCATTCCCATCGTTTGGAGCAGCCCATGAATGCCTATACCCTGCCTGTTCAAGCGCTCGATTACACCTTCGCAGACCTGGTGCTCTTTCTCGAGAAACTTCCCGAACACGAGCCCGAGTCACTGCGTCACAAACCTACTGATGAATTTGTCATTCAGGCACTGGAGCGCTGCGCGGCCGCTATTGCACAGGACTGGATGCGAACCAAATACATGGAGGAGAAACGTCGTTACAAGGAAGATATGTGGGTCATCGACTGGCTGAACGGACATCACACGGCCAAGGAAATTCAAGAGTACCTGTCCGCCAGCCCCCAGCTTGCTGCCAGCAAAGGCACCGTCGTTTTGTTTGACAGTAATCCGAATTATACCGACAGCCTCAAGCTGCAGAAGCTGCTTATCCAGCGCAATATCGTCGCCCGCTCTGTATTCTCCAGGGAAGGGTTCTCCCTGTTCAGCACGGTATTGAATCATCAGATCATCCTGATCATCCTCGATCCTCAGCCAGGTCCTCAGCGCAAAAGCCATCTCTGGCGCTGCATAGAGCAGCTCCAGCAGCACGAAACCGACCAGACCCATCGTCTGTTCTCCGGTCTGCTGGGCATCGGTCACAGCTGTGCCGATTTGTCACGACTCAAGGACAGCCTGGATACGGCCAAGGAAACGCTGCGCATTCAAAAGGATACCGGACCCATGCAGCAGCCGTTTTACAGCAATCTCCACGGTTACCGCATCATCGCCGGGATGAAGCAGAGCGGTAATCTCGAGGATTTTATTGAGGAATACCTCGGCCCCGTCATCCGGCATGATGCAGAGAAAGGCGGCCAGCTGCTGCGCACACTCAAGCAATATTTCGTGCTGTGCTGCTCCAAACAGGAGACCGCTACTGCCCTATTCATTGTCAGACAGACCCTCTATCACCGGCTCGACAAAATCGAAGCTTTGCTCGGAGAAGACTATATCCTCCCCGAGAAACGCGTCGCCATCGAACTCGCCATCTACGCTTATGAATACGTTCATGGCCCAATTGCATAGATGGCAAGAGGACTATGCCCCCGCTGTTCCTGAAGCTGCCGGATCAGAAAGTGGACGAACCACTTTCGTCCGGACGCTGTACCCACATGCTGCTCTTTCATTTCGCCCGGATGTTCAGGATGTTCCCATACGACACTGGCACCCTCCAAATGTTCCTGGACCGAATAGATTCGATATCCCAGCGCAACCATTCGTTCGATCGCCACTTTCTCCGCTTCAAATGCTTCATTCTCCAGCATTCACCTCAACCTCCCGTCACTGTCGTAACCGCCTGCCGCCCAGGCATGGGGGCACCTGCATCGTATTTGGCACGCTTCACATACTGGCCAGATCCTGCCGCACCTGCAAACTGACGATCCTTAATGACATACTCCCCCCGACACAGCACGGTAACGGGACATCCCTGTACCTGCATGCCTTCGAAGGCGCTGTAATCCACATTCATATGATGTGTACTCGCCGATATCTCCCTGGAAATGGAAGGATCGAAAATAACGATATCCGCATCGGTACCGACTGCAAGCGTTCCTTTCTGCGGAAACATCCCAAACAACTTGCTCGCCCGGGTAGAACACAGATCTACCCATTGATTCAATGAAATACGTCCCTTGGCAACTCCCTCCGAATATAAAATGCTAAGCCGGTCCTCAATGACAGGCCCACCATTAGGAATTTTGCTAAAGTCATTCTTCCCCAGATCCTTCTGCCCCTTGAAATTAAAGGAGCAGTGATCGGACCCAATCGTCTGCAACTGGCCGCTCTTCAGTGCGTTCCACAACACCTCCTGATGGGAGGCTTCCCGCAGTGGCGGGGACCAGACATACTTCGCCCCTTCAAAATCAGGCTGATCCATGATGGACTGATCCAGCGTCAGATACTGCGGACATGTCTCGCCCCAAATCCGGTAACCCATGTCACGCATGCGTGCAATCTGCTCCACAGCTTCGGCACACGTCACATGCACAACATACAGCTGCGAATCCGCAAGGGCAGCCAGACGTGCAGCGCGTCCTGTCGCCTCTCCTTCCAGGATGGAAGGACGGGTAAGGGCGTGATGAATCGGCTCAGTCCGTCCTTCAGCGAGCGCCTGCTGCACAAGCAGATCGATGACATCGCCGTTCTCGGCATGCACCATGACCAGGGCACCGTACTCCTTGGCCTTTTGCAGCGTCTGATAGAGGATGCCATCATCCGCCTGGAACTGGTTTTTATAGGCCATGAACACTTTGAAGGAAGACACCCCTTCTTCCTCAATGACCTGCGGCAGTTCCTCCAATACCTGATCATTCATCTCCCCGATCATCAGATGAAATCCATAGTCGATGGCAGCCTTCCCCTTGGCCTTCGCATGCCATTCCTTCAGGGATTCGGTGAGCAGTTTGCCTTTCTGGGTCAGACAGAAATCAAGGATTGTCGTTGTTCCGCCAAACGCTGCGGCTGCAGTTCCCGTTGCAAAATCATCCGCGGTCACTGTCCCGCCAAAAGGCATATCCAGATGTGTATGCGGATCAATACCGCCGGGAATGACATAACAGCCGGAGGCATCCACGATCTCCGTTCGGTCATCCGCCACCATGCCCATGCCAATCTGCGTGATTTTCCCGTTCTCGATGAGTATATCTGCTTCAAATGTGTCCGCTGCCGTGACCAACACGCCATTCTGAATCAGTTTGCGCCCACTCATGATATCGCCTCCTTGGTTGATTGATCTCGAATCGATTGCAGCACAGCAATCGCAGATTGACGTTCATTCCAGGTTAATGGAGTCTGTTCAGGTGCTACCTCGACCATTTCAATGGCCCCGTCCACCGGACATACAATCGAGCATAGGTTACATCCCACACAATCTTCCTCGACCACTTCCAGATAGGCGCCGGAAGGATCGGTCAGCATATCGATACACTGGTGCGATGTGTCCTCACAAGCGATATGGCACTTGTTGCAGTTAATACAGACATCACGGTTAATGCGGGCAACCACTTTGTAGTTGAGATCCAGATTACCCCAGTCCGAGTATCGGGGAACTGTCTGGCCCACAAGTTCCGCCACACTGCTCAGGCCCTTCTCATCCAAATAATCGTTCAGCCCGTCAATCATATCCTCCACGATGCGAAAACCATGATGCATCGCTGCCGTACACACTTGCACGCCTGTCGCTCCCATGAGCAAAAACTCTGCTGTATCCCGCCAATCGGATATGCCGCCAATTCCCGAGATGGGCACGCCCACTTCCGGATGGCGGGCACATTCGGCCACCATGTTGAGGGCAATCGGCTTCACCGCTGGTCCGCAATAGCCGCCATGGGCCCCTTTGCCGCCTACATGGGGAACGGTATTCCACGAATCCAGATCCACCCCCGCCAGAGAGTTAATGGTGTTGATAAGAGAAATGGCATCCGCACCCCCGCGCACTGCGGCCCGGGCTGTTGCCGTAATATCCGTAATATTCGGTGTCAGCTTCACGATCACGGGGGTCGTCGCGACTTCCTTCACCCACATCGTCTGCAGTTCCACCAGATCCGGCTGCTGACCGGAAGCCGCCCCCATGCCCCGTTCGGCCATTCCATGGGGACAGCCGAAGTTTAACTCCAGTCCGTCTACCCCGACGGCTTCCACCTTTTTGACAATTTCATGCCACTTCTCTCGCTTCGGTTCTACCATCAATGATGCAATGACCGCGCGATCCGGGAAGCGCTTCTTGGTTTCAGCGATCTCCCGCAGATTGACCTCCAGTGGACGATCGGAGATCAGCTCAATATTGTTGAAGCCCGCTACCCGCTGTCCGCCGAAATGTACAGCGGCAAAGCGGGATGACGTGTTAATGATCGGTTCACCCAGTGTCTTCCACACCGCACCTCCCCAGCCTGCCTCGAAGGCACGCTGCACCTGATATCCCGTATTCGTCGGCGGCGCGGATGCCAGCCAAAATGGATTGGGTGATCGAATACCTGCCAGATTTATCGATAAGTCAGCCATAACGATCCCTCCTTGGTGTTGTTTGCATATATGGTCTTGCTCTGCACTCGGTGGCTTCATGGTCTGAACACCATACGAAGCACAAGCTCACCTCAAGCCGTCTCCTCCACCTGTCCAGGCAGTGCCTTCATCAGTGCGGCTGCAGCCAGCTTCCCCTGCTGGGCAGCCGAGACAACCATGGCCTCGCCTTGCCCCTGGCCGAAAATCACATCCCCTGCCGCATAGATCTGTGGATGAGACGTTCGGTAGGTCTGCTGCTCCACCTCAATAACGCCCCAGTGATGACGCAGACCGAAGGCTTCAATGAGAGGCAGCAGCCGGTTCTGTCCGATCGCCCGGACAACGGTATCACATTCAATCACGAACTCCGTTCCTTCTTGGGGTACGGGTAATGCTCGCCCGCCTCCTGGGGGCGTGACCAGCTCCATTTTCACGCACTCCACAGCCCGGACTCGCCCATTCTCATCGCCAATAATGCGCTGCGGCATCGTAAACCAGCGGAACTCTACCCCTTCCTGTTTCGCAAACGCATATTCAAACGCATAGGCCGTCATCTGACCCTCTCCGCGCCGATAAAGCATCTGTACACGTTCTGCTCCCAGACGTACCGAGCAGGTGGCTGCATCCACTGCCGTGTTGCCCGCACCTATGACAGCTACTCTTAGACCATTCAATGCAGGCGGTACGCCCTGTTTCGTGGATTCCACCAGTTCGATGGCATCGTACACCCCTTCCAAGCTCTCTCCTTCGATCCCAAGCATCGGAACAGAACCCATACCACAAGCCAGAATGACAGCTTCATGCTGTTCCAGCAGTTGTTCAGGAGACAGATCCACGCCTATGCGTACACCGTACCGGATGTGTACTCCCAGCGCTTCAACCTGCTCCACTTCCCACAGGGACACTTCCTGAGGTAAACGAAAGGAGACGATCCCGTACGTATTTAATCCACCACCCTTGGGCTTCGCTTCATAGATCGTCACCTCATACCCTGCACGGCCAAGCTCTCTGGCTGCGGACAAGCCGGCAGGCCCGGCGCCAACAACAGCGATGGAACGGCCATTGGAGGGGGCTGCCTGAAACAAAGGTTCATTGGCCTCCCGTGCCCAGTCCGTGGCATATCGCTGCAGATCACCGATGCGAATGGGCTTCGACGATTCGTTAAGTACACAGGCGCCTTCGCACAGTTCCTCGGTTGGACAGACTCTTGCACAGCTGGCTCCTACCGGATTGGCATCCATAATGGTTCGGGCCGAGCCTTTCAGATGACCTGTCGAGATTTTCCGAATAAACGAAGGGATATTGATGTCCGTTGGGCACGCCTTGATGCAAGGTGCATCGTAACAGTACAGACAGCGGTTGGATTCCTCCATCGCTTCCTTGCCTGTCATGGCGGGTTTCATCTCGGCAAAACGGCTCTCCCATCCATAATCGGATAACGCTGCTCCCGTGCTGTTTATCATGAACATGCACCTCCTAGGGATTGAATTAGGGTCCGGGTTCTTTTTTGAATACAACCCTTCAAATGCCAGTTACAGGTTAACCAGATGCTCATACGTCTCAGGGCGCCGATCCCGGTAGAATTGCCACACATTGCGCACTTCACGAATGATTTCGGTATCCATCTCGCCGATGACGATCTCATCCTGATCCCTGCTGCCCATGGCAACCATTCGTCCGCGCGGGTCCACCAGATACGACTGACCATAAAATTCCCCCATATTCCAAGGCGCCTCCACGCCTACCCGGTTAATGGCAGCCACGTAATAGCCGTTGGCAACGGCGTGGGCAGGCTGTTCCAATTTCCACAGATATTCCGATGTACCCGCCACCGTAGCTGACGGATTAAACACAATCTCCGCTCCGGCGAGTCCGAGCAGTCGGGCTCCTTCCGGAAAGTGCCGATCGTAGCAGATGTACACGCCTAATCTGGCGTAAGCCGTATCAAATACCGGGTATCCCAGATTCCCGGGCCTGAAATAGTACTTTTCCCAGAAGCCGTTCGTGCCCTCGCCTGCTTCCACATGCGGGATATGGTGCTTGCGGTACTTGCCAAGATAAGAGCCATCGGCATCAATGACGGCAGCCGTATTGTAATACGATGCAATGCCCTCTACCTCGTACACAGGCAAAATGAACACAACGCCAAGTTCCTTCGCAAGCGCCTGAAAACGCCTGGTTGTCGGTCCCTCCGGCACCGGTTCGGCAGATGCGTACCATTTGGGATTTTGTTCGGTGCAAAAGTAGGGTCCATAGAAGACCTCCTGCAGTCCGATAATCTGCGCTCCTCGTGCTGCAGCCTCACGGACCAGGGTGATATGCTTCTGAATGGCAGCCTCCTTGTGCTCTTCAACCGGTGCCGATCCTTCCACTTCATGCGAAGCCTGAATCAGGCCTATATTGATTTTCCCCATACGCCAGTAACGCCTCCTTCTACCCAGATTAGGATGTATTAGAGATGAATTCGATCGTTCATCGGTTCCTTTTTCATATCAGAAAAGGTGAATCAGCCCTCCGATTCATCGTCAGCAGGCAGCTGCCCGCATATCTGCCGAATCGTGCGGTATAATACCTCCGTTCCCAGCGCAATGTCCTCCGGGAAGGAATACTCACTCGGATGATGGCTGATCCCATCCTTGCTGCGGACAAAAATCATGCCATAGTCGCACGCATAAGATAGCGCCAGTGCATCATGGAATGGACCACTCATGAGCTCCGGCAAGGACAAGTCCATCTCCGCTGCAGACGAGCGAATAGCTGCCTTGATTCGTTCCGCACAGTAGCGCGGTTCACTATTGGTATCTTCAGCCACGGAATAGGTAAGCCCATGCTGACTGCATACTTCAGCAAGCACATTCATCAGCCGGGCTTCAAGCTGGTTGCGGCGATCCATCTCCATATCGCGCAAGTCCAAGGTGAAGCTGACTTCTTCAGGGATGATGTTGCGCGAGTCGGGGAACACCCTCAGACTGCCCACCGTACCAACCGTGGGGGCAGCCGGATCTGCTCTAACCATGTCGTCAAACGCTGCAATGACTCTGGCACTGCCAACGAGCGCATCATGACGCATGGCCATCGGTACCGAACCGGCATGCCCTGCCATGCCCTTGATCGTAATCGTTAGCCATAATGGACCGGAGATACCCGTGACCAGTCCCACCGGGGCATCCAGCGATTCCAGCACAGGGCCCTGTTCGATGTGCAGCTCCAGATAGCTGCCGATGGAATTAGGTGCATAGACTCCTTCAGCAAATTTCTCTACCGAGCATCCGAAGGCTTCCAGCGCCTCCCGGCGAGTCACCCCGTTCCTGTCCTGCCGCTCCAGTTCTCCATCTTCCAACTGCCCGGTCATTCCCCGGGAGCCGAACAAGCCTTTGTTAAATCGGGAACCCTCTTCATCGCAAAAAGCTACGACCTCAATTGGCATCGGAGGCTGAAGGCCACTCTCCATTAGGCACTGCACAGCTTCCAGGCCCCCCAGGACACCAATGGCACCATCATACCGACCGCCATAAGGCTGTGAATCAATATGCGAGCCAATCATCAAGATGGGCTGCGCAGGATCAGTACCTTCCAGGCGGCCAATCAGATTCCCGAATGGATCCAGACGGGTCACCAGTCCGGCTTCTTCCATCCAGAGACGCACCTGGATAATGCCTTCCATATCTTCAGGGGTGAGGGCAAGCCGGCAAACGCCCGTCTCTCCGATTCGTCCAATACGGGACAATTGTTCAATTCGTTCATTCAGCCGAAGATGGTTAATGCCTATTCCGGTTGTGGTCTGCATCTTGCCTCGCCTCCACGTGGTTTATTTTTCAAACGAGTTATACAAGAGTCATTCCTGGAATTATCTATCCAGCCACTATCCTGCCTCCACACTCCGCAGTGCCTTAAGCAAACTTTCCGCGATCAGCTCCAGCTCATCCTCCGTGGTGACAAAGGGCGGTGATATCGTCAAAATGTTGGCGAAACCGGGTACCGTGTCCCCGTTCTTACCGATAAGAATGCCGTCTCTCTTACAACTGGCCAGCACGTGTGCCACCTTCCCTGCATCAGCTGGAGAGCCGTCCGCCTCTATAAGCTCGATGCCGCAGGCGAAGCCAAACATTCGAACATCTCCGACCACAGGCAGCTCCTGCAGCGGCTCCAGCTTCTCACGAAGGACTCGCCCCAGTTCATCCGCACGCTCCACCAGATTTTCACGCTCCAGAATTTCGATGTTGGCCAGTGCTACCCGGCAGGAGACCGGATTCCCGCCGAAGGTGTTCACATGGCGAAAGTGAGCATCCGGTCCGGGTTCCCGGAACGTATCATACAGCTCCGCTCGCACGGCTGTAGCCGATAATGGAGAGTACGCGCTGGTCATCCCCTTGGCCATAGTGACGATATCCGGCTGCACCCCGTAATTCTGGTGTCCGAACTTCTGTCCCGAACGACCGAACCCGCAGATCACTTCATCCACGATCAGCAGTACACCATAACGCTCACAGATTTCCTTCACTGTACGCATGTAGTCCGGAGGCGGGACAATCATGCCGCCCCCCGTAATCACCGGTTCCATAATCACCGCAGCAACAGTCTCGGGGCCTTCCCAGCGAATGACCTCCTCATAGATGGTTGCACATTCGAGTCCGCACCCCTCCTTGTTCCGTCCAAACGGACAGCGGTAGCAATACGGGGGTGGGACATGGGAGAAACCCACACCCAGCGGCTCATACTTGATCTTGCGGGCAGCTTGCCCGGTGGCACCGAGTGCACCCATGGAGTTGCCATGATAAGCCCGGTGACGGGAGATGAACTTGTGTCTGGTTGGCTCACCATTCTGGTGATGAAACTGACGGGCTATTTTGAACGCCACCTCATTGGCATCCGATCCCGAATTGGAGAAAAAGATTCGATAGTCCCCCTCCAGCCATTCATTCAGCTTCTCTGCCAGCAAAATCGCCGGCTCATGGCTCTGGGTCATCGGCACATAAGCGAGTGCTTTCATCTGCTCATATGCACTCTTTGCAATCTCCTCCCGTCCATGCCCCACATTCACGCACCATAACCCGGACATGGCATCCAGATACCGCGTTCCATCCTGATCCGTGATCCAGCTGCCTTCCCCGCTGACCGCAATCATTGGATGATCATTATGAGGTGAGATGTGATGCCACACATATTTGCGGTCTTTCTCCAGCCATTCTTCCTTGGTACCGCCAAGCGGCTGAGGTTGCTGATCCACGGAGCTCATTTGCCATCCTCCTTCGACTGCCTTATTTCACCGCTTCTTCGTAAATGCTCTTCTCCAGCGCTTCATCCAGATTGGCTGCCTTCTTGATCAATCCATAATTCAGTGCAATATCTGCTGTACGAGCAAACGATTCATCCACAAAGCTGCCCACCTGCTGCTCCGTAAATCCTTCCGGACGAATCAGCTTCGCAATCTCCTCCAGCATCGTAACCTGATGTTCACGGGTCGTACTGCCGTCGGTCACGTTGCTCATGACGATATCCACGGTTTCCTCCTGGTTGTCAATGGCATAGTTCCAGCCTTTTAGAATGGCACGGGTGACTTTAACGGCAAGATCGCGGTTGCCATCGACCCAGTCCTTCTTCGCGATCAATGTATCTTCCAGCATGCCTACGCCCGCTTCCTCAATGTTGAACACATCCAGATCGGACTCCTGTACGCCGCTCTCCAGCACAACGTGATATTCGTTATATATGGTTGCTGTCGCGACATCCACCTGGTCATTGAAAAACTGATCCATCGTAAACCCCTGCTTCACCAGCTCAATATCCTTCTTCGGATCAAGTCCGTTCTTCTCCATAAAAGCGAGGACCTGGAACTGCTGGCTGCCGAACCATGTGCTTACCTTTTTGCCTTTCATCTGGGCCGGATCAGTTATTCCTGCTGACTTCTTGGCGATCAGGCGATAGCTGCTCTTCTGTGAAATCTGGGCAAGGGAGACCAGCGGCAGACCGTTGTCACGGCTCACCAGCAGACTGTCTACCCCCGTGATGCCGACATCGGCTGCGCCGTTCACCACCTGCTGTTCAATGACGATATCCGGGCCACCCGGAATAATCTCTGCATCAATGCCTTCATCTTCAAAAAAACCTTGTTCCTTCGCGGCATAAATTCCGGCGAACTGGGCCTGCGGAACCCATTTAAGCTGAATTTTCACTTTCGTTAAGGACTGTTCTGCGTCTCCTCCTGAACTTGCAGCAGCAGGTTCGGCAGACGGCTCCGTCTTCGCGGAACATGCGGCCAGCAAGGCAACCGCGAGCATCAGCACAACGACCATCAAACCCGATTTCAACGTTTTGTACATATACAAACAACCCCCTGTTTATATAAGAATTCAATCAGGTACTGCAGCGGATCTGTGGTATTCCCGCACGATGGTGAGGGTTATACGTTAGTGCGCTCACGGTTCCATGGAATGAGCCGCTTCTCCGCCAGTACAACGGCTTCATAGAGCACGATGCCGAGAGCGGCAGCAATGACGATACAAGACCAGGCAAGTGGCATGTTGGCGAGCCGAATCTGATCCGACAGCAGATATCCAAGACCTTGGGAAGCGATAAAAAATTCACCCACAATGGCACCGATAATACTGGTGGACATGTTGATCTTCAGTCCGGCAAAGAGGGACGGCAAGGCGTGTGGCAAACGCAACTTCAAGAACACCTGCATACGGCTTGCAGCGAGTCCGTCCAGCAATTCACCGTACTGCGGCTGTATGGAAGTAAGCCCTTTGAACAGACTGACTGCCATGGCAGCCATCGTAATGACGGCCACTACGGCAATCCGTGACCAGATGCCGTCCCCAAACCAGTTGTTCATGATGGGCGCCAGTGCAACAATCGGCACTGCGTTAAGAGCCGACATCACCGCGATCCCTGCCTTGCCGCTGATCGGGAAGAACGAAGCACCTGCGGCTGCGACAGCCCCCAGAAGGGAACCCAGCAGGAAACCACCCAGCATTTCCGTTCCACTATATAGAGCATATCGGAAGAGCATTTCCGCGTTATCCCGGATGGATGCTGCAATGGCTGAAGGTACAGGAAGCTGGTAACTTTCCAGTGAGAATAATTGATGAAACAACCGGAACTGCCACATGGCGAGAAAACATAGGCCGGCCAGCCAGGGGAGCAAATGCAGAACGACCCGTTTACTCCGCGCAGTACCGACTGGCCGTTCCTGTTCTGCTTGTCCCTGCTGCCCCTGAATTTCCGAGTCGGGGACAGAAGCAGCCATAGCTGAACCGGGCAAAGACGCAGAGCCGGACACAGCAGCTGTTCCATTCTCCTCCCGGCTGCGGTTCACCATTACCCCTTCGCTCATACCGCGTTCCCTCCCTTCGCTCTGAATTCGGGCTGCCAAGGCGTTAACCACCGTTCGGCCAGGCTGATGACCAGATACGAGATTAGACCAATGCCGATGCTAAGCATAATCGTAGCCCAGAACATGCCGACTTGAGCACTGCCATAATACAAGGAACTGACCATCAGGACACCGAGTCCATCGGGTGCACCCATCAGTTCAACGACGATGGAAGAAGTGACCGCTAGCGGGGCAGCGATTTTCATGCCGGAGAACAGTCCTGGCAGAGCTGAAGGCAGCAGGCATTTGATATATCTGGCCGTCAGCGAGGCTCCGCACGAACGCATCAGCTCCAGATGCTCCGGTGCGGCGCTCTTTAACCCTTTTAGCGTGTGAATGACAATGGGGAAAAATGTAACATAAGCCGCCATGACGATCCTGGCCCACTCGGCATGATGAATAATGCCGTATACAATCGGTGCGAGACCGATAATTGGGATCATCTGCGAGGAGATAACATAGGGAGACAATGTCCGTTCCAGCCAGACGGCCGCACTCATTAGAAGCGCCAGCATCAGCCCCAGTACTGCTCCTCCCGCGAATCCAATCGCTGCATTGCCAAACGTCACTGCCCCCTGCTCAGCGAGAGTGCCCGAGTAGCGAACCAGTGCGGCGAGAACATCATGAAGGTAAGGCAGGCGAGATGCAGCCTGCTGCGGTGACATCCACATGTGGAGAATCCAAGCTATACCCTCCCACAGCAGCAATAGCGATAAAATCCAGATCACGATCCAGGATCGGTAATCCAGTTTAAGTGAGCGCAGGGACATGGCCCGGATCACGCTCCTCATGAAAACAATTGCGAATGGTCGTCAGCATGTGGTAGAAGTCTTCGGTCTCTCTCAGTTCATTGGTTCGATCCAAAGGCAGCGCCACAGAGTGAATGGAATGTACTTGCCCGGGATGTGCCGAGAGGACAATAATGCGATCTGACAGGAATACGGCTTCGGGGATACTATGCGTGACAAAGAGGAAGGTTTTGCCCGTGAACCGCTTGATCTCAAGCAGTTCCAGTTGAAGCTTCTCTTTCGTGAATTCATCCAGCGCAGAGAACGGCTCATCCATCAACAGCAGCGGCGGATCCAACGAGAGCGCACGGGCAATGGATACCCGCTGCTGCATGCCTCCACTGAGCTGCCAGGGATAGTGGTCAGCAAATCGCGTGAGCCCGACCATCTCAAGCAGTTCACTACTGATGCGGCGGCATTCTTTTTTGCTTGTGCCCAGGATCTCCAGCGGCAGCTCTACATTGTGACGTACCGTGCGCCAATCAAACAGGGCTGGCGTCTGGAATACGATACCGAATTGTCGCTGCAGGCGCGCCTTTTCAGGTTCCGAACCTGCAATGCGGACGCTGCCCGAAGTCGGCTGCAGCAGATCGGCGATGATCCTGAGCAATGTCGACTTGCCGCAGCCTGAGGGACCAAGCAGCGAGACGAATTCATTGGATTGGATATGGAACGACACATCAGACAGTGCGGTGACCTGTTTGGTTCCAGTACCAAAAACGACGGATACATGATCAATTTCAATGTGGCGATTTTCGGGGACGTTCATGGATGACATAGGCATTCTCCTTTTCGCGGGGGAAGTTAGGTTTCATTTCACACCAAGGCCGAATGGAAGGTTTGCGTTCACGAACGTAACAGGTTTTTCTGGTTAGGTAATACTATAAATCATTGGGCGGAGATTACATTATACAGACTGTTTTGAGTATGGGCCTGTTCATGTTACACAGTGTAAAATGAGAAAAATTCTCATTCGGAACGATGTCAGCCCATGGATGGTTTATCTGACACCACGTTATTCGATATGCATATATTGCCTGTATTTCAAAGTTCAATATAGCCGGCTAATTCGTGCATGTATATCGAACTGGGTACGGATTCCAGTACAATAAGACCTATAATATAGGTCCTTCGCATGCCTGTCCTTCTTAAAAAGCGCATGTTTCTTTGTATTTATTGAATAAATATTCGGAAAATTTGACATATACCCTCGTATTCTTGTCGTTTTTCTTGTATAACGTTTTATATGGAAAAGATAGGAATGCCCTACTTTTAGAAATGACAGAATCCATATCGTTTATCAGGAAAGGGCTTTGGTAAATAAGGCTTTCAACTTCAAAGATCGGAGTGGTCTGTATGTTTGATTGGCTTGGCTGGAAAAAAGGGTGGCCGTTATGGCGGTCGTACCGGTTGAACGCACATATCAAGAATGATGTGGAGCAGATTTTTGAAGGAATTGCCGAAACCAGGCGGCAGCTTTTACTGGATTGGGCAAACGAACAGTGGCGTCATATGGATCAATTCGTGCATCAGATCCAGTCAGCGGGACTTCTGGACACAGCACAGATCGTACAAAATAGCAGCAAATGGGATGCATGCTTCAAAGCAGCGTACATCCGGGCAGCAGATAGCACAGAGATTTTTATGTTGGACGAACAGAATCAGGTTGTATTTTCTACATATAAAAAACATATTGGACAGATCTATGAAGTTAACGAAGCTTCCATTGGACCAGGCTTGAAATATACCAGAGCAGATGCGGCCGGGAAAAGATGTCTCTATGGTCCCTATTCGGACCCAGTGACCTTGGAGATCGGGCCTCGCTCCTCCTCTTTTCACGATGATGTCACGCTCATGTTCATTGAACCCATGCTGCAGGAAGGACGCTACATCGGTTCACTGTGCTGCCGAATCCCCAATGATGTGCTCGGGGACTTGATCCAACGGGAGTCCGGACATGTCTATCCCGATTCGGGAGATAATTATCTCTTCATGGCCGAGTCGAAACTGCGCCCGCATCTGCAGCCAGGAACTGCTCTGTCTCGCAGCCGATTTGAGGATCATACATTTACACATGGCGAAAATCTCAAGGATGGTGTCACCACCAATTGGGGGATTGTATCCGTCAAAGAGCATACCGAACTGGAGTTGATGTTCACCGACCCTTCCACTGGGGAGCTGCATCCCGGCGTTGCTAATACCATTCGTAACGGGTCAAATCTGTTTGCAGCCTATCCAGGCTATTCCGATTACCGTCACATCTCGGTTATTGGCAAAGGCATCACCTTCCAGCTTCCCCACTGTCCCGATCGATGGGGCATGATGTGCGAAGGTGATCTGGAGGAAGTATACCGGGTACGCAGTATCGGCTGGCGTCAGTTCAAGCTGCACAGCCTGTTTATCGGTTTATCAGGCATTGGGGGAGCTGCCCTCGTATATGCCTTATCAGGAAGTGCATGGAGTGCAGCAGCTCTGGCGGCGTTTAATATCATTCTGGGTTTGGTCACAGCAGATCAGCTGCAGCGGAGACATCATCAACGTGTGCACGAGGACTTGCGGCGCATCAGCCGGTTTATACGGATTAACGCGGAGGGTCAGGGCGATCTGACCCAGCGGCTCGATACATCCGCTTTTGCACAGGATGAATCCGGTGAACTTGCAAAATGGATTAATAACATGATTGACTCGCTCGAGGGCATCATGCTCAAGGTTCAGGTTGCCACCGTGGATGTAATGAACAACCAGTATCAGATGCGCACTTCCACCGAAACGACCCAAGTTACGACCGAACGTGTCAATCATAAGATCGGATCCATGATCCACGGCATACGTGAACAGCTGGAGGATCTCGATCAAGCCAAGCTGGCTGCCGATCATATGCGTCTTACCCTGCAGCAGCTGGAGGCCTCGGCCACAGAACAGATTGATGTTGCTCGTCAGGAAGTGGAGCGCATTGGCGGCAAAATGACGCAGATCTCGGGCACCGTCAAGGATACCAACCGTACAATTCTTTCCTTTATGGAGACCATGCAGGACATTTACCGTGCACTGGCAGCCATTGATGAGATATCCGCTCAAACGAACCTGCTTGCGCTGAATGCATCCATTGAAGCAGCACGTGTCGGAGAACATGGCCGCGGTTTCGCTGTCGTTGCCGGGGAGATTCGCAAGCTGGCCGAGCTGTCCCGTTCCTCTACCGAGGACATCCATCAGATTCTGAACAATATCACTACCGCAGCCGATACCGCTGCCCGCTCCATTCATGAGGGAGATCAGGTACTGGCTGAAGGCAGCACACTGGTTCAAGCAGCTGCACAACTGCTGCAAAGTGCGTCTGCCGAAGATTCGCAAAGGACACAGGTCGTGGATCAGGTCGTTAGACTTATGGAAAATATCGCTGCCATCAGTCATAAAAACCGCTCCACGTCCGCAGAGGTGGAGACCGAGATGATGGCACTGCTCAGTGACATGATGCATGTTCAACAGTCTTCGCATAATGTGGAAGCCATCACGGTATTTCTGCAGCAAATCGTGGGTCAATTCCAGCTGACTCATCCCGAAAAAATTGCTGCCACCTGACGTTATCGTTGACGTGGATTGGAGAAATAGCTAAAATTTGATGCAACTGTTCTTTTGAATTTCGACATTGTCGTATCGTTCATTTTATAGAAGCTTTCCAATCTGAATCAATGAAAGGGTGGTCTGCATGGAAATGCTCCAGGATTCGTTTGGCAGGATCCATGACTACATCCGTATTTCCGTTACGGACCGCTGTAATTTGCGTTGTGTGTACTGCATGCCAGCCGAAGGCATGGAGTTCGCCCCGCATGATGAAATTATGAGCTACGAGGAAATCACCCAGGTGCTCAAGGTGCTCGCCCCGATGGGCATGCGCAAAGTTCGCCTGACTGGCGGTGAACCTCTGGTACGCAAGGATCTGCATAAACTTGTTGGCATGATCTCGGCCATCGACGGGATTGAGGATATTGCGCTGACAACCAATGCGCTCCTGCTGGATAAACAGGCCCAGGCACTGAAAGACGCTGGGTTAAACCGGATTAATATCAGTCTCGATTCCCTTCATGCGGACCGATTCTCCATGATTACCCGCGGAGGAGACGTCAACAAAGTGCTCAAGGGAATTGAAGCTGCAACGGCTGCCGGACTTGCGCCAATCAAGCTGAATGTGGTTCTGATGAAAGGCATCAATGATGACGAAATCAAGGATTTCATAGCGATGACGATCGATCAACCGCTGCATGTGCGTTTTATCGAATACATGCCAATCGGACATGCTTCGGATTCATGGCGCAAATCGTATCTCCCGCTGGAAACCGTCACCGATGTATGTGCGGAAGCCGGCTGGACCGTAGAGAGCACATCCGGACCGGCAGGCAATGGTCCTTCCCGCAACATGAAGATTGCTGGTTCACAGGGAACCTTCGGACTGATTCACCCGGTTAGCGATCACTTCTGTGATAATTGCAACCGGCTGCGCCTGACGGCAGACGGACACATCAAGGCCTGTCTGTACTGGTCGGATGAGTACAATGTTCGCCGCTATGTTGATGATCCGGATGCAATGGCTGCCCTCTTCCTCAAGGCACTTGGCACGAAGCCAAAGAACCATGAAATGGCACTGGCGCTTGAGCAAAAAATGCAAAGCCATACCCCAACCGTACGGCGCATGTCCCAGATCGGCGGGTAGGTCTTCTTTTGAACCGTATAATCGGTTCGAACAAATGAAGGAATTCTGTGAATGGTAAGTGAGCTCAACCAACGTTGTGCTACCAATACTAGCTTGTTATGAAGCTGCGAAGGAGATATCCTTTGCGGCTTTTTTTCATGAAATCCTAAGACGATGACTCTATAAAATAGGACTTCCTTTTTCCTTTCTGCTACTGAAATTGTTACAATAAGAAAAACTGAATATATATTTCTCTCTAGGTCTTCATAATCTCATTGATCTGGACGATGTATAGTCAAAGAAAAAATCAAACAAATATACCGCACTTAGGAGCTGACTGGATGAACATTGTTGAAGCCATGGTCGCAGCAAGTCCATATTTCAAAATCATGCTTAAGGGACAAAATCTGATGATTGCTGTAACCGACACCGAGAAATTCTGGTATTATGCACCAAGTGAAGATCTTGACCTCGGCATTAAGGCAGGTGACCCCATTTCACTTGAGGATCCGACATTACGCCGTGCCCTCATTAACGGTGAGACTTCTGCCAATCATATTGAAGCACAGCATTACGGAACAGCCCTTAATTCCACAGCTACGCCTCTGCGCGATGAAGCGGGAAACATTGTGGGTACCCTGGCCATTGGTTTCTCCCTCAAAAATGAAGAGCAGCTTGGACATTTCACCGAATTAATCAGCAGCATTAGCGGCAGGCTGACAGACATGGTCCAAACTGTAGCGGCCCAATCCGAAGAGCTGACTGCCTCCTCTTCGCAAATTCTGGACAATACCAAGGTCGCCGTTCAAAATGCAGCGGAAGTTAATAAAGTGGCCTCATTTATCCGGGAAGTCTCTGAACAAACCAATTTACTCGGCCTCAACGCGGCTATTGAAGCGGCACGAGCGGGTGAAGCGGGCGCAGGGTTCGGTGTAGTGGCCTCCGAAGTGCGCAAGCTGTCCACCGGAACGAAGGAAGCTACCGTGAATATCGAACGGTCCCTTCATGACGTTCAGCATTCCATCCGTCAGATGGAGCAGGAGATCGCATCCATCTCCCAGTCCAGCACGCAGCAGGCTGAACTCGTCACGGAATTTAGCGAGGTTATTGACCAGTTGAACAATGTGAGTGAGGAACTGAAGTCCTTTATTCAATCCATGATTCTGAAGACAGAATAACGATACACAAGCATGACCGGATGTTACGACTGGCTGCAGCTCAGCTTGTAACACAATGTACCCCGCACGAGACCGTGCGGGGTTTTTCTAAGCAAAAATTCCCGGAACATTACATACGAATTAGTTTCCACAGCATCATGGCCGCCATCACGATCATCACCACTGCCGATAACCGGTTGAAGACCCGACTGATCCGTCCAGTGGTATCTGTTCTGCCCATCCACCTTCCAGCACTTGCGAGTCCAAGGAACCATACCCACGAAACTGCCGCTGCCGTGATGGCAAAAGCAATCCGGTCCATCCCTTCATACTCAAGTGAGCTGGTGCCAATGACAGCTACCGTATCCAGCAGTGCATGCGGATTAAGCAGGGATACGGAAGCGGCGAAGGCAATCTGCCGTCCTGCACCCATCGCGGATGCTGACCCACTCACGGTTCCGGATGACTTCCATATGCTCCATGCCATATACAGCAGAAACGCACTGCCGCCTGCATACAGCACACCGGAGAGCAGAGGCCACTGCAGCAAAATGAGGGACACTCCTCCGACCGCAGCTCCAATCAATAATGTATCGCTAATACCAGCAGTCACTACTGCCGGAAGTGCACGCAGTAAACTTCGCTGGCTCATCCCCTGGTTAAAAATAAACACGTTCTGCACGCCAAGTGGCAGGATCAGACCAAACGCCAGTACCACGGCGTGAATAATTACACTCATTGTTCATCCCCCTTGTATATGTCTCTATAGTAGAGGGGATGACTTTCCGTGTGACCAACCAATTGGATGGCAAGGAGACCAACCAAAATGATATAGTTGTCGGTATACCATTTTGGTCTACAAATTCGGTATACAACTAAATGCCTGAATCATCTTATCCCACTGGAGGCTAGCTCCGTATGAAGCATCCCGATCCAAGACAGGGCATTGACTGGAAACCCGATCCTGCAATCCCCCTGCCTTTATTCCGTCAGATTGAAATATATATCCGTGAAAAAATAACAACCGGAGAGTGGACCGCGGGCTATCGCCTGCCTTCCCAGCGTGTACTGGCTCAGTCCATGGGCGTCAACCGCAGTACACTGGTCGCTGCGCTGGACAACCTGATCGCTGCCGGCATGATTGAAGGCAGACGCGGCGGAGGAACCTATGTCTCCGGTTCCGGCTGGCATGCACTTGCCCACGGGACTCCGCCCAACTGGAATGAAGCTATTGAGGAAGGCTGGTATTACCCCAACCTTCCTGAAGTACAGCTCATTAACCGAGCTGAGTTCCAGCCTGGCATCATTCGGCTCGGTACCGGAGAGCTTGCGCCTGAACTAATGCCGGAGGAGGCCTTCAATGACATCCTGCGTTCCCTCTCGGAACGCTCCCGTACGTTAAATTACCTTCAGCCTCAAGGCAGCCTGGAGCTCCGTGAATCCTTGTCTGACTATTTGCTGACCTGCGGCATTCAGGCGTCTCCCAGTGCCATTCTAATTGTCTCGGGCTCGCTGCAGGCGCTGCATTTGATATCGGTGGGCCTGCTTCCCCGCGGGTCGGCTGTCCTGCTGGAGAAGCCCTCCTACCTCTATTCCATACATGCATTTCAATCCGCCGGATTAAAAATGCATGGTGTTCCCATGGATTCAGGTGGATTACACATACCGCGTCTGGAAGATATGATCGGTGGTGGCACTCATCAGGGTCATCCTTCGCCGCTGCTCTACACCATACCGAGTTTCCACAATCCGACGGGTTCCGTCATGAGTGATACTCGCCGAAACGAGTTGATGTCTGCAGCCCGTGCCGGAGGCATATCCATTCTGGAGGATGCTGCCTACACGGACCTGTGGCTGGACACGCCCCCGCCGCTATCGTTAAAAGCGAGGGACACGGATGGCCGCGTGCTTCACATGGGCACACTGTCCAAGGCTGTTAGCCCTGGTCTGCGTCTGGGCTGGCTGGTAGGACCTGAGCCGGTTATTCGCCGCCTGGCAGACATTAAGATGCAAACGGACTATGGCTCCAGTTCACTGGCGCAGGAAGCGGCCACGCTCTGGTTTGCAGAAGGATATCACACACGGCACATGGAGCGTCTGCGGCCAGAGCTTCGCCGCCGGAGAGATTTCATGCTGGATCTGCTGGAACGTTACTTCAACAGCATTGCAGAGTGGAACCAACCAGCCGGAGGCTTTTACATCTGGCTCAGGTTCACTGCCGGCCCCCTTTCGATCCGCCAGCTGTTCCATGCCTGCCTCCAGGATGGGGTGCTCATTCACCCTGGTTTTCTGTATGACCGCCTCGATGCGGACCACCTCAGACTGTCCTATGCGTATGCTTCGGAAGAAGAGATGGAGCGTGGAATGCAGCTGTTAGCCAAAGCAGCCAGAAAGCTGTTGGAATCATAACCAATGACCACACAGGACCATGAGGATGTCTCACCAGGTCTTGTGTGGTCAAAGGTGGGCTCTCGTCTAGATGTAATACATACTGCTCACATGCTCGGCGGACGCTTGTTTACCAGATCCTGATAGTCCTGCATGGTGTTCATATTGCTTAACTGTGCCGCAGCATCCTGGATTCCCGCTCTTTTCAGATCCTCTGCTTCCACATAACGACACCCAATCTCCTCCAGCCAGCGGGTGACCCGCAAGCGGTCTTCCTTCAAGCATTGCTCGAGGCTGGGAAGCACATCAATATGATAAATGCCTACCAGTGGATGAACCCGTCCTTCCAGGCGCGGTACCATCGCGGGATGTGCCTTGTCCGATGCAGCTAACCGCTGCAATGTGGTAAATAAGGAGGGCTGGACCAAAGGCATGTCACAGGCACAGACCAGATTCCACTCGGTCTCCGATGCTTCAAGTGCGGCATGAAGGCCGGCCAGTGGTCCCTTTCCAGGGTAGCCATCCTCAACACACGTATAACCGAGCGCTTGATAAGCATCCACATTGGGTCCGGCCGCAACGATGATACGGGACACTGCAGGAGCTATAGCCTCAGCCACATGCTCAAGCACAATGGAGTCATCCAGAGGCAGCAGCGCCTTGTTGGAACCCATCCGGCTGGATAAGCCCCCTGCCAGTATAATGCCAGTCCATTCCTTCATTTCCACGGTTATCATCCCTTCCGGCTTTCATATAATAAACTTATTCTATACATTGAATCCCCTTTCAACAAATGATACATTGTAGAATATTGATTCTGAAAGGAATGGCTCTATTTGGACAGATATGCACCCGGAAGAGGCAATCCCTCTTTGGTTTCGCTGAAGCTATATAACTTTTTCATATATGGAGCCATCTCCATCTTCGCCGGCTTCCTCCAATTGTATTTGCAGGAGATCGGCATGACCAAGCTGGAAATCGGCAGTCTGATGGCCATCGGCCCCTTTGTCTCTTTATTTGCCAATCCGTTCTGGGGCTTCTGGAGCGACAAGTCCCGCAATATTCGCATCATCCTGATGATGATGATGGGGGGCACCTTTGTGCTGGCCCAAGCGGTCTTTCATGCGCCGACCTATGCCTGGATCTATGGAGCCATGATCTTCTTTTATTTCTTCCAAAGTCCGCTGTTTGCCCAAACCAACAGTCTTATTCTTGGGTATATCGATGGGACCACACAGAAATTCGGTACGTTCCGGCTGTGGGGTTCCCTCGGCTGGGCTCTGACTGCGGCAGCAGCAGGACCACTTATCGACCGATTGGGCGTCGGCAGTGTTTCGATTGTGTTTGCCTGCTTGATTATCATTGCATTTGCGTTTGCCATGTTTCTGCCAAGGCAGCCGATTGCGTCGGACACTCCAGTAGTGACCTTCCGCCGTTTCGGCAGAGTGATGTTCAATCCGTATTTCATGACGTTTATCGGACTGGGTGTGCTGGTGTCGGTTCCGAATGCGATGAATAGCACATTTATGTCTCTCTATATAACTGAGATGGGCGGCAACAAACAGATGGTCGGGTGGGCCATCTTCACCTCATCCATTCTTGAAGTGGGTGTGTTCCTGCTGCTGGATCGCTTCCTGAAACGAAAAATGAGCATGCTGCTTGCAAGTCTCGTGCTCGTCAGCCTGTTATTCGCCGTTCGTTGGCAGCTGATGGCCGAGGCCGTTAATCCCCTGGAGATTGTATTTATCCAGCTGATGCATTCCATTACGTTTGGCGGATACTTCTATGTCGGAACCCAGCTGACCATGCTGTTTATTCCGAGACCTTATCGTTCCTCTGGCCAAGCTGTGTATACGATGGCCTGGGGCGGTATATCTGGTGTCATTGCCGGCTTGTTCGGGGGCTGGTTATTCCAGAGCTTCGGTGCCGAGGTCATGTATAACATTGGCGTCTTCTTCTCTCTCATTGGTGCAGCCGGCTTTGGCGTCATGTGGTTAATCAATCGCAGAAATGGCTACCAGCCTATTGTGCTGACTGAAATGGGAAGCATGGATGAGGATGAATAATGGAAAAAGGGAAGTAAGAAAAAGGGCGTCTCCACGCAGCTATTGCGCAGAGACGCCCTTTTATTTATTTCATGTATCTTATGCCTTCGGCAGCTGGAATGAGCTTTTCAGCGATACGACCCGGTTGAATACAGGGCGGCCTGGCTCCGAATGCTTCGGATCCACACTGAAATATCCGTGGCGGAAGAACTGGAATTTATCCTGTGCTTTCGCCTCCTGCATCTCTTGCTCCACATACCCGTGAACGATCTCAAGGGAGTTCGGATTCAATTGATCCAGGAATGTTTTTTCCGGTTGCTCTTCCACGATCTCAGCCCCGGCTACTTCCGGTTCTACATCAGCATCCGGTGCTTCTGCCAAGATCAATGGCTCATACAGACGGAATTCAGCTGGAACAGCCTGGCTTGCTTCCACCCAGTGGATGGTTCCTTTGACTTTACGGCCTGTGAATCCACTGCCGCTCTTCGTCTCCACATCATAGGTACAATGAATCTCGGTCACGTTGCCTTCGGCATCCTTAATCACATCATTGCATTTGATGAAGTACGCATGTTTCAATCGAACCTCATTACCAGGGAACAGACGGAAGTATTTGTTCGGCGGATTCTCCATGAAGTCGTCTTGCTCAATGTAGATTTCGCGGGAGAATGGAATTTTACGACTGCCCATCTCCGGATTTTCCACATTGTTCTCTGCTTCCAGCCACTCCACTTCCCCTTCAGGGTAGTTGGTGATGACCACTTTCAGCGGATGCAGAACGGCCATCGTACGCGGAGCTTTCAGCTTCAGATCCTCGCGGACAAAGTGTTCCAGCGTTTGCAGGTCAATAACACCCTGACTTTTCGAAATGCCTGTCTCGAAGACAAAATCACGAATCGCTTCCGGTGTGTAACCCCGGCGACGGAGACCCGAAATCGTTGGCATGCGCGGATCGTCCCATCCATCCACATGTCCTTCGTCCACAAGCAATTTCAGTTTCCGTTTGCTCGTTACCATCTGGGACAGGTTCAGGCGACCGAATTCATACTGATGCGGCTGGCTCTCCATCTCACATTCAGCGATTACCCAGTCATAGAATGGGCGTTGATCCTCAAACTCCAGGGAACAGAGGGAATGTGTCACACCTTCAATGGCATCTTCCAGCGGATGAGCAAAGGCATACATCGGATAGATACACCATTTGTCACCCGTGTTGTGGTGATGTGCATGAGCGATACGGTAGATGACCGGATCACGCAAGTTGATATTAGGCGAAGCCATATCGATCTTCGCACGCAGCACTTTTTCTCCATTTTGGAACTCGCCTGCGCGCATCCGTGCGAACAGATCCAGGTTCTCTTCAACGGAACGATCACGATACGGGCTGTTCTTGCCCGGTTCAGTCAGTGTGCCGCGCATTTCACGAATTTCATCGGCGCTTTGGTCGTCGACGTAAGCCTTTCCTTTTTGGATCAGCAGGACAGCACGGTTGTACATTTCGTCAAAATAGTCCGAGGCAAAACGTTTCTCGTTCCACTCAAAGCCGAGCCATTTGACATCCTCCTGAATGGATTGTACGTATTCCACATCTTCCTTCACCGGATTCGTGTCGTCAAAGCGCAGGTTCGTCTTGCCGCCGAATTCAGCGCCCAGCGTGAAGTTGATCCAGATGGCCTTGGCATGGCCAATATGCAGATAACCGTTCGGTTCCGGAGGAAAACGGGTAATGACTTCCTGGACTTTTCCTGACCGGAGATCTTCGGTAATAATATTTTTGATAAAGTTAGGAGGGGTTGTACGATTGTCCACAGGTATCAAACCTTTCATGAATTGATTGGAGCTTTCAGAAATTACAAAGTGTTTCATCTAAATATACCTTTAACGAGAGACGAGTTCAATAAAGAACGGCACCAAAGTCCGGATTGCCTGTATGCAAGATAGGCCAAAAACCATTTTGACGGGTTCGCACGAATCATGTAGCATGATAGTAAAAACAAAATATAGGGAGGGATTCCCACTTGAACACGCTGAAACTGACCAAAGAACAGCAGGATGAAGCCATTCGCACGATCCAGTCGTATTTCCAAGAGGAACGCGGCGAAGAACTTGGCGACCTGGCCGCTTGGGGGGTGCTCGATCTGTTTATGACGAAGCTCGCTCCCTACATATATAATCAGGCTCTCAGTGATGCTCGCACCACTGTGAATCAACGCATGGCCTCCATGGAAGAAGATCTGTTTGCTTTGGAGCGCAAACTGCCCTCTGCTTCCCGCTAAACCACTACTTATAAAGAAAGAAGGTTGCACTCATGTTTACCTATTCATTGGATGAATATACCGAACTCCGTCCACTCTCTATAGAGCACACGAAGCCGCTGTTTGAACTTACGGATCGTTCCCGCGATCAATTGAGACACTGGCTTCCATGGGTGGACCATGTCACCGAAATTGAACATACCTCAAGTTTCATTAACAACGCACTGAAGCAGGCTGCCGAGAACGGAGGCTTCACCGCAGGTGTCTGGCTAAAGGGCGAGCTCGCTGGCATTATCGGCTTCCACGAGATTAACTGGACCAATCGTTCGGTAAGCATTGGATACTGGCTTGGCAAGGGCTTTGAAGGACAGGGACTCATGACCAGCGCTTGTCGTGTTCTGGTCGATTATGCTCTGGTCACCCTGGACCTGAACCGGGTCGAGATTCGTTCAGCTACGAACAACAAGCGCAGCCGCGCCATCCCTGAGCGTCTTGGATTTGTCTTGGAAGGCGTTATTCGTCAGGCAGAGAAACTGCCTAAGGGATACGTCAATCATGCCGTGTACGGCATGCTGCAGCATGAATGGGAGCTTTTACGCTAACCCTCATACATATGGATACAACATGGAATGCCCCTATCTGCACGAAGCTACCTTCATGCAGGTAAGGGGCATTTTGGATTAGGGCGACAAAATTCAACTTTTACTGCCCCTTAAGGTCATTTTCAGCCTCTCTTCATCCTGGATGCCTAAGATAACGTTGTGGGTTCTTGGCCCATACCCAACACCACTATACTGAGAAAGAGGATGATCGCTGATGAAGAGAAGCAGAACATCAAGAACCATGATGATTACCAGCACGATGGCTTTGACGATCGCGCTTGGCGGAGGATGGTTTGCAAATACCACTGCGAGTGCCGATCCTGCTGCAGGCACTTCCGCTCAGAAGAAAAATGCCAGCCCCGCAACGAATTCACATACATCAAAATCATCAAAATCCATAAACGCTAACAAGGGAGCCGGGCATGGCCGATACACTGATGAACTGGTCTCCGCCCTCGGCGTAACAGCAGACGAGCTGAAGGAAGCCCGCAAGGCAGGCAGCACGATTGCCGAGATTGCTGCCAGCAATCAGGTGGACGTGCAGACTGTAATCGACAAGCTAGTCGCTGCCGGGAAGAGCGAGCTGCAGCAGCAGCTGTCTGACGGGAATATTACACAAAGCCAGTATGACAAACGGATAGCCGGCCTGAACGAACGGGTGACGGACTTGGTAAACGGCATATTGCCGGAAGCACGACAAGGTTCCAGAGGCAAGCGTGGCGAGGCATCAGGAACTGAATCCGATTCGGGCAGCTCAGACGAATCCAGCAGCACGAACAGCACGGATCAAGCCTGATGGATCGTGCCAGCTCGTTTGTATGATTCTACATGTTTTTGATCAAAAACCCTCTGTCTTCACCATAGGTGTGACAGAGGGTTTTACCTCGTTCCTAGATATAACCGGAACTCTTCAGACAATTACCTTTCCACCTTAGAGAGCTCGTACCATCCCGCCATCCACCACTAGCGAAGTACCAGTAATGTAGGTATTGGCCCCGGATAACAGGAACACAACGGCTTTGGCAAACTCTTCGGGCTGACCGTATCTTCCCAGAGGGATTTCCTTGCGGAACTGTTCGGCTACCTCTTCTTCACTAATTCCATTCTGCTCTGCGCGGGCTGTGTCAAGTTCACGTATCCGATCTGTTCCGATTCGTCCGGGTGCCACCGTATTGATCAGAATGCCATAAGGGGCAAGCTCCTGTGACAACGTCTTCGCCAGACCAAAGACACCCGTGCGGAACGTGTTGGACAGAATCAACCCCGGAATTGGCTGTTTCACCGAAGTTGAAGCAATATTCACAATATGGCCGCCGTTGGTCTTCATATAAGGGAGGGCCCCCCGAATCATACGTACATAGCTCATAACATTCAACTCAAATGCACGTTCCCAATCCTCATCTGTCAATGATTCAAATGTTCCCGAAGGAGGACCGCCAGAGTTGTTCACCAGAATATCAATCTGCCCGAACAGCTCCCCTGTCTTATGGATTAATGTGTTAATGTCTTCCTTGCGTGTAACATCCGTTACGCAGTATTCAACGCGTCCTCCGCCGTCCAGTTCCAGCAGTTCTTGCTTGACGGCTGCGAGCTTCTCCTCGTTCCTGCTCGCAAGCATCACGTCTGTACCTTCTGCGGCCAGCTGTGCTGCCACCGCCTTGCCCAGTCCCTGGCTGGATGCCAGCACCAGGGCTTTTTTACCCCGAAGTCCCATATCCATTATATTGTTCCTCCTTCGTCATCGAACTACCGTTCATTCCAGATAAAATAACTCATGAGAATATCGTCCACGTACTTCCCGGCGATATAAAATTCCGACACCAGCCGGCCCTCCGTCTCAAATCCACATTGGGTATAAAAAGCTATCGCTCCCGGATTGCTCGACAGCACGCGAAGACGCAGCTTATGAATCCCCTGTTCACGAGCATATTCTTTCATGGCATGCATCAGGGACGTGGCCACGCCACTGCGTCGATCATTGGGGTGGACAGCAATATTAATCTCGTAGACATGACGATTGACAGGCATCCCCGTAGGCGGATAAAAGCCCACATAGCCGCAGACCCGTTCTCCCTGAACGGCAACCAGCTGGCTGCCGGGTGGACAATGCTGCAGAAATTGCTGTCTGGACTTCCAATGGAATGGCGCTGGAGAGGTATGTATATCCCACACGAGAGCATCCATCTCCATTAGTTGGGGTGCATCCTTCATCTCGGATGGCCGAATTTTATATGTTTGGCGGGTAAGCATCGCATTTCAACCTTTCATACAGGTAATTACATTATCGCAGCGCGTTGCATGGCCCTTGGATTATAGCTGAGGGATGCCATTAGCGCATATTTTTCATTTGATTATATTGTAGCACAGCCCTAAGCCCGAACTAAAATGGGGATCTCTACTTAACCTTTACGTTACGTCATCGTTTATACTGAAGATCATGAAGGAGGTGCGGCCCTTGAATATCAAAGAGGCGGCAGGCAGGCTTGGCATATCCCCCAGAGCGATTCGTTTTTACGAGGAAAAAGGATTAATTCTTCCCGCCAAGCAGGCCAGCAATGGATACCGAAGCTACACGGAAAATGACATCTGGCGGCTTCAGACGATTGCCGCACTGCGGGAGATCGGCATGTCACTTCAGGATATTACTCAGGCGCTCGGTGAGATTGATCAAGGCAACCAGCAGCGGCTGGAGGAATATCTGGAGCTGCAGCAGGCCGTCATGTATGCCCAATGGGTTGAACTGAAACGCATGCTGGATACAACCCAGCGCATGATTGATCTCAATCGTCAGGACGGCCCGCTGAATGTTAGCCATCTCCATGAGCTCGCAGACAGTTCCCGCCGCCTGCGGGAAGCACGCCAGAACTGGCATGATCGATGGAACTATGATACTCAGGCAGCTATCCATGATGAGCGTGTTCAGGCGAAGAGCGGGAGCATACCTGTATCTTCTGCATCTTCCGCATCTTCCCCATCTTTCCCGGAGGAAGCAGGTAGCATGCCTTATAACGAATCCAGAAACGCCGGAGAACACCAGGATACCAAAACAGCCCCGTCGTCTTCTTTTTATCTATATCACAACTATGACGAGGCGCTGGAACAGACTGCGAAATGGATCTCCCCTGTTCCTGGTGAACACGGGCTTGATATCGGAACGGGTACAGGTAATCTTGCAGGCAAGTTATTGGAACGCCAAGCCATCATGACAGGAATTGACCAGTCCAGAGAAATGCTGCGTACATGCCGTACCAAGTATCCCGGGATGCATGTGAAGCTGGGGAACTTCCTGGCGCTGCCTTTTGCCGATCAGACCTTTGATTTTCTTGTATCCAGCTTCGCCTTCCATCATCTGAGTCCGGACCAGCAGCAGCTGGCACTGCAGGAGATGCAGCGGGTATTAACCCCAAGGGGACGAATCTGTCTAACCGATCTCATGTTTGCGGATGCACTTCACCGCGAAGCTTATATAAGACAAGCTGAGGCAGATGGAAACAGTGAGCAGCTGCTTGCCATAAGAGAACGCCATTTCCCCCTGTTGGATGAATTAACCGGTTGGCTTGAGTCGCATGGCTACGTTACAAAAACCGTTCGTCACAATGAGCTGCTGCATACGATGCTCGCAGTTCCGCTGCGTTGATAATGGTGAACAGCCCTCGTTTGCTCCACATAAGACACAGGCCGTGGACCATTGTCTCTTACTTATATAGAAAAAGGCCATCCTGCCTGTTAAGGAGGATGGCCTTTCATTACACTCAAGCATCAAGTATAAGAAGTGAGTTACATATAAATATCCACGATGGTACGGTCCGAAGTACGCAGCTGTCTGAACTCATCCAGTGAGATGCAGACTCCGCCTTGACGGTAACGGTTCGCCGTAACTTCTGTACGGATCTCCTTGCCGTTTACGGTTACGCGGTTAACCGCTCCTTCGTTCAGGTGATAGATAAACGTTACCGGTTCACCTGCATATTCAAATTCGAATTGCATGCCGTCCAGCTCAGCTGGCAAGACAGGGTCAATGACCAGATCCCCACCTTCCTGACGGATACCAAGTGCATTCGAGATCAGCTGGTTCATGTAGATCCCCGGGCCGCTGGAGTAGATTCTCCATCCACCCTTCACCTGCACGGTACCTTTGCGCAATTGATCAAAATGCTCCTGCGCCTCATAACGTGTGTTGAATTTGCCGTCGGAACTGCTGAAGTACGCATTGGCTTGACGGATCTCTGCGTTAGGCACAATCTCACCGATGCCAACCGGATTGATCATCGCCAGTCCATTCCATACCTGATCGGTTTTACCAAGCTTGGCCATCGCTTCCACATAACGAATGTGGGCGTGTACGTACTGCAACCCGATCTCGCGTCCGAAGTTGGATGCCTGTTCTGCCCGCTTGAAGTGGCTGCTTACACCGCCGGCATATTGAGCCGGACGATTCATCAAGCGCACGCCATCCGGGCACAGGAAATGCTCGCGAATCAGTGCATAATGCGATTCAGCTTGTTCTGCCGTTAGCAATTCACCGATCATGCTGCGTGTCATAGGCAGCAGACGATACTGAATGCCTGTCTCGGTATCGGTCGGATGCAGCATCAGCTTCGCCTGATCCGCCTCCTCCATGTACACAAAGCCCGGGATAACATCGGTTCCCAGCATGTAACGGTTGAAGTCTTCACGGATACCCTGAGCAAGAGCTTCAAGCTCCTCTGCGAAGGAAGCATCCTTGTATTTCAAAGCCTGTGACAGTACATTGACGGATTGATACGTCAGAGCTACCGTCCAGCTGCTCACCATAAACTGCTTGAGCTGTGCATTGGCTGGCTGCAGGGTATCGTCCCAGTCCCCATCGCCATAGGAAGACAGGAACGTATCGTGCAGGAAGTGCGAACGAATGTATTCGATCTCTTTCTTCGCATGATCCAGTACCGTTGCTGTGTCTTCCGTGAAGCCGAAGCTGTGTTTGACGGTATAAGGCACCTTCTCATCCAGAATCGCATAGTCGCGCGTCGCCGTCAGATAGTCTGCCAGCACTTTCAGCGGCCAGACGATGATATCGCCGTGACTCTCTTCCTGCTGGATGGCAAAGTATTTGTCAAACATGAACCATTGCGGCCAGTTGCCGTCATCCTCGTATTGGTGCGTGTAGACCATTTTGATGATGTCACGTACCTGCTCGTATTTTTGAGTAGCCATGAAGTATTCAACCGGACCCTGACATACGTCCCGTGTACCCCATGCTGCGCCGCCGTATTGCTCCAGACCGTGAGGCACAGAATAGTGAACCAGCATGTTGTGTGTGTACCACCAGGCCAAGGCATTCACTTTGAACAGATCCTCAGCACGCTGACCTTCCCCGCGGGACAAACGGAAGCCATTCATTACACCCGCAAAGAATTCGCGGTAAGCCTGTACTTCCTCTTCAAATGTAAGAGTTGATCCAGCTTCATCAGCTTGGCCTTCCAGTACACCCTGCACTTTAAGCGTCCACTCTGCACTCTCTTCCAGGCTAAGCGTAACGAGCGAAGCAGATCCACTGCGGATACCGCTTGCCAGCAGCGTCTCGTCGTCTGCGTTTATCGAGGCACCCTCTACAGACATGCGATATTGCAAGTCAGGATATGTGCCGGCACTGATTGCTTTTGGGTCCGCTTTGAAGACCAATGTATTACCATCCTGCGTCATGTGCAGTGGATATTCGTATTCGTTCACGTTCATTGTGATCTGGTTGGTTACCAGATAGCGATAGGCTTTACCGCTTGTAGAACGCACATTCATGCTCACTTCAGTTGTATGTGCACCTGTATAGTTCGTTACGATGAGTGTATCGGATTCAGTTTTGTACATCCAGCGCACATAGTTGAAGCCAATTTCGAACAATGACGGCATGGTGAGCAGACGATATTGCCCATCCATCTCTACATAAATGCGTTGTCCGGCAGTCTTCGGCACATTCAATGCATTGCGGGCGTTACTGATCATTTTGTTAAAATTGGTGTTCCCGATAACCAGCTGCGAATTGAAGATACCGTACATATAAGATGTTGTTGTAATAACCGGTGCTCCAAGCTTCACGTTGCCACCGCTCATCAGGATATGACCGTGAGGACGCTCCACCAGCAGTTCCTTGGCTTTCAGCACGATATGTTCGTAGCTGCCTGTGAAGAAGGATAGAAGTGAATCCTCATTACGCTCTTCCTGATGACGATCTGGGAACAGGTTCTTGATTTCCTCTTCCGTCATGTCCAGTGCCGCAAGCGGCACGCCCAGGCTGGAAGACAGCTTCACTTGCTCGAGTGTTTCACCGTGCTGAACTTCGAGATTCTGTACTGCGTCCCAAGCCGCAGCCACTTCATCTGCATACTCCAGGGCGGAGATGCCTTCTGGATGATTGGACTTCGCCAGTCCATAGAAGACAACCTCAGCTTCCCCGTTCAGATTCAGCAGCTCGGATTGCAGCGCCGTATATGCGAACTCATATTGATAAGTCTCATTAGCCAGAGTTTTACGGCTGAGACTTTCCGGTTCATTGGTTTCCTTGTAGGACAGACCGAAGAACTGGAAGCCGTCTGTGGAGTAACCGACTGCCTTGGTCAAAGAACCCTGCTGCATATATGGGAATGCGCCGCCCTGTGGCTGGTTTTGACGGGAGCATACGACGTATCCCTTCGCTCCATCTTCAAAGACAGTATGGTCGATATACTGTGACAGATAGGCCTCGTTGCTGCGTACCGCACCCGGATCAGCCAGTCCAACATCCTGTCCGTAGACAATATCCACTCCGTTATGCTGCCCTTTCAGTTTTACATCCCAGAACCAAACGCCTTGCGATGTTGCCGTGAACACGACCTGATAACCGATGCCTTGTTCCTGGCCTTCCAATGGAATGCTGCCTTCCCAGATCAGCTGATGGTCTGGCTGAGTCTTGCTTGTAATCACCTTACTGCTCGAACGTGCACCCAGCAGCGGGTAAGAGCTAATGTTCTCTCCCTCGTGTACTCGCAGGTACAGATTGTTCAGAGAACCATCGATCTGGTTGCTTAGCAGCTGGTTCAGCATGGTTGTACCGGATGTTGCCTGGTACAGATCCCACTGTTCAAAAAGGTAAACGTCAATTCCCCGGCAGTCAGCCGGATCGGTTCATTAATCATCGTTGTCATGTCATTCACTCCTTCATTTAGTAAAAATCGAAACGTTTCGAATCGACCGAAAAAGAATAGGGTTCCTCTGCAAACTGACCTGTTAAAAGGCCAATTCGGTTACGAACCCCTGGTTTTATTTTCATGCTGGCTATACCTGAACAGGCAACCATTCCAGAACACGCTTGATCTTCATATCCCAATAACTCCACTCATGGCCACCTGGCTCTTCCTCATACGTCACCTGTACATCCAGTTCCTTCATCGTATGCCGAAATGTCTGGTTGGCTTCGTACAGAAAATCTTCTGTTCCGCAGCATTGATACAATTGCGGGAACGCCGTCCCTGACGCAGCCAGCCTGCGGCTAACGGCCAGCAGATCGTCATCACTGCCTTCAATTCGCTCCGGACTCCCGAAGATGCTCTGCATTTCTGCAGGGGTGAAGTTCCCCTCGCCACGTACCCTGCTTGCCAGATCAAGCCCGCCCGAGAGGCTGGCTGCCGCAGCATATCGTTCCGGAAAACGCAGACCCAGCTTGAATGCACCATACCCGCCCATGGAAACGCCTGTTACAAATGTATCTTCACGGCGGTCCGAGATCGGAAAGAGCGACTTCACGAATGCAGGCAGTTCCTCACTTATATATGTAAAATAAGACCCGCCCTGCTGCATATCCATATAGTAGCTTCGCCCTGCCGATGGCATCACAACCGCAATTCCCCGGGCCTCGGCCAGACGTTCGATGGATGAATGCCTTGCCCATTCGGAGTGGTCTGCACCGCGCCCATGCAGCAAATAAAGGACAGGCAGTTTTCCATTCCGACTTGCGCGAAGCGGTGAATGCTCAGGCAGTATAAGTGTAATGTCTGTAGACACGCCAAGACTTTCGGCGTACAACTGGCATTGGATCAAAGCCATTGCTTCATCTCCTGTTCAACGAGATTTACGTAATGATCATTAGATTATTTATTTGAGAAGCGGTCCCTTATGCTCGAGGCATACCAGGAAAAATATCCATCCAAACGCTGCTTCTTACGCGGGCTGGGTACCCGACTCTGCCTGCACAGAGCGTACGGACTCACGTTCCACCATATCAATCGTCAACGTATACGATGGGTTCACGGCTTCACCATTCAGCATCTGGAAGAGCAGATGTCCTGCAAGTGATCCGGCCTCGTGCTTCGGCTGCCTTACGGTAGTGAGGGGAGGACGAACGAATTCAGACAATTGAATGTCATCAAACCCGATAACCGAAATATCTTTTGGCACGGATATGCCGCTCTCTTCCAATGCCTTCAAACCACCTATAGCCATTTCGTCATTCCCGTAAAATACAGCAGTTGGAAGCTCGCCTTGCATAATCATCATTTTGGTTGCACTATGCCCGCCTTCACGAACGAAATTGCCGCTTAAACGCCATTTGGATTTCTCCTCAAGCCCCGCTTCCTGCATGGCTCTCAAGTATCCCTGGTAACGCAGGGCATTATCATACGAGTTGGATGGACCACTGATGTAGGCAATCTTCCGGTGCCCCGAATTGATCAGGTGACGCGTAGCCAGGTATCCACCTTGTTCACCGTCAACCAGCACATTGACCAGATGGTCACCCGACAGATGACGATCCATTACAATAATAGGAAAACGCTGGCCCGCAGATTCCACCAAAATGTCATCATGGATGTTGTGTGCGAGTACAATTGCACCATCCACTCTTTTTTCCCGCAAAAACCGGACTGCAGTCGAATCGCGGCCACCCATCGAACTGCATGCAATCAGATCATAGCCATTCGCAAGCGCCACATCCTGAACACTGCGAATCAACTCCGAGTAATACGGACCCGAAAGATCAGTCAGAATTAACGCAATCGTATTCGTCCGGCTCCGTTTCAGGTCCATGGCAAAGCCGTTTTTGCGATAATTCAGTTCCCGGGCTGCCTCCAGCACTTTTGCCTTGGTCTTGGCGCTAACCTTGCTGTCCCCGTTTAATGCATAGGAGGCGGTCGAGAGCGCCACACCTGCCAGCTTTGCCACATCCTTGATCGTTGCCATTCCACGCTCGCTCCTTCTAACTTGACCAATTATAAGTTACCTACATTTTATACTGTAAATGGTTGTGACAACCACCAAATTCTATACTTTATCATTGAATGATAGCCGTTTCTATTCAATCGAAACGTTTCGAAGTGATATCAAAAAAATTCTTCCATTTGACTTCTTGCCCAACGGCTCATTCGGACCAGCTTTAACTGGAGATCCATTAGCATCGAGACAAGCTTTCAATGTACAACTCAACAGGCAGTTCCTTACAAAGATCGTATGGACATGCTTCTTGGCAAGACATTGAAACGTTTCGACATTTTTATTATAGTCGGTGTTGATAGCGATTTCAACCTCTTTATTCATTTTCACCGAAATAAATGCCGTTGGCAATGGTCAAGTCTATGAGATTGAAGAAGACAAGTTTTACGAATTGATCCACTATCGGTTATTGAACAGCAGCAGACTATATTGCACAAAATAACATTGTCCATGGAACATTGATCATAGTTGTCCATTTACAAATGTAAAATCTTCCTCTATGTTATTAATGAGAATAATAATCATTATTGATTATCACAGGGGGAACTTACCGATGTTGCCGTCAATTAACGTTTTTCCGGCTTGTTGTTTTATGCTGCATCATGAGATTCTGCCTGCCTGCAGCAGCGGTGCAGGTGCGAAAACTACCAACATGTCGGCCGAAACAACCTGCCGGCTGTGAAGAACAACCAAGTGTACGAACTAACAGAGGCTCGCTACTGGGTACTTCGATCCGATCGCATTCAGGGTCAGGCAGAGGACTTCGCTGATATGATTGTGGAACGTACGCAGCAGAACCCGCAAGTAAATAGCATTTATAAAATAATTCAACACGACCGAACGCTGTGTCTGGACAGGCCTTGAAGCCTGCCTGGGCTATTGCGTTGCAGAAGGGGGAAATACATATGCTTCGCCGTTTCATGGCGTATTACCGTCCTTACAGAGGACTTTTTATTCTGGATTTCTCTTGTGCCATTGCAGCTGCCCTGCTGGAACTCGTGTTTCCGCTGGCAGTAAACCAGGTGGTGGACAAGCTGCTCCCTGAGGGCAACTGGTCCATGATTCTACCGCATGTGGCCGCATTGCTCGGCATCTATCTGCTCAGTTCCTTTTTCCATTTTGCAGTCACCTATTGGGGACATAAGCTGGGGATTAACATTGAGTCCGATATGCGGAGAGAACTGTTCAGGCGTGTACAGAAGCAGTCCTTCCGCTTCTTCGACAATAACAAGACAGGCCACCTGGTATCACGTATGACCAATGATCTGATGGATATCGGAGAGATCGCGCACCATGGACCGGAGGATCTATTCATCGCCTTGATGACACTAGCAGGTGCCTTCGGCATCATGCTCAGCATCAACTGGCAGCTCGCCGTACTGACCTTCATCATCGTGCCGCTGATGATCTACCTGTCCCTATATTTCAGCCGCAAAATGTCCAGTGCCTTCAAACGCATGTTTGCCGATATAGCAGACTATAATGCTCGGGTCGAGAACACGGTCAGCGGAATCCGTGTGGTACAGGCTTTTGCCAATGAAAATCATGAAATCGGTCGTTTTACTGAAAATAACGAACGCTTCCGCCTCACCAAACTGATCACCTACCGCATTATGGCGTGGAACTCCTCGCTTAGCTTTATTCTGATGAAGTTCGTCTCACTGTTTGTGCTGGTATGCGGAACATGGTTTGTCATTCAAGGAAGCATGACCTACGGGGAATTTATCGCCTTCGTAATGCTGTCGAATATATTCCTGGGTCCGATCAAACAGATTAACTCTGTCATCGAAACCTATCCGAAAGGCATTGCTGGTTTCAAGCGTTATCTGGAACTGCTGGAAGCTGTGCCAGATGTAGAAGATGCACCGCAGGCTAAGCCCATCACAAGCGTAAGTGGAGATATCGCTTTTCCATAATGTTAGCTTTTCCTATGGTGAACATAAGCCTACATTGGAACAGGTCAATCTGGAGATTCAAGCCGGGCAGACGGTTGCACTGGTTGGACCCTCCGGAGCGGGCAAATCCACACTGTGCAGCCTGATCCCGCGCTTCTATGATGTAGATGCTGGCCATATCACCATTGACGGCATTCCGGTGAAGGATATGACGCTGGAGTCGCTGCGCTCCAATATCGGCATTGTACAGCAGGACATATTCCTGTTTGACGGACCATTCGTGAAAATATTGCCTACGGCAAATTGAATGCATCGGATGAGGATATCTGGGAAGCCATCCGCCGGGCACAATTGGAAGAGCTGGTACGGTCACAGCCGGAAGGACTCGACACCATGATCGGTGAACGTGGCGTAAAATTATCCGGCGGACAGAAACAGCGCCTATCCATTGCGCGCATGATTCTGAAAATCCACCCATCCTCATCCTGGACGAAGCAACTTCGGCTCTGGATACCGAAACAGAAGCTGCCATTCAGCTGGCGCTGTCCGAGCTTGCCCAGGGACGTACAACGCTTGTTATTGCGCACCGACTGGCAACCATTCGGCATGCGGACCGCATTATTGTCGTGGAGAACGGTGGCGTAGCCGAACAGGGCAGCCATGATGAACTTCTCGAACGAGAAGGCTCCTATAGCCGACTGCATCAGGCTCAGTTTGGATAAAGTGCTTCATTATTATGCTCAAATACCCTTCCCCCTGACTTATTGGAGGAAGGGTATATTTTACTATCTTAGAGCATGTCACGCTTCACTCTAAGATAGCTTATTTTTTTACAACATGGATAAAATGAACCGTCTCAAAAGCAGTCAATTCATCTGTACGATTGTTGAAGTATCTCTCCTGGATATCGTCTGGTGTCAGATGCTCATAGATGAGAAGTCCTGCATCCGCCAGCAGGCCTTCGATCTCGTGATACGCGAAACAGGATTGCATTGGCTCGCCGGAGGACGCAGCCAGCTTCAACATGTTCTCTACCCGATTAAAGATGCCTTTCTCCTCAAAGAGTCGTTCATCTGCATAATCCAGTACCATCGAGCTCCCAGACGGAAGGTTGGCGAAAGCCTGCCGCAAAAGATTGAACAATACCTCTTTGGACAGGTAATACGATACGCCAAGCAGGCTGAGGAACGTTTTCTGATTTTTGAAACCCTTGCTGGTCAGATTTTCATAGGCAAACCCATGCGCGAAGTCCATTGGGATCAAGTGCAAGTTGTCCGGGATCGACAGGTTGGCCCAACTCAGCCTATCGCTCTTAAACTGCTGCGTGGCCGGATGGTCGACTTCAAAGATATGCAGCCTGTCGTTCAGTTCCGGGGTTCTTAACGCAAAGGTATCCATTCCTGCGCCCAGAATGACGTATTGTTTGGCTCCCAGGTTGACTTCGTGAAGCAGCACCTGCTCGCAATAGGCTGCCCTCGCCAAAGCAATGGGAGACAACTGGACTTGGGTGATCCACCTCAATATTTTATCGGGGTCCTCCTTCCCCATATCGGCCATTTCGGGATTAAAAAAATGAATGCCCTGCACCATTTGCTCCCGAATCTGTTCAAACTCCTGTGGAGAAATCAGAGCCTTGGCTAGATGATCATCGAAAATCAGAGGTGAGTCATATTGGCTGTGATAGGCGCGGCCAAAGGCCGAGATCAAAGACGTAATGCTGGATTCATTTGGCTTCATATTTATCCTCCCGCATAACAAAATAAGGTCCCCCTGGCCAGGAGAACCTTAGTATATACGGAATGATTTAATATGTAAATTATAGCATAAAAACACATTTTTGTCAATCAAAATTTTGTGGAACATGCAGACATGTTGGGTAAATCTTCTACTCGTCCAACATGTCTGTTCCAATGATACTCCCGCCTAGAAGACTCTAGGTATCCACCCCATACTCCTTCACCTCACGGTGGCGATTCAGGACGGCATGAAGTGCAAAACCGAGCAGGGCCACCCCTGCCATCGCCGTTGCCAGCCAGGCTACCGAAATCAGGCCTTGTTTATCGTACATCACACCCATCACATATGGGCCAATGACACGACCAATCGATCCGATACCACCGGAGACTCCAATGTAAAATGGTGCCGCTCTGCCCGCATGGTCAGAGATAAAGGCAGGAGTTGCAGGTGAGATCAGCATTTCTCCAAAGGTCGCCAGCACCATCGCAAACACCATGCCTGGATAGCTGTACATCGTGATCATGACGATATAAGCCAATCCATAGAATATCGCACTCGCTGCCATCTGCGCAGTCGAGGTACGAGCCATGGTGCGTTTAACCCAACTCGTGAACGGTTGGCCCACGAAGATCAGAACCCCGTTCAGTGTCCAGAGTAGGCCGTACATTCGTTTCTCCATCCCTTCCGAGATGATATACGGCGATACGCCTGTGTTCCAGATGGAATTGCCAAACAGGATGAACAGTACCCCGAGGCTCATAAACAGGTATAACCTGGTGTTGCCAAGCAGCGCCCAGATCCCGGGTCCATTTTGGACCTTTTTGCGTTTCGTCAGATGCACTTCTCCCTGATCCGGCTCCACCCGCGATAGATAGTACCAGAAGAAGACTGCAAATCCGGCAGAGGTCACGCCATTCAGTACAAAGCTGAGGTGATAGGAAAAGTCAGCCAGGAAACCGCTGAGTGCCGTCCCAATCGCTACACCGATATTGTTCGCTACATAAATAATATTGAACAGCTCTCCACGCCGCTCCGCAAACCGAAAGCCAATAAAGGCCTGGATCGCAGGCAGCGACAAGGAACTGAACAAACCGATCCAGCCCATGGCACATATAAATACAACCCAGTACGCACTAATCCAGGGCAGGGCAAACAGCCCAAGTGCATTAAGGGCAAGCGATCCAATGATCAGCTTCTTCACGCCGACCCTGTGATATAATGCACCGCCAAGCAGCTGGCCGAAGATACCGCCAAGTGACTGGATCAAAATGACGAATCCCGCGTTAGCCATCGTCCGCCCGAGTTCATCAAATACGTACATTGTGGTCAGCGGCCACATCAGGGCACTCCCTGTTGCATTAACCAGACTTGCCAGCAAAAATACTTTGACTTCTTTTGGATATGTATCCAACCATCTCATCATCTTCATTCATTCTCCTTACTACCTTAAACGAACAAAACAAACCTCCACTCACGGCGGCTTAAACTACCTGAGCGGAGGCCATTTGTATTATTAAACATTGCCTTTTATTCTTGCTTCAAGGTTTATCCCTTGTTCATCTTACCTGAAAAGCCTCAATCTGCAAGTACACTCATTGACGCTTCACTTCGACAGTGGCCGAGAAGAACGTTGCCCCGTTGCCCATGTCCGACAGCCGATTGGATGTCAGTGAATTCACCCGCTGTTTCCGTCCGCTTCCATCCCACCATAGACCTTGGCTGATCACCGTACCCGGCAGCATGGATTCGCTCACCTTGGCAGTCAGTTCGATCCGTCCCCGGTCATTCCACACAACTACCGCATCGCCATCTTCAATGTTTCTGTGAGCTGCATCCTCCGGATGAATCTGCAGCATGGGCATTTTCTCCATACGTTGATGCTTCTCCGTATTGGCAAAGGTGGAATTCAGGAAATTGTGATTCGGTGGCGACAGGAACATGAGTGGATGCACATCATCAGGTCCGGCCGGATGTTCCCCGTCATACCCTTCAACTAGAGCACGATATGTAGGCAGCGGCGGAAGGCCTCTTTCTGCCATCGTTTCGGAATACAGCTCAATCTTACCGGATGGCGTAGGCAGCTGTTCCAGGAATGAATCATGCGACGACATGTCCAGTTTCACAAAACGATGCTCCTGAAGGGCCTCCAGCGTTACTCCGTTCATATAAGGATTACCTGTATCCGCCAGGGCGTCCGCAATCATCTGTTCCGGCGTCTCACCGAAGATCTCAGGGTCATATCCCATCGCCTGTCCCAGCAGCGAAAACAGTTCCACATTGCTCTTGCTCTCGCCAATTGGCGCAATGACCGGTTCCTGCAGATGAACATACTGATGCCAGTAGGACGTATACAGATCTGTCGCTTCAAACGAAGACTTGGCCGGCAGCACAATGTCTGCATACTTGGCCGTGTCCGTCATGAACAGATCATGCACAACGGTAAACAGATCTTCCCGTGCAAAACCTCGCTCCACCCGCTCGGTATCCGGTGCCACCACCAGTGGATTGCTGCAGTAGACCATCAACGCCCGGATCGGCTGCTGGTCTTCCAGCAATGCTTCGCCAATCCGGTTCATGTTCACAACCCGTGCTTCCGGGTTGCTCCGAAGCTCAGGGCGCTCCAGCGCATCGCTATTGGTGCTCGCATAGCTATTGGTGCGCACGGCTCCGCCGCCTCGCTTCAGCCATTGTCCCGTGATGGCAGGCAGACAGGCGATGCTTCGCACGTTCATGCCTCCGTTGTCATGGTGCTGAAGACCGTTGCCGATATGAATATGTGCCGCCTGTGCGTTTCCATACAGCTCAGCCAGCTTCACGATATCTGCTTCCGGTACACCCGTAATACGAGCGACCCGTTCAGGGGTATAGTCGCGGACATGATCACGCAGTGCCTCATGACCCACAGTATACTTTTGCATAAAGGCCTCATCCGTCAGGCCCCGGTCAAACAGTACATTCATCAGTCCCAGTGCGAGTGCGCTGTCTGTCCCCGGATAGAGCGGAATAAACCAGTCTCCCCATTGAGCTGTACGATTCCGGTGAACATCAATGACCACGATTTGGGCACCTTTTTTGCGGGCTTTTTCAGCCAGGACAACTTGGTGCATGTTTGTACTTACAATGTTGCCTCCCCAGACCAAAATCAGGTCCGCATGCTCCGTATCTTCGGGCACAGTCCCCCGATTGGCGCCCATCGTATATTTCCATCCGGTATTCCCGGCCGCATTACAGATCGTTTGCTCCAGCATACTTGCACCAAGCGCATTGAAGAAACGACGGTCCATCCCGTCTACCCCAAGGATCCCCATGTTGCCGTAGAAGCTGTACGGCAGGATACTCTCGGATCCATACTTCGCGGATATAGATTTGAATTTTCCCGTAATCTCATGGATAGCTTCATCCCAGCTTATACGTTCGAACTTGCCTTCGCCTTTTGCGCCGACACGTCTCATTGGATATTGCAGCCGCTCGGGGTGATATATCCGCTCAGCCATGTTTCTGACTTTATTGCAGATGGCACCTTTCGTAATCGGATGGTCAGGGTTGCCCGCCACCTTCACGATTTTTCCGTTCTCCTTATGAAGCAGCAGGCCGCAAGTATCCGGGCAGTCAAGCGGGCAAACCGCCGGAAACACGCCATTTTCCTGATCGATCATATGTACAAGTCCTCCCCATTTAAATCTATCCTTACATCATATAATTTTGGAGGTTATGACGTAAAGAGAACAGTCATGTTTTGTGCGCTCAGGCTTGATGCCTATAATCCAAAAAAAGTTTTGGCTCCATGATTCATCCTCGAAATTCAGGGGTAAATTAAAAGCAAGGCATTAGGTTAGTGTTTCCCCACTTCCTCCTCATGCCATATCATGGACCACTCCCGAAATTCGCCATGAACAGGTTTCGTTCCCCCGAACCTTGTCATGGCGAATTTATTTTGTCTGTAAAAAAAGCGATCCCATCTTCGCCGGCTTACGGTATAACATACACCGCTAACTCATGGCAGTAGGGGATCGCTTTAATATATTCAGTGGAAAATGTGGGAGCGATTATGCCTGTTTGCTCCACATCGGTCTGGCTTCCGGCTCTACTGTCTGAACAACCGGTTTGACCTCGGGTTCCGCCTTCCGCAGGTACACCATCCAGTAGGCAGCAGCAACGAACAATGCGCCTCCCGTCAGATTACCGAGCCATACCGGGATGAAGTTCATGATGTACTGCCCCCATGAGTAGTGCCCTTCGAAGATGGCAGCCGGAATAAGAAACATATTGGCAACCACGTGCTGGAAGCCAATAGCGACAAAGGCCATGGTCGGAAACCAGATGCCGAGCACCTTGCCACTCATCGTATCCGAAGCGTAAGACAGCCACACCGCCAGGGCTACCAGCCAGTTACACCCGATTCCGGATATAAACGCCTGCAAAAAGCCGTCATGCAGCTTGTGTCCCGCCATATCCACAACCTTGGTTAGATACACACCTTCTCCTGTGAGACCAAGTACATGCCCGAACGCATATGCCACGAATAGTGCACCCAAAAAGTTTCCGATCGTGACCAAGGTAAGATTCTTCAGCATGCTGCCTACGGACAGTTTACGGGCCAGTGTGGCGAGCGGTACTGCCATCATGTTGCCTGTCAGCAGTTCGCCCCCGCCAATCAATACCAGGATCAAGCCCACGGGGAATACCGCTGCACCGATCAGGTTAACCAAGCTGCCCCATTCCGCCGGCGCGGAGGCAATCACGCGAATATCCAACAGGAACCCAAGCGCAATGAATGCCCCTGCCAGGAAACTGAGAACGAGCACAGAGGACACCGGATTCTGTCCTTTCTTCATCCCCGTGTTCACCGTATATTGTGCAACCTCAAGAGGTGTTTTAGCTGCCATGCCATCCTCTCCTTCACTGTTCATGAACGAAATCAGCTTACATCGTTGATATGTTCATTGTATCGCGAAGGGTTCGGCAAGTTTGTTACTTTTATCACAAAGCCCTAAAAGTCCCTTGTTCCAGCTTCCGTGCTCTCTTGCTTGAGTACAGCTGCTTGGTTACTTATTCTGTTCCCAGGTGATGATGTTCACCAAAAATTTGCTGCAGATGGTGCTGCAGATGCTGGACGTAATCTTGTGCCAGCCATTCCATCGTAACCACACTTCCATCCGGTAATATGCACGTTGGTGATTCCCCTGTCTCCGGCATGCTGGATAGAACACGAATGACAGACTGATTCAGACTGATCCAGAGATTTAACACCTCTTCAATCGGTGCACTTATATATTGTTGGCTCTCTACCCATTGGTCTTGATGATAAGGTGTTATAAACAATGATTCAGTCTGATGCTGCATTTGGACAAACCGGCTTACGTTATGAAGAGCCGAATCACATAAATGACCCAGAATCTGAAGACGCGACCATTTCCCTTCCATGCGTGGCTGTACAAGTTCAATTGGATTCAGTGCAAGAAACGAACGGGGTACGGATTGCAGCAGAACTTTGAGCTCGGATACTGTATCTGTAAGCATGTTGTGAACCTCTCCTTCATGTTCATATCTATTGCGGTTGACCTCTACCTGTTGTTAAATATAGCACCCATTTCCAGAACCAACTACATCAAGTTATATAAAAAAACTGCCGCATTTCTGCGGCAGCTCTCGAATTCCTATTTATTTTAAACCATCGCTGGTGCTTTCACTTCCACCGGAGGCAAAGCCTGAAGACCAGCCGAGTTCAGGAAGTTCCATGGTTTGTTGTAATGCGGTTGGAAGAAGAAGTCGATGAAGGCGAGCTCATCTACGGTCATGTTGTTCTGAATGCAAACCGAGATCGTATTGATCGATTGTGTCAGATCCGCCTTGGACATCACTTGTGCTCCGACGATTCGGCGTGTAGCCTGCTCGTAAATAACTTTGAGCAGCAGTTTCTCAGCCGTTGGCATGAACTCCGGACGATAAGCATCTTCAAGCGTTACAGCTTCCACCACCAGCCCGTCATCTGTAGCAGATGTTTCGGTCAATCCTGTACCTGCAATATTCTGGTCGTAAATTTTAATTCCTGATGTCCCTTGTGTACCCATGTACGGCGTTGTTGGACGAACCAGGTTACGAGCTACCAAGGTACCCATTCTTACCGCATTGGTTGCCAGTGGAATGTAAGAAGCCTTGCCTGTTGGATTATAGTGAATGGCACAGCTGTCACCTGCAGCGAATACGTCTTTTTGGCTTGTTTGCATATATTTATCGACGATAATTGCGCCGTTCGGCAGCATATCCACCTGCCCTTTGAGCAGTTCGGTATTCGGACGGAAACCGATGCACAGGATTACGAGGTCTGTCTCGAATTCACCCTTCGATGTGATGACCTTCGTTACCTTGCCATTCTCTCCGGTGAATTTCTGTACAGTCTGACCCAGTGCAAGCTTGATCCCGCGTTCAGTCAGTGTGTCCTCAATGGCATCTGTAAACTCGGGGTCCAGATATTTATTGAGAATCCGGTCCACACTATCGATCAAGGTGACTTCCTTACCGTTCATTTGGAATGCTTCAACCAGTTCAATACCGATGTACCCTGCACCGACAACGGTAACGCGTTTGGCTTCTTTGGCTTTTTCGATGATCGTATTGGAATGGTTATAGTTTTTGCAGAGCAAGATGTTCTCCATCTCGATCCCCTCAAGTTTTGGAACGACAGGCCATGAACCTGTTGTCACGATGAGTTTGTCGAACGTATCTTCAAATTCTTCCCCTGTCTTCAGGTTTTTAGCCTGAAGTTTATGATTCGCGGCATCCACTGCTGTAACCTCATGCAGCATCTTGGTGACTACACCCAGCTCAGCCAGCTGGTTTGGCGAAGAGTAGAACAGTCCATCCGGATCCTTCACAACCCCGCCTACATAAAGGGCAATACCGCAAGATAGGAAGGAAATGTTATCATTGCGCTCATATACCGTGATGGTAGCATCCGGGTACAATTTGGCGGTGTTGATGATGGCTGCGGTTCCTGCATGTGTACATCCGATAACTGCGATTTTCATAATAAAGGTCCCCCTTGAAGTTATAAAATATAAACCGTGCTTCATGTATTAGATTGCTGCGCTTGATTCCTAGAATTTAAAAACGACAATGGTATACTCTCTTGTTAATTGTTTGTTAATTGTTTGTGAATACATTCACTAATGAAGCTAAACGATTATGTGAAAACATTCACTACCAACCTGGCGACTTTGTGATTTATTTCACTTCATGTCCTTATTATAATGTGATCTTTTTCACATTACAAGTGTTTTCTTAAATTTATTTAAAAAATAGGATATCGCCCTGTGAACGAGCCGCTGCTTCAACCTCTAAAACCTATTGTCCCCTGACCAATAACGGTTTATGCTATTGAACCTTTTGGAGAAAAAAGGCCCTTATCCTCACCGCATAGTTAGGCTGGCGGCTGATCGCTGAGCGATAACAAATATAAATTTTAAGCTTATCAGTTGATTTTTATATTAGAAAGCGCTTACAATAATATTAGCCCTTTATTTGGATTTTATATGAATAGAATACCAATTATGTTGGGAGGCATTCCTTTGAAGAAACGTTCCATCTCTGTTTCATTAACGCTGGTTCCTGTCACTGCAATCATCGCCATGTTGACCGCAGATATCGCCAGGCCCGTGGTTGCTTTTGCAGATTCCCCGCCTGTCACCATTAAAACCGAGGTGTTATCCTCCAAAACTTCTGCAGGGGTTGATGTATCTTCACTACTGAATAAGTTCAGGGATTACAGCACATTCTCCACAGGTGACTTGGTCAAGGACACCGCTTATGCGCTAAACATCGTATCCTGGCAGCTGCCGCATGGTGGTTTTTTCAAAGCAATGGAGGAGAAATACAAGTCTTCATGGGATGGCGTTACGCCGCGTTCGGATTGGAAAGACCCCAAAGGCGTAGAGCTCGGAACGTTTGATAATGATGCAACGACAACCGAGATCCGCTTCCTGGCTGATATGTACGAAAAGACGGGCAATCCCCTCTTCCGGGACAGTGTCCGCAAAGCGGTGGATTTTATCCTGGTCTCCCAATATCCTTCAGGCGGATGGCCTCAGGTTTATCCACAGCGGAGCAATTACTCCGACAGCGTTACATATAATGACAATGCCATGGTGCGAACCATGGTGCTCATTGATGACATCATTGAGAAGCGTAAAGGCTTCAACAACGATATTTTGAGTGAGGATACACGGTCGAAACTGGCTGCAGCCTTGGATCGAGGAATCGCATATACATTGAAAGCTCAAATTAAAAACGACGGTGTGCCTACAGTTTGGGGTGCCCAGCATGACCCGGTAACCTACGCGCCTGTATCCGGCAGAGCCTATGAATTGCCCTCGAAATCCGGATCCGAATCGGTGGCTATTACAGCTTTCCTCATGTCCAGACCTCAGACACCTGAGATTGAACATGCAGCCAAGAGCGTCCTCCGCTGGTTTGATCAGGTCCGAGAGGATGGAACCAAATATAATCGTCAAGGACCGGTGTATTTCGAGCCTGACCCGTCCAGTGTGATCTGGTACCGTTTCTACAATGTAGATGAAGATGTGCCCTTCTACGCGGACCGTGACGGCAAGAAGTACATGGATATTATGGAGATCAGCGAGGAGCGCCGGCACGGCTATTCCTGGGCAGGCAACTATGCCCGTAACCTCCTGCAGCTTGCCTCGGATCAGGGATATTACAATTTAAGCAAACCACTGCCTTAACTTTCATGGTAAACAAAGCATCAAAAAAAAGCCTGTCCTCCAGCTGGAGGCAGGCTTGATCTGTTCTATTTAATTATCCCAGCAGTTTCTCAATCTCTGCAGTCATCGCTTCAGGAGACTCTTTGGGTTCAAAGCGTCCCACCACTTCACCTTCACGATTGACCAGGAATTTGGTGAAATTCCATTGAATCGTGTCGTCTTCAGCTGCCCCTGGCTGCTGCTCGCGAAGATACTGGAACAAAGGATGTGCATCCTCACCGTTCACGTCCACTTTGGCGAATACAGGGAAGTTCACACCATAGTTTATTTGGCAGAAGGATTCGGCTTCCTCGCTTGTACCCGGCTCCTGTTCTCCAAACTGATTACAAGGGAAACCCAGTACAACCAAACCCTGATCGCGGTAACGATCATACAGTTTCTGCAGCTCTCCATATTGCGGAGTCAATCCACACTTGCTGGCTGTATTGGCGATGACAAGAACTTTACCTTGGTACAGATCCAGTGATACTTCCTGATTGGCTGGTGTTACGGCCTGATATGAATATACGGACATGACTGATTCCTCCCATGATCGGTGTTGGTTTTGGGGCAGCTGTCATTACCTTGTATGTATACAACATAATACAGCGCCTGTCTCCATATTATAGACCCGGTGCTTACCAATTACCAAATTCAGCCTTGAAGCCTTCCTGCCTGTTATCCAGACTTGGCTGCCAGGATGTCATCATAACGCTTCTGCCGTTCGGCCTTACTAAGTTTGGGACAGCTATAACAATAATTTTGGCCTCCGTACACCTGGTGATGAAGGCAGCATACCGGCTTCATCAGCATGGTCTCTCCCGGTTGATGTGGATTATCAATCTCTACCGGCTTGAACGATAATAGATTCTTCTTCAACCCGAGCAGACTGGCAGGTAGAGCAATGACATGCTCATACCCTTCCATCACCGCGTTTCGCTCAGCTTCTTCGATGTTCATTTGTAACGCTGTCGTCTTGTACCAGCGAAGCATGGAGGCAAGCTGTGACCACATCTGACCAAAGCTCGCTTCTCCGGCAGAAGCAACCCCTTCAATCAAAGGACGCAGCTGCTCCGTATAGTATGCGGTTAGGATATCTTTTCGCCATGAGGATTGGGCTGTATCTATGAGCTTCACTGGTTCAGGGTGAGGATGTTCTGTTCCATCCAGCAGTTGAAAACGAAAGGCTGCACGGCCATCCTGAACCTCGAGCTGCAGCTTCATGTTCTCCAGTGAAAGATCAAGCCATGTATCACATAGTGCCGTCATATAATGAATCCCCAGCATCAGCCCACGCACCGAATGCATGAAGTACACCGCTGCGGTTCGGAATGAATCTGCCTGAAGATGTTGATTATACACATCCAGCAGCTCTCTCGCCTTCTCCGGTTGTCTAAGCTCAGTCATGTGAATCTCCCAAACTGGTTCATCCCCAGGAACGGTTGTAATTCTTCCATATTGCTGTAACCAGGTATAGTTGATTGCTCCCATCTCAGCATGCCTCCCATGAATGCGAATGAGCCGCCTGCATATATGCAAAGCGGCTTATTCTATATTTCAAGACCACAAATGGTCCGCTATATTAACTTCCTGTTGCAGTGCGAACACGTTGTTCGGAGCGTCCGGCAGCATTCATCATGGCACCGTTCATCACCATTTGCTCAGGCACCGCCGTTTGCTGGCGTTCGCCGGCAAGAGCATATGGCAGGCACAGCGGCACGCCGGAACGTGGATCAATCACAATATCCGCTTCAATGTTGAACACTTCGCGAAGCACGTCACAGTTCATGACTTCTACAGGGGAGCCTGTAGCGATTGCTTTACCTTTTTTAATGCCGATCATGTGATGGGCATAGCGGGAAGCATGATTCAGGTCATGCACAACCATAACGATCGTGCGATTCGCTGTCTCGTTCAGCATCTCCAGCAATTGCAATACTTCAAGCTGATGAGCCATGTCGAGGAACGTTGTCGGCTCGTCCAGGAACAGGATATCTGTTTCTTGTGCAAGAGCCATGGCAATCCAGGCACGTTGACGCTGTCCGCCTGACAATTGATCAATTGGGCGGTCGTGGAACTCCGTCATGCCCGTTACTTCGATGGCCCACTCAATCATGCGCTTGTCTTCCGCACGCATGGAACCGAAGCCTTTTTGATAAGGAAATCTTCCGTAGGATACCAGTTCCGTTACTGTGAGTCCCTCTGGTGCTGTAGGATTCTGCGGCAAAATCGCAAGCTGCTTGGCTACTTCACGGGTGGATTGCTTATGAATGGACTTCCCGTCGAGCAAAACACTGCCTGCTTTTGGATTCATGATCCGTGCCATCGTCTTCAGGATGGTTGATTTACCTGAACCATTGGCTCCAACAAGCGCTGTAATTTTTCCTTGGGGAATTTGAATATTCAGATCTTCAACAATCAGTCTTTCTTCATAAGCGATATCCAGCTTGGACGTCTCCAGACGAAACATGCGATCATCCCTCTCTCATTTATCCCGGTTATGTATTCCGGCTATCGATAACGAAAACGAATTTATATGTTCAGCGTATTTCCGGCGCAACAAATCTTCTATAACAAAGATACTGATAATCATTATCATTTGTCAATAAGAAATAACAAACTTCTTGCTTGTTTGGAGCGATTATATAGCAGTTCAGAGGACTTTTCGATCAGAATTCATCTCATTTATATGAGAGCTTTTCTCAACGTATACGTGCAGTTGGTCCCTGTTGGGGATTGTCCAAGAATGATGAATCCGGAGGTTGTGTCTGATTTGTGAACAAAAGAAAACATCTACTCTTCTTCCTGCAGCAGAGCTTGGGAAGCACTTAGGATCATCTTCTTCTCGTCCTTATAACCTGACCGTCCGCCCTGAAAATAGGCATGCAGCACAATGTTGGCTTCTGATCCATCAATCTTTTCGAGCTGTGCTTGAGTCAATGTTATTTCATACGGTTCCGTGTACCAATCCTCATTCGTCAATTCCGTTGTGAGACCGATATTCGTTGTTGTTCTTGCAGGGAAAATATAAAAAGATGACCCCGATTTACAATCGAAGGTCATCCTGCAATGATTTCATTTTGGTCAAAAACAAATCTTAACGATCCTAAAGCTTAGGCTCTGGCACCAATTGGATAGTCATTGTACCGCTCTGGACACTTACGATATCTTCCGGATTAATCTCATCAGGCAGCAGCACTTGCTGACCATAAGGATACAGACGATCTGCCTCAGCAGGCGTCAATTCCGTTGAAGAGGAACGTCCTGACTCGCCTGCTGGACCTGAAGGTTCGGACGATGTGGTGCCTGTTACTTCTCCAAGATCTTCATTCGTGTCCGCAGAACCGGACACATCCCCGCTCGCCTCTGTGCCTTCCGCCGAATCTGCAGCAGAATCATCGGACGTAGTCGAATCTGCTCCCTGAACAGACTCCTCACCCTGCTGATTGTCATTCACCGATCCGGTGGATGGTTCCTCATCGGTTTCCTCCGTAGAAGATGTACCGCCTGCTGAACCTGCCGTATCCGGGTCCTCATTCCGGTTAAAACTCTCCCAGTCCGACGCGGCATCCATCTCCAGCGTTGTGCCATCCTGCAACGTTAATTGAACCGGACCAGATAATAACGCATTGCTGTCCGCTTCATTCATGAAACGGATTACGAGTTGCGCTTCGGTCGTCGTGCCATCCACCTCGGCTCCCGGTATGACATAGGCGATCTGCTCAGCTAACTGTACCTCAGGCTCTGCCGGAACTACCGGTTCCTGTGTCGATGGCGCAGCCTCTTCTGGCGCGTCCGACTTATTCGTCAGGGCATACGTTACCCCGGCGATCCCCAGGATCAGGATAACGATAACCGACCCTAGAAAAAGATTCTTTCTTTTGCCTGTCAGCATGCGGACAAGCGGTGATGAAAGTTCGCTCTTGGCCCGATCATAGACCGGCTTCATTGTTTTACTCGCTCTCGCGTAATACGGCTTGAATGCCGATTTGGACTTGAACGCTTCACGGTCATGATCTTTGAAATAGGCTACAATGGCGTCTGAGTAGGCTTTGCTCGCCTGGGAACTCCGTAAGAACAACCTTTGGCTTCCTGACCATTCAAAAAATGAATACAATACTTCCTTACTGTCAGCAATGCTGCGGACAAACTCAATCAGCCCTGCATAGTCCAGTTTGCTGCCGCTTCCTCCGCGGTAGAAAGCCAGCGGAAGCGCCTCATATGCAGGTGTTCCCGGTTGGTCCCGCAGTTCCCCTGCGAGCCATCTGCGTACCCAACGCTGAAGTTCATTCCGCTCCGCAAGGCTAAGTGATTCAAGCACCTCTTCTTCACGGTCTTCGCCGCTCAGCCATGCTCTGGCTGCCAGCATCATGTTCGTACGAGCCGTTACATCCTGTCCCTGACGCGCCGCCCAATCACGCACTTCGCTGTCATGCAGCAAAATATCAATGCTCAGTAACTGCTCACGGTTCACCCGTTCCAGATCAAGATCCTGTATCAAAAACAGGTTAATGACATAGGCCAGCTTGTCAGCCAGGCGTGTCAGTTCTTCCTGATACGCGGATAATCCCGCTGACTCGGCTCCGCTCGAACGGCCGGATCGGGTGACGGTCTGAGACTGCCCAATTCGAGCCTTAATTCCATCACCCACGAGCATGTCAGAAGAAAGGCGATCCAGCACACTAACCCGCTTCAGTGCTTCATTCGCAGCATGAACCGGATTCGGCGCCGAACATAATCGTTCACGCAGCTCTGTCGCGGTCCGGTCCAGCAGGAAGCTGTTGTATACCGCAGATACATGCGTGGTTACCCAGCGTTCGATTACGCCGATCACATCGGAAGCAGTCTCGGTACGTTTTAGCTGATTGTCCAGATAAGGCTCAAACAGCAATTTTGTTAGTGATTCATTGGCCAGTACCTTATCGAAGAACGCACGACTCAGCCCGGAATCGCGGTCGAGCAGATCATACAATTCCTGTACCGCCCTCATCCGCTTCTGAGACCTGGCATTGTTCACCGCATAGATGAAATAATCCACGATGCGGGATTGAACGACAGGCGCAGCGACGCGGAAATATTCCGCGATGCGTGAAGCAACCGTCTCTTCAGGTACGTTCTCTCTTTTGACGCTGTCCAGTTCCCGGCTGAGCAGAGTGAGGAACAGTTCGTTCAACCGTGAACGTCGCTGCACTCCACCTTCAGGTTTTAGATAAGTAAGCAGCCCACTCAGAACCCCGCCTTTATCATTCAGGTAGAGGTCTTCCATCCCTTGCTCGAGACGATAAAACATGGACAACTCTCCATAGGACTGGATGGAAAGCTCGCGTCCCGGTTCTGTGCCGGCTAACATCTCGTCGGCAAAAGTATAAAACGCATCCGCCACATCTGGCTCCTGCAGAAGAGACCAGGCAAATTCCGCATAAGGAAGCTGGGCAACCGACACTTCCGCATGGGTTACCCTGCCCGTAGCCAAGTCGAAGGTAAAGTCCTTCTCCGTATTCCGGTCTTTAGGACGGAGCGTGCCCCGCTCTACAAACTGAAGATGGACTCCCTTCTTGGCCTGAGGCTCCTTGGCAAATGTCATGAAGCCGAGCTGCCGCCTAAACGCATAGGGCAGTGCCGCGTAGAGCAGGCGAAGCAGTTCCTTGGCTCCGGCTGTGATCTCCTCAGCAGGCAGATCGAATGCAATGTATACCTTCCGCCGGGTTGCTACTGCCTGCATGACGGCATAGAGCAGGCGCTTGAAGAGAGTTTCGTTCATTTTCAGTGAGGCTAGCAGATCTGCTGGCGCTACAGAGCGGGCACTTATGCCTGCTCCGGTGGCGGCCTCCCGGCCATTCAGTGGTGCACCCGGCAATTCCGTCAGGGCAGGCAATACCGTGCCTTGTTCGATGTCATATGACGTGGCGAATACGGCATCCAGCCAGTTCCCCTGCTTCATCTGTTCCTCGGAGCGCTCCGGAGACAGGACATAGTTGTGTGCAAAAAAGGCGCTGCGCAGCCCGGTAAAATCAGCAGACTGGTACACATTCTGACCAAGGATCGTCTCCCCGCTCTCCAGATGAATCAGATGGATGGATGGCGGGAATTTCGCCTGGTCCTTCTCGCTTCGCGCCGTTAATTCCGCTGGAGCGTCATAGACGCAATAAGGATGAAGTACTTTTTTAATAAAGGAAGGGTCCAGTCCCGGTGATGCTGCAACCGTATCGAACCCCTCCGTTGTGCGAAACACCCCGCGCCGCTCTCTTGTGTACATCTGTTGTTCAATGGGCGGGGTCATGGAAGAACGCATCATTCCACTCTCCCCTCAATGTACTTCAGCTTGTACAGCAGCCATAGGAAAGGCTCGTCCACACGAATGGGACTCACGACGCCCTGCAGCTTCATATCCACCGGATTGCTGCCCAGCGCAGATACTGCGAAATAGGCCGTATCCTTGAAGTACACATCCATCGTGCCCTTGAACGGACGGTCCACCTTCTCGATAAAGCGCCGAATCTCCCCGTCGATATTCTCGAATTCGGTCAGATCGAACCAATCGCGGTGAACCATATTGCGGAATACATTGCTGTTGGATTTGATATAATCCCCCTCTTCATCCTTAAGGGAGTGCAGCATGTCGCTCTTGGTCAGCACAACGGCTGTAGGAATATCTGTCTTGGCTTTATCCTGATAAGCGATAAAATCACCGAACAGGGTCAGCACAACATCACGTGGTTCATCATATCTTGGCGTCCACTCGCCCGGCTCGTTGCCGAGGTTAATGCGGATTTTGTCCCGAATGGAACGAATCTGGAGCGGATCCACCATAAACAAAATACCCGCTGAGTTCTTGATATGCTGACCATGCAGTCCCAGATAATCCTGCTCGACCATACCTTCACCCGCCACATCAAAGAAAACCAGCGTCAGCGGTGCCTTATCTTCATCCTTGAATACAAATTGGAAAATAAACGGCTCCTGCAGCTTCTCCTTCTGCGTGGAATCCAGCAGATCTCCCCGCTCGAACAGCGGTTCTTCGTAATCTGCGCGGAATCTGCGGCTAATTTCCGCATTCAGCGGCATGCAGGCCGCACCAAAGTGGTCAGCCGTATAATGCTGAAGCGTATGAATCAACGATGTCATATACACCGATTTCCCCACCTGGGATGCCCCAATAATGGAAATGATATTGCTTGGTGCCTTGCCTGCCGTCACCGGCAGCTCATTATGACAATGCGGGCACAGCCGGCGCCGTGTAACCACACCATATCGGTCGTTCAGTCCCATCACGATGTTATCCGAATAAATGCGATGTTCCTCAGGCACATCATGTGGAGCCAGAACGGCCTCCATATCAAATACTGTGTCCAGCCCAAAACGTTCACGATACCGATTAAGCTTCGCATCTTCCCCCAGTGCATAATCCTCATCATCATCCCGGTGATGCGCAGCACGGAACACCACTTCTTCCGGCGAAAACTTGCTGAAGCAATATGGACAGACAATATCGTAAAACAGCGGCCGTTCTACGGGCTGCTGTTTCTTCAAAAACCGACTAAAAAAGCTCATAGCCACTCCCCTCCCTGTTCAGGCAGACTGTACTGCCTCACATTCATCTAGTCTGATATTAGGCGGTAAACGGCTCCGTATCTCGGTCCGTCCGTGAAAAACAGCCTCACATAGTCATCCTTGGCCACTTCCACGGGCGGCATCTCATTTCTCCCTGGAGTAAAATCACTGACAAAAGGATAGACCGTGCCATCTTCCTTATTGAGAGGAACTCCGCCCTGCTTGCGTACATAACAGAGGGCTTCCTTCGGCACGGGTACTTCAGCCGTCACAGTCATGAGAACTGTCTTCCTTTTTTGAAAAAAGCCGCTTTTGTAACGAATGGAGAAACGGATATCTGCTTTCCCTGCACTGGCGGTGACCGTATTCTCGTCATTCTGCTGACGCAGCAGCACAGGACCGTCTTCGTCCATTCGGCAAACATGTATCGTGTACCGGATGGCACCAAACCCTGTCATCCGGTCTGTATATCCGTTACTCGCCTTGTATTCTTCTCTTGTATACAGTTTCAGCTTGCCATTCACAGCCTGATCCCTGCTCTGTCCACCTTCGACCATTTCCAGCTCAAACCGCTCCACGTACACGGCTTCTACGCCTTCGGGCCAGAGCCAGCGCAGGGTACAGTAACCATCATCCACAGCAAGTGTAAGTCTGCGAATCAGAGGTACCGAAGGGTCCGCATCTGCATATCGCATGTGTCGCCAACCTCCCGATGTTTAAAATCCTTTGCTACGTGTGTCTCTCCCCCGCTGACCGAATCCGTCTGCGGTCGGAGTTCCCCTGCCCGCCTCACGGCGGCCCTTGCTCTTCCGCGGCGTATTCTCCTTGACCGGAATGATCCAGGTGAACAGGGTGAGTACCCCAGATAATATGAACATCGCACCTAGTCTCACCAATGCATCCCCTACAGAAGAACCGTCCAGTCCCCACTCCAGCAAAAGGCCCGCTAGCAGGCCTGACACCGCTCCACCGATCCCGAAGCTGACTGCCAGATGGCGGTTATCGAACACCAGCCCAAGCGATACGCCCAATGCTACACCAATGAACAGCATAGCAGCAACGCGGAAGATGGCCAGATAGGTACTGTGTTCCATCATGCCTGTACGTTCCGTCACCAATGTCCGTTCATCAATCGTATCGTAAATTTGCTGAAATGCCATGCTGAGACCACCAGAATCCGGTACGTCATAGTACATGCCACCTGTCTGCTGAGCAATACTGCGCAGCAAGTCGGTACCCGATGTGTCGACCAGACTCAGACCTACCGTATTCACAGCAATCTGTTCGTTCGTGTACTGGGATAAGATATCCGAAGTATCTGCTTCACTGAATCCATCCGACAGCAAAATGGCTACCGTACCGCGTTTGGGATCCTGCTTGTTTTGGATCTGCTCCATGGCTTCCCGGAGCACGGCATCGAAGTTTGTACCACCCGACGTTGTGACAATCCCGTCGATCTTACCGTTGACCTCTGCCTTTGCGGCTTCACTATCTAGTGCAATAAAAGGCTGCAATAACTGCGGCTGATCATCAAATGTAAAGACTGCGACCTGCTTGTCACTTTCCATCTGACTAATTAACGTCTTGGCTGCCTCGAAACGTCCATTATCCGGGTCCGTTTCCGACATGCTGCCCGAATTATCGATCATCAGTACAATGTCCTTCACCTGCTTCACACCGCCTGGATTGATCTGATACAACAATTGAAAGACCAGCCCAACGACAAACAGGAACACCAGTGTTGCCGGAACGAGCAGTTTCCACGACAAGCCAAGATATCTCAGCTTCCAGGAAGCTCCGTTAAGCTTCGGCGAGATCATCTCGGCGAGCAGACAGAACAGACCTACGCTAAGCGCCAGCACGCCGAAGTATAACCCCATCAGCAGCAGGCGAGGCATCTCCCCAAGCCACTGATGCAGCATGGTTTCTCCTGCCGCAAATCCCACGGCTCCGCCAATCAGGCTGAACAGGACCAGGAGAAGATTGATTTTTCGCTGCATGTTCGCATGCATCCTTTCCAAACCAGCCCACCATAGGCTGAATTAATACCGGAGTTGATCATGACATGTCGTTCTATCGCATAGGTGATAGCTTATCAGCCAGGCCTGCTGGATGAAGCTCATAACCGTTCTCCGTATACGAGTCGTAATACACCTTACCATTGCGATAGACCATCAGATCCTCCAGATGGAACCCTCCCATCAGGTTCAGCTTTTCCACACCACTGCTGCGTTCTTCGTACACAACTCCCAGCTTATAGATGCGGGATGTTTCCTCGGCATGTGCCGCATAATCCATGAAAGCACTGTGATGATCGCCAAAGAAATACTTTTCTTCATACCGGTGTTCCTGGGTATAATCGAATACCCGTATTCTCACAACCGCCTGATCTTCCAGCGTACGGTATAATCTGCGGAACAGATCATCGCGGGTCAATACGTTTTTGTCCCCATAGGCAATCGTTACATTCGCCCGCTGCAGCAGTTCTTCCTCAAAAGGCAATCTCAGTGGTTCTGCTGTGAGCAGCAGCGCATGGCATACCTCCATCAAACGTTGCAGCAGACGCTCGTTGCCTTCGGCAGCAAGCCGGTTAATGTCTCCCATATAACGCTCCTCGAACCAAACATCCCGGCCCCGCTTGGCCTCCAAATCGGCAATCAATGCTTCCGTTACCTTCCCGTAATACTCCATCACATTCTGTCCGATATATTCATCCGCGGCTGCGATACGCTCTTCTGCCGCTTCACGCAGCGTACGTTCCAGCGCTTCGAGAGCAGTCGTTACATTGCGACTGAAGTTATGAAGCTGTTCCATCTCCGAATCGTAGAGGCGAAGCAATTGCAGTTCATTTTCCAGTCGTAACAGCTCTGTCTTGGGCACATACACGCGTTCCAACAAACAATCGATCAGATTCCGTACATTTTGCTTGTCCCGGAATAATGCCCGCTTAATTGGCTGATCCTCCACTTGCTCCTGCTGACGCTGTTCCAGCAGGGCACGTGCCGATTCAAGCTGAACCGATTTGTCACGAATGAGTCCCAGCAAAGCCTCACGTACGCTCCCTGGGTTGCTGTCACTCCATGAAGCCCATTGGAAATAGCCAATCTCCGGATACTCCGTCCGTGACTGCTCTGCCCGGCGGAGTAAGGAACTTTGACTGCTGCGCTGACGGAGACGCTCTTCCGCTGGACGTACCATATTGTCACGGAAGTACGCCTCAGCACCCTGACCAAATAGCGCCCGCTCTGCTTCGCGCAGGGATAGCGGCTTGAGATCGGAGAAGCTGACGTTATGCGTCATAATGCCGCTCATGCCACCCACCAGATCTTGCTCGGGTAGCAGCCCTTCCACCTTGCGCTCTACGGATGAAGCGTCCAGACCGAAGAAAGCAAGCTTGTCTTTCATGCTCCAATCCGGCTCCTGTCGCATAAGGTTCAACAGATAGCGGTATAGATGGTACAACACCGCGAGCGCAATGGGTTGGTTGGGCCGTCTGATCTCGGCAAAACCCGCACTGGCATAGCCATGCTGATCCGAGGTTGTTCGAATGTTGTTTTTGAACGACGTATTATTGTAGGTATTGGCCCCTGTACTTGCAACCGCACCAAGTGCATCCGGATCATGCTTCCGGTTCTTCAGCAGGCAGATGCGGCAGATAATCTCGGCATTCTCTATCCATCCCCCGGCCACGCCGGTTCCTCGCTCATTTTTGTCAGACAGGATATAGACGAGATCAAACAAAGGCGAAGAAGGGTGCACAACGGGAATGGAGATCCCATCTTCCGTTACGAGCAGATTACCGCTGAACGTATAGTCCAGTGCTTGCATATGATCCAGTTCCCTCAAGAAGGCAAGTCCGGCTGCACTTGCATATCCGAAGGACTCCACCTGCTCCATCTCGCTGACCAGTACATGCAGATCCGTCTGAACCGACTTGAATGATTGGGCCAAAATGTTCTCGGTGAGCTTGGTCAGTTCAGGCAGGAGCACGTTCAGTGGATCATCTGCCCTTGTCACGACGGTTACATAGATCCGGTCAAACGATGAATATAACCGGCCGTATTCAGCGATCCGATTGCTCACCCGGCGCAGCGTGCGATTCAGACCAAAGAGGGCCTGCTCCGAATCGTGAAAACTGCGGTGTACATCCTTGCGCATCGTCTTCGAAGGACGTCCAGCCTGTTCGGTGGATAAAGGCAGGATATGACGGGTCACCTGACCGTCTTCCGATGAATCCCGATGCTCCCGTCCTCCTTGTTTCTCCCGGCCCTCTGTTCCAATCTGGAGATACACCACACCTTCTCCGTTATCCCACTTCAACTGATTGATCTCGCGCACTGCATCCATGGCCGGTTCGACCATGTCACCAACAAACAGAAACAGGGCCGGGTAATGGATACTGCTTCGTCCATCACCCAGGCTGCCTTGCCGCTCCTGCTCTGCCGCATACTGTGCTGCGTACTTCTCCAGATCCCGCTTCAGGGTATTGTTCAGCTTGAACTCCATCCCGGCACCCATGTTACTTCAGCCTTCTGCGGATGTCATTCAGCTTCGATGACATTGTTCTGTAGAACTGATAGATGTCTTCGCCGTTCGCCAGCTCCACGCGTTCATATTCCAGACGATCGCGCGATTCCATGAACAGGGCAGCCAGGTCATCCAGTTTGGCCAGCAGCGGAGCGATGTCCTCTGAAGCCGTTAGTTCGTTATCCCGGCGGGAAGCTTTGCGCAGCAGTGTACTGCGATCTTTTTCAGACAGACCGCGGAAGTTGCCAAACACTTCATACTCGGCAAAGTTGCGGCTCTTCATCAGGTTCGCGAACGGCTCCCAGGCATCCTCTTCCGGATCGCGGTCGTAGACGTAAAGTGCGCCCTTCTTGACGATCGTGTCGGTATACAGAGCTTCGATGAAGCGATCATACCACTGTTCCTCATCCTGATGCTGTGCCAGAATGCCTTCGAGTTCAGCCACTTTGGCCGAGATGGCATTCATCTTCGCCAGTTCTTCACGTACCCGTGCGATAAGCTGCGGGGAACGTACCAGGTTTTCTTTGGCCATATCTTCATTAATACTGCCGAAAATATCCTTCACCCCTACACGCGGCAATCCTTCGGATTGCAGACGTTTCAGTTCAGTCACTGCCCGTTTTACCTCACCTAGATTCGGGGTCGTTGACGTCAGACGCATGTCGTAAGCATTCAGCTTCGCGGCCAGGTCAAACGGTTCCGTTGTGACAACAGCATAACGATTGCTCGTATTTTCATCGATTGTTTTGGCCGTAATGATGTTGTATCCAATCGCTTGCTCGAATTCGGTACGTACCCGCGCGTTATACTGCTTCACCCGGGCATTCTCGTAGACATCGCCCCAGGACTTTTCGGGAATCGGAGATGGCAGGTAGGTCCAGTTGTTTTTCTCCGTCTGTACCAGATGGCGTCCGATGCCTTCCTTGTCCAAAATGGTACGTTCATAGCTTTCCTCATATACTTTGAGCGGCGTATACACAAACAGCGGCACCCCGTTGCGCGTATTCAGCCAGAAAATCCGGTTGCGGACTTCGCTTTCCTTGACGGTAAAGTGGGATTTGCCCACCGCATTGTTCTGATAATTGCGAATCCCTTTGAGAATGCCTGGCGCCTGTGTCGGCACAGAGACGAATCCCCATGACGGGAAATGCAGACTGCCTGTGCTGTTGCTGAGATTGAACACCGGAACGGCCTCATCATCCAGCTTGCCAGCGATGTAACGCTCCACGAATTTCTCTACAGACTCATCCTGCCCGTATTTGATCACCAGGAAATCTTCCATGGAACGGGTAATGAGGTCCCCGAACTTCTCGGTCAGGAAGTCCGAAATGGAACTAACCACATCAATTTCGTTCTCCTTCACCCACTGGTTGGAGTTCTCCAGCAGCTCACGGGAGAAATCGCGGATCAGGTCATCCGTGTCGCGCTTGTCCAGCAGCCCATCCACCACATTGACGATATCCGGTACACTAACAACGTTCCAGTAGTAGGTTTTGTTGCCTTTGTGATCGGACTGTTCTTCACCACGTGTCAGAATATCTCCGTTCTTGGAGAAAATCGAGCTGAGCGCATTCAGCGTCTCGGTAAATACGTTATAGATGCGGCTGTTTTCCTGATTCAACAGTTCATACAGATCCTCATAGAACTCGATCATCTGATCGTTGCGTTCCACGTCGGCGTGCAGCCAGTACTCATGAATTTTAGCTTCAATATAAGCATTCTTTTTCTTCTCTTTGGAGACGAAGGCACTCTTCGCGTCACCCAGTTTCTCCTCCGATTGCTCCTGCGCAGCTTCAATGTCGCGTGGAATGCGGAATGCATTCTCGCGCAGCGTTTCGATATACGACTGAATCATCTTCAGTATACAGAAGCCTTTTTCGGTGTAGATCAGACGGGAAACGTAGAACGGACCCTGTTCGGGATGCAAAAACATGCGCCGGATCTGTTCGGTAAACTGACCGGCAATCTCGCCCGGCAGCTGTTTCTTCGCCTTGATATATTCTTCACGGGCACGGGCCAGGAAGTTCTGCTCCAGCTCGGTGTCCATGTTCACGACCTGTGATTTCACGACATTGCCGTATGACAGACGCTCACTGTTCTGATAACCCGGCAGCGGCTCCGGCACGCGGGACTCGAAGGACTTCACGACACTTTCGAGATCGATGCCCAGCTTGCGGGCGAATTTCTCCGTGTCCTCCTGGTTCGGAGCTTTGGAGAACATGGTGCTCATTTTGTCGAACATCCGGTAAGCAAGATACGTCGTCATCTCTTCAATCGGCAGTACCGCTGAGGAAGCACCGATAATGTTGTAATCATAGTTGGCCGGATACGCCTTGTTCATCTGTGCAATGTTGGTACGGATGTTGCTGATATAATCGTGAATCGCGAATTCTTCGCCCGACTGTTTCTCCTCACTGGCCATGAAGTTGGTGATGTTCTCGGCCGTCACGTTCATGCAGTAGTCATAGGCATTCTCCAGCAGCTTACCTTCCGTATTCGTTGCCGAAATCAGGTGACACAGGTTAAACGGCGGCAGCGGTGAATTAACATTCAGGATGTTGCCGTATTTCTGCGTGAAACGCTCGCCGCGGCTGTCGACATTCATCCAGTAATCCAGCTCTTTGAGCGCAGCATAGCCGTTTTTGCGAATATATTCGCGTGTGTGCTCGCTTAAACTTTTGTTCGATAGATTCACGTCTGGCGTAAACAGGTAACCCAGCGTATTGACGCGGTCGATCCCGGCAGAACCGTGATCCCGTTCAATGATGCCGCGCACGATATAGGAGATATCGAGGAAGCATCCACTCCCTGTACCACCGGACAAACCGGTAAGCAGGAATACCATCAGCTTTTTGTTGGTGCCTACGGATAATGTTTTGATCTTTTTGTCGATCGCCTGCACGACCTGGTTGATCTTGGTGAACAGCAGCAACCGTCCAGCCTGGCGTACCCCTGCTGCTCCATTCATGCCGTCCGTGATGCTTAGTTCCGGAGACAGCCAGTCCGTAATATACGGCTCCAGCACACTGCGGTTCTGCAGCAGTCCACCGATCTCCGCATTGGACAGCAGCACGAATTCGTTAATCGGGTCCAGCCCGATGCCTTTGTACTTCTTCGCACGGTCCTGCTCGTTGGTTTCAAACGCGAGAAATTCCACGTTGTCCGGCTTGTCCATTTTCTTCTTGGATACCGGGTCCTGAGGCAGCTTGAAGCGGCGGTTAATCTGATATTTGAGACGCAGCAGCGCATCAATTCCCGTTCCTCCAAGACCGATAATCAGGATCGGGTTATCAATTGTATCGACCCTGATTTTCTCGCTGACAATCCCTCCGCCTAGCGATACATCCAGCTGCTGAATATGTTCTCTGACAATTGGTTTCATTCCATATCCTCCCTTTGGTTAACGCAGTCGGAACTACAACATAATTACACTTACCACTCCGATGACAGAACAAGCTTCCGATCGCTGTTATCCCCAGATTTTTTTGATTCTCTTTTTCAAAGGTGAAAATCTAGGGATAAAGGCGAACACTTCGCTTCTACAGCTTTTTTCTGTCCTCTGCGTTCTCGTGTAAACGGTTAGTACCAACTTCTATTGGCATTCCTTTTAGACCAGATACTCAATCAAAATCGTCTTATCCGCCTGTTGCAGCGGGATGCTCAGCCGGTCACCGTTCTTCAGTTCAACGCCTGAGCTTGCATCCACGGCACGTCCGGATTTCTCCAATGTACCGCCTGCGGTATTGCGAATAATAATTCGGTCCCCATTGCTGGGCGTAAATATATATTTCTCGGTTTCCTTCAATTCCGGATCCAGCTGTAAAAGCTGGTGCAGATGGAATCTGCCCCGGAAGGATGCCAGTTTTTTGTATTGTGGATAGGACTTGTCCCCGGTGTTCTCATCCCGAATCTCGACAATGATCTGGCCGACAAAGCCGCGGTTTTTGCGTTTCAGCCAGCCCATCAGGAACCAGGCACCCACTCCAATCACCAGCAAGGCTACGACTCCCAAAATCACAGGTAACCATGGAAACGGCTTGTCCTGCTCACCACCTGAGGTGGTTGGCTGTGTTCCCGCACCTGCCGTCCCCCCTGCATTAATGGTAATAGGCGCACTTTCACGGTAAAAGCTGTCCTCCTCCGCACGAATCACCAGTTCATAGTTATGATTGTCCGGCACTTCAAAGGTACCTGCAAAGCCGCTGCCTGTATTCTCCAGCGGTTGCTCCTCACTCTTGTTCGTATCCAGATCGTTTACGACCAACGTCGCCTTCATATCTGCATACAGATCGTTATCCTGGAGCGGCTGACCTCCATTCTCCAGCTTGGCTGTCAGATCCACCTTGTCACCCTTCGTATAGGACTTGGTCTTAATTGGGTCCACGACGAGCTGCAGATCATAGTTGAACAGCAGGTTGATATCGATGCTGTCTTTCGGAGCCCCTTTTACCCGAAGTTTCCAGTCGCCTTCCTGAGGCTTGAGCAGCTTGACCAGTGAATAACTTTTGGATGTCGAGAGCTTGGCCGCATCCGAGTTCAGATCCACCGCTTTGCCCGAAGGATCGGTCAATTCAATCTCTACCTGCTTGGAAGACATAATTGAGATATTAGCCTCAAGCACGCTGTCATTCGGCACGTTGACCGTAACTTCCTGAAAATTGCCGTCGCCTGTGATGGAAGGCAACTTCACCACATTCAGCTTGGCATGATCTGCGAATATCTCACTCAGAATCTGCGGCAGATCATCCGGCGTATCCGTGATGAATGACTTGCCTCCTGTCTGACTGGCCAGATCAGCTAATGCATCCTTGTTCAGTTTGCCATCTGCGTTCAGTCCGATCGTATAGACCGGAATGCCCTGATCCTGGGCTTCTTGAACAGCCTTCGCCAAATCTGCATCAGACTGTGCCTGGGTGCGGCCTTTGGTTTTGTTAAAATCATTGTTGCCGTCTGCAAGCAGTACGATCATGGGTGAGTGCGATGCATCTGCACCATGATTCAGCACATTCACCGCTTCAGCCACCCCGACGGAAATATCAGTGTATGGCCCGCGGCCGAGCTGATCAATAAAGTCCTTCAGACTGCTTTTGTCCGCATCGGACTGAATCTCCAGCAGTGCTTTTTCCCGCTCTACCTGATCGGTATAAGCAACAATCCCTACCTTGTCCCCCTGGACCGGCAGCATATCAATAAACATTTTCATGGCTTCATTACTGATCTTGTCACGGTCACTTGTATTCATCGAGTTACTTACATCGGCTACAAGTACGGCGTCGATCCCGCTCGTCTGTGCCTGAGCAGCTGCAGCTTGGGGCAGCAACGCCTTAGGCAGCAGAAGCGTTAGAAATGTCAGCAGAACCAGGGTTCCGCTAAGCCAGCGTATTTTGCGTGTCCGCAGCATTGGGTGTACTCCTTCACGTTTGAGATTAAAATGGGAATAGTTTATTATAGGCGTCAAGCCTTAAGGAAATCTTAACAGTCTACTAATATATTCTGAAAAGCACCCCTATCTTGAGTTACAGTTTTGTAATGACTGACAAAAATCGACCTATTCGGCGCTTCTACTGGCATTTTAATTCCAACTATGGAAATATGATATAGTTATTGCCAGCAAACTGCAATATAACGAAACCTTGTTTCAGATTTACACTATTCTGCATAACAACTATGCCTAGAAAGGAATCGATTATGGTTACATACGGATGCCTCGCCATATTGTTTCTTTTTGTCCTTATAAAAGGAATCTCGCTCTTTTTCCAGGGTCGCAAACCCGTGACTAGGGAGGATTCGGACCGTACCCTATACACTATACTGAATGGTGAGCGTGATTAAGCATGAGTACCAAACAAGTGGTATCCATCAGACCTTTTAACCGAACGACCTATGCTTTTGAGAAGCTGCACGTCTGCAAGCGTTGTGGACAATATACCTGCTTGTGGGAGGATGAGTGTACCTCCTGTGGTCGCAGCGCCCTCGTTTCTGTCCAGGAGCGTGCCGGCTCACGAGTGAAGCGCCGGATTGCACGCGATCTGTTCCTTGCCGTTATACTCGGAGCTGCCGCCACCTACTTCGGTGAAACCACGGATCAGACCATGATGGCAGCCACCGTGACCCTGCTGCTGATCGGATGGCTCATCTTCATGCATCACCGTACCTTCCCTGCCCAGCAAAATCGGCAGATGAAGCGCATGTTAAATGAAGACCGGGAGGACATCCGTCAGGGGATCAACCGAAACTGGGCACTCGTCGCCGAAGCCCGCAAAGAAGACGAGGCGCTCGCTTACGAGATGCTGCGCGAGATTGGATCGCTCGTCTATAATGACCGGATTCGCCTTCAGCAGGTTGCCCTGCTGCAATCCTTCGTGCTGCGAAGTGATATGGATCTGCAGCTCCAGCCCCTGCTGCTGCGCAGCTTCGAGCGGCTGCTCGCCGAATACATCGGTGAAATCGCCAGGCTTAAGCCGGAGTTGATTCGTGAAGATGCGATCCGGTATATCGCCACATACGAAGTTAATATTTTGCAGCTGCACAACGGAATTCAGATTCTGACCGCTGTAGCTGCAGCGGCTGTGCGTAAAAGCAAATATATCGAGTTATTCCCAAGTCTTATTACCCGCTACGCACGCTTCTTGCCCAAAGACCGGTTCATGCGTCTCTATCGTACGCTTGAACTGTATCCTGGCAAGGCACGTGGCGGTTTGGCTGAATCCGTTGGGAGAGTATATAACGAGAAATATCGGGACAACGTTACCGAGGTTCATTCCTAAAGAGCATGTTCATGCACAACAATTCCCTAATATATAGACGATGTGATTCCCAAGGACCCCTGCATCGATTTTTAGGGACAAGAATATGCAAGAGCAATCCTATACCATATCTACCTGACCACAACCTAAAGAGCACCTTATTCTCACATGAGAGTAGGGTGCTTTTTTTCAACAATTGCATAACGACTCAAGTCGAATCTGTCTGCCATGTTAATCTCTTTTTCTTGCCTTCAAGGGGTAGATCAGGACGTATGGAATCCAGAGCAGCACGGAGCACAACAACACGCTCCCATATAAGGAAACGTACATTTGTGCTGTGGGCTCGGTATGATCCAGAAGCTCCAGGACCATACTTGCAACCATCAGATTGATAAAGGAACCGATGGTGTATATGAGAATCTGCTTCCAACGCAGCCTTTTGACCAATATATAAAACAGCAAACTTAATCCCATGATATATATACTAGGTGCACAATCAGCACCAGCGGCAAGATAACCATCGCGATCCCCACGATCCGATGTGTGGTTAGCTTCGACTTCACAGATGGCCTCATTGGCTTTGGTGTCTCAATCAGCTCCTGAAAGCTGTTCAGGGAGTTATCATCTGTATCCATGCCCGCCTCCTTCGTTTCCTTCTGTTCACACCTATCTGTGTGTTGATTTGTTATTGTACTTTTTGTTCAATGCTTCACCTGCAGCCACCTTGAATCGATAGACCAGGAGCGGCACACAGATAAAGAGAATACCCAGCAGACTGGCGCTGCCCAGTGAATCCAACATCCGGGCACCTGGACTGATATCCTCGGTTTCATATAGCGAAACACTCATGATAATTGCATTCACGAATGTAAATGCCGAGTAGATGAGCACATGCTTCCACACAAAAACTTTGGTCAAGAATGCAAACAGCACACCCATACCTACCCAGATTATGAACGGAATGAACATGGTGTCCGGATTGAGCTGACCCTTCTTCGCCAGTTCCATTAGCAGGAATGCAATCCCCCACTGAAGCACAAACACCATCCAGGCCCACCCCACACTCCGAAATGCCTTGGTCTGTTTTCGTGCTGCGCTCCTTTTCTCCTTCTCCTGTTTCTTCTCTTCCGTGATCCGAATGGACGGATGATTGTGACTTATGAGATCCTCTACCACTCTCTGCCGATAGATTTCGAAGTTGTTCTCAACCGGTATGTTCCAAGGTACCACTTCCTGATGCTCATCCTTTTCCAGAGCAGCACGTACTTCAGCTTCCGGAGCAAGGTTCCCGGTGGAATACATAGTGAATCTTAGTTCAACTCCCTGTGATGCCAGCTGGCTAAGCCAAGCATTGGCCTCTGTTTCTTCATAGAAACGTACTGTACATAGTCTGTGCTCCAGACCTTGCTGATAGAGGATATGTATTTCAGGCCAAAATTGAATGGTACGTACCGGTTCCCTGAATTCTGCCCGTTGGTAGAAATGTGCCTCCTTCGTCAAATAACGCCCATAATACACGCGCTGGATGGCTGACCGCTCAAATCGGTGTTTTTCAAGAGTATGGGAATCCGGGTTCCACCTGATGTAGAGAATCTGATAACTATCCATCTCCGTTCGGTTCAAATGCTGATTTCTCCAGGACAAGTGTCTCATCCTGTGCAAAACGGTATAGAAGATCCATCCCCCGAGCGGAATGAACACTATCGTAAACCAGGTCCACACCGCAGCTACCTCCCAGATTAGGTATAGGGGTACAGCAACCAAAGCTAGTGCAATCAGCAGGGCGATGCCCATCATTAATCGTGTAAACCGCCAGTAAAATGGCAGGATCTTGCGCTGTTCCTGTATTAGAGGATATGTATTCATGAAAACCTCCGATCTGCCTGCTTCATCACGTCCAACAGGCCCGCTGGCGAGATTTTTTCACTTCTTGTATACCCGCATGATCCACATATGCACCATGGAATCCGAGCAATGGGTCTTTCACATATTTCAACATATCTATCCAATACGTTCCAAGTAGCAGAGCGTTGCGTGCAATACCGCATATGTAAAAAGGGCCGCGACAAAATTCGTCGCGACCCTCTCATCAAGCACTCGGTACGTTGGTACCTGAGTGCTCTCGTATTCTCGCCATGCCGTTATCCTATGCATGGCGTCAAACTGATCGTCCAGCGCGGCTTCTCTGCCGCGGACGACAAGGTCTTACCGTCCGCGACGAGAATCGCGGCGGTCACTTTTGGCTGGCCCGCGTCCACCTGAATTACGCTTGTCCGCACTGCGGCCAGCCCAGCCGCTGCTGCGCTCATCACCGCTGCGACCTGCACCGCGCCCGCCGCGGCCACCTTGGCCTGCTGCACCGCGACTGCTGTCGCCACTGCGGCCGCCGCTACGACCACCGCTGCGTCCACCTTCACCGCCGCGGGAACCACGACCTCCGCGGCCACCTTCATTACGTCCGCTGCGGCCTGCGCCGCGACGGGCACTGCCTGTTCCGGCAGAGCGTCCACCTGAACGTTCATCATTATCCTGACTGTTGATGGAACGTCTAGCTGCTCCGGTGGAGGCCACTGGACCTTCGCTTGTCCACTGGATGCGGGTCAGCTTCTGATTGGTGCCTTCCTCAATACGTGCAAGCTCCGGTCTGTCATGCTGCGTTGCAAACGTCACGGCAAGACCCGTTCCGCCAGCACGACCTGTACGGCCGATCCGGTGGATATAGCTCTCTGCATCATGAGGAATGTCATAGTTGAATACATGCGTTACGCCTTCCACATCCAGTCCGCGTGCCGCCACATCGGTAGCCACGAGGATTTGCAATTTTGCATCACGGAAGGCTTTCATAACGTTCTCACGCTTGGACTGGGACAGATCCCCATGAAGCTCGTCGCTCTCGTAACCTGCTTCGCGCAGATCTTCATTCAGCTTGGATGCACGGCGCTTGGTCCGGCAGAAAATAATCGCCAGGTACGGGCGATACGTATCAATCATGCCGCGAAGCGCATCGAACTTGCCACGATCCGTACATTCCAGCACTTGCTGACGAATCTGATTAATTGGAATAACCGATTTCGAAGATACTTTTACATCCTCGGGATCTTTCATGTAGTTCTTCGCCAAGTTGCGAATACCCTTCGGCATCGTTGCCGAGAACAGCATCGTCTGACGTTTATGCGGCAGTTCACGTAGAATGGTCTCTACATCGTCCAGGAAGCCCATGTGCAGCATTTGGTCCGCTTCATCCAGCACCAGTTTTTTCACGTTATCGAGCTTCAGCGTGCCACGGCGCAGGTGATCCAGAAGACGTCCCGGTGTACCGATGACGATCTGAGTCCCATTTTGCAGCTTGCGAAGCTGTTTCTCCACGTCCTGTCCGCCATACACAGCAAGCACATGAAGCTTATCGTCATTGGCCGTCAGCTTCTTCGCTTCCTCTGTAATTTGCAGGGCCAGCTCACGCGTAGGGGCGATAATCAATGCCTGCGGGGAGCGGTCCGATACGTTGATTTTTTGAATAATCGGCAGCAAAAAAGCCAGCGTTTTCCCTGTACCTGTCTGTGCCTCAGCAATAATGTCACGTCCGCCTAACAGTACGGGAATCGAGCGCTCCTGTACCGGTGTCGGCACGGCGATCCCCTGATGTTTCAGAATCTCGCACCATTCCGGGCGAATGCCCAGTTGTTCAAAGTTTGCCAATCGTTACACCTCTGTATGTTCATTTAGATAAGCCCATTTCGATGTATTCTTCCCCATGAAATGGATTTTCAAAAAGCAATCAGTCCGTCTGCTCTTTTTCTCCATACCGTGTAGTTTACACGTTTGTCCAGCAAAACAAAAGGGTACCGGACATGTTCCGGCACCCTTTTAATGTATTTTATGTTCCAGAGATCATTTATCTCCATTAACCATGGCTCTGTGAGACCGCAAACCCGCTTCTCTCCAGCAAACGTGAGCTTTCCTCGTTCAAGCCTCGGAGATGCACCGTTTTGCCCAGTTTTGCGTATTTGAACTTCACCTTGCCGATGGCAACAACGGCCGTGTTATCCCAGATATGTGATCCGCCAAAATCAATCGTGATCTCCTCCGGATCCGTCTCGGCATGAAACTCCTCCACGAAGCGGGATGAAGAGCCGAAGAAGAACGGACCGTGAACACGATATACCTTTTGGCCTTGCTCCTCGCTGGCATGAACACGAATCTTGGCCTGTTTCCATCCAAAATGCAGGGCGCTAAGCACAACGCCAACCAATACACCGATGGATAGATCATTGGTGATGACGACGATCACCACCGTAACCACCATAACGAAGGCCTCTGCGCGGGGAACACGTGCAATATTTTTGACGGAACTCCAGTCAAACGTACCGATACACACCATAAACATGACACCCACCAGCGCACCCATCGGCACCTGTTTCACCACTCCGCTGAGCAGCAGCAGCAGGATGGCCAGAAAGGCGCCTGCCGTAAATGTGGACAGCCGTCCCCGGCCGCCGGACTTCACATTAATGACGGATTGTCCGATCATGGCACAGCCGCCCATGCCGCCGAACAACCCGTTAACGAAGTTGGCAATCCCTTGACCGCGCACCTCACGGTTTTTGCTGCTCTTGGTCTCCGTCATCTCATCTACAATGGTAGCGGTCAGCAAGGATTCCAGCAAACCTACCAGTGCCATCGTGAATGAATAGGGCAGCAAGATCATCAGTGTATGGAAGGACCACTCAATATTGGGCAGATGGAACATCGGAAGGGTACTCGTCAAATTCCCCATGTCACCTACCTGCTTCACATCCAAATGGAACACGACCGTAATAATCGTCATGACGATAATGGCAACGAGAGGAGCCGGAACGCCTTTGATAAACCGTGGCAAAATATAAATGATGGCCAGCGTGCCTGCGACCATTGCATACATGATCCAGTTCGCACCTGTAAAATGCGTCAGCTGGGCCATGAAGATCAAAATCGCCAGGGCATTAACAAATCCGGTAAGTACCGAATGCGGCACAAACGTAATGAACTTCCCAACTTTAAAAATACCTAAAATAAACTGAATAATTCCCGTCAATATCGTGGCCGCGAACAGGTATTCCAAGCCGTAATCTTTGACGAGGCCAACCATCAGCACCGCCATGGCTCCCGTAGCAGCCGAGATCATTCCCGGTCTTCCGCCTGCAATCGAGATCACAATCGCAATCGTAATCGATGCGTACAATCCGACCATCGGATCGACACCCGCAATGATAGAGAAGGCGATGGCTTCCGGAATCAGCGCCAGCGCTACCGTAATGCCTGCCAGCACGTCTCCGCGAATGTTGCCAAACCATTGTTGTTTTAACGTATTCATATGTTCTTGCCGTTCCTCCTACACCGTTAACCTCATGGGTTGATTACCTGAAATGTACAGCTAGGCACGTCACTGACCAACCACGACAGGGCAGCACAAAACAGCGGAACACTCCCTCCGCATCATGGCCTGTACGTGTTGATACAAGAAGCTCTTCATCCGGAATAAAATAAGTCCGAAATCCGCAGCGATCCTGCTTAATCCGTTCCAGTGCGTTCCACATAATTCTGTTACATCATTCAGGTTCGAGCTAAGAAGACATCAGAAGACGACTCTTGATGTCACTGGTCTTCCCCTCTCAGAAAGACCGGGTCCGTTATGTACTGACCTATTATTATAGACAGGGCGATCCTTTTATACGAACAGGCTATATCTTCGCAAACGATAGATTATTCCTGGATTTCTCTTATTTTTATAATATATCTCCGTTATGCTCTGTTTATCTATTTTAGAGTTGATGCATTATTTCCCAGACCATAAAAAAGCCGTTAACGCTCCTTCGCCAAGAAGCATTAACAGCTCTTTCCTACCTAAATGTAACTAGAATCTTCCCGATTTGAAAATCGAATAGAGCAGAAAGGCCACCATCAGAATGGCAACCAGAAAACCGATCTCAATGACCGGAATATCCCACAGCATCGTTGACTGATGGCTGATTGAGGAACCAATAATGAGTCCGACCATAATGATACAGAAGGCGAGCAGCACGATACTGAAGGAAAGACGATTACTGATCTGGTCCAGCCTGCGCATCAGCGTGTCCAGTTCGGGTACGCTAACCTCAAGCCGCAGCTTGCCTTTACTGATAATGGAGGATAGCTGCCGGAGCTGCCCCGGCAGTCCGATCACACTCTCAGCCAGGTCTGCGGCACTGCGGAACAGCCGATTCTTGATTCGTCCCGGACTGAACCGGTCCTTGATCAGCTTCCGGCCGAAGGGTTCCGCCATATCCACAATGCTGAGTGATGGATCCAGATGTTCGATCACGCCTTCCATTGTGAGCAGTGATTTCCCCAGCAGCACAATGTCAGCTGGCATGACGACCCGGTGTCTCTGTGCCACACCGAACAGATCGTTAAGCGCCTGGCCCACGCTGATTTTGGAAAAGGGAATGTCATAATATTTGCTGCGCAGCTTGTCCAAGTCATTATGGAGGCCGCGGAGATCCATGTCATCCGGCATCATGCCCAGTTTCTCAATCGCCCGGATCATGCTGTCTGTATCCTTGCGCATCAACCCGATGATGAGCGAAGCCAGATGCTGCTTCATCTCATCGCTCAGAGTGCCAACCATGCCAAAATCGATAAACGCCAGTCGCCCGTCTTTTAACACCATCAGGTTGCCAGGATGCGGATCCGCATGGAAGAAACCATGAATAAAGATCTGATTCAACAAGGAATCCACCAGTCGCTGGGCAATGTCATTCAGGTCATGTCCACGTCTGACCAGTTCGTCACGGTCATTCAGCTTGATACCCTCCACGTATTCCATGGTTAACACACGCGAGGAAGTCTGATCCCAGTAGATTAGCGGGATTTTGACCTTGTTATCCTGCTGGTACTGCTGGGCGATCTTCTCGGTATTCCGCCCCTCAACGGTATAATCCAGTTCAGCCATCAGCGCCTGGGCATACTCCTCTACCATCTGCGGAATCTGGTACTGCTTCACCCAGTCCCATCGCTTCTCCGCCATCGCCGTCAGCTCACGCAAAATATCCAAATCCCGCTGCACAATCCGTGAGATGCCGGGACGCTGGATCTTGATGGCGACGGCCTCTCCGGTTCGAAGCTTGCCCAGATGCACCTGCCCGATGCTGGCTGCAGCCACCGGGGTATCGTCGAACCGGGAAAAGATCTCTTCCAGCGGTGTATCCAATTCCTGTTCCAGAATCCCCCGTGCCGTTTCCGAAGAGAAAGGGGGTACCTGATCCTGAAGCTTCACCAGTTCACGGATGACCGGCTCGGGCAGCAGATCCGCTCTTGTGCTTGCCAATTGCCCCAGCTTCACGAAAGCCGGCCCCAGCTCCTGCAGCACCAGTCTGATCCGTTCACTCAGCGTTTTGGTCGTGTGTGCTTCACGTGACATCCACCGCCGAGGTATGGCCAGCAGCTGGAACAGCCCCAGTTCCTCGACCATATAACCGAAGCCATGACGCACCAGCGCCATGGCAATTTCCCGGTATCTGCCGACATGTTTAATTCGCACAGCCATCTACTCGATCTCGTTTCCTTTGTGCGGAGGAGGAACTTCAAGTGGAGCTGGGGATACATCTGGTTGCAGCTGTGGTGTTTGGCCCAATTCGGCGAGCTTTTTCTCCAGTACAGCAACGCGCTGTTCCAGACTGGTCACATCACTCTCCGAAGGTACGCCTACTTCCTGAAGCACCCGCTTGACCTGCTCATGAATCACACGCTTAAGCTGACCCTGCTCTTCGTCGCCTCGTTCCATTAGACGCTCGACCAAGGCTTTGGATTCACCTGGCGCAAGTTCCCCGCGTTTGACCAGATCATCTACGGTTTTTTCGATTTTTTCCTTGCTTACGACGGTAAGACCCAACCCTAATGAGATCGCCTTTTTGAACAAATCGCTCATTCTTGTCATCCTCCTCTTCGTTGATTTCTATATTATACCCTTTATACCCAGCACAACAAATAAACGATCAGGTTACACGTATCGTGCTGCCCATTTGCCTGCCTGCAAAATCAGCTGGCGATAGGATTCGTGTGCAAAAGAAGGCACATGATGCCCTGGCATGAGGTACACAATCCGGCCTAATCCATAGGTATGTGCCCAAGCCGCAGGCTTAGGTCCATCTTCAGTCTGGTATTCAAGCAGAATCGTGGTTTCGGCGAATGATCCGAACTCGAACAGATAAGGCTCTTCTTCCATGGTGAATCCGGTAATCCCCTCGGTCACAGGGTGTTTATGTTCCGTCACAGTAAACTCAAGCGGTCCATACGGTGGATGATGCAGGAATTTCGCACCAATCATCTGCTTGAGTTCATAACGATTCTGAAGCGAAATCCCGTTATGTAGAATGACCAGGCCGCCTCCATTGCTCACATAGGACAGCAATCCAGCTGTCTGCTGAGGAGAGACTTTCCCCTTCCAATCGTCCATGTATGAAATACACACATCAAATCCCGATATGTTCTCCTGCAGCAGCATATTGCGATTCTCGCTGCACTGCACGGTCATGCTATCATGAAAAATACGGCTGATCTCTGCGTCAACATCCTGCAGCGGATGCCAGTCCGGATGTGTATAATCGCCGAGCAACAACGCCTTTTTACGATGGTCCATTAATAAAACTCCTTTCATGTTAAAGCTGTAACAAGATTACCAGGGAAGATCGTCCCCCTTATAGTCTACATAGGCAGGCTGATCTCCCATAAAATCCTTATGGCGGTCAATAAGTGCTGCGATATGCTGTGCCGATTGTTCTGGCGTAAGGTCTGCGGCTGTGTTCAATTCACCGCTCATATAGCTCTGCACCCACCCGGGATGAATCAGCATGACCTGTCCACCTTCATCCTTGATTCCATTATGCACAAGCCTAGCCTGCATGTTTAGTGCAGATTTGGACATGCAGTAAGCGAACCAGCCATGTCTGTCGCACTGCTCAATACTGCCCGCCTCCGATGAGATGTCCACAATCAGCTTGCCCGCGCCCGCAAGAAGGAGGGGCAGCATTGCGTGAGTTACACGCAGTGAACCCAGCGTATTCACGTTGAATACCTCTGCCATTTCGGCAAAGTTTAACGGCCCGCGGACATGATCGGTAATATTCCCTAGTATAGCCGCATTATTGATCAGCATATCCAGACGATCTGTATCCAGTTTGATGGTCTCGGCAAACAGCGCAACGGACAGATCATCGGCAATATCCAGCTCAATGACCCGAAGATGCTTCGGATAAGCTTGCACGAGCAGACGAATCCCCTCTGAGCTCTCCATATCCAGACCTGCAGCATATACAATATATCCTCTCTTCAGCATTTGTGCTGTCAGAGCCAATCCAAGTCCCCGGGCTGCCCCGGTCACACATACGGTTCTCACCATGCTTTCCCTCCCTATCCAGGCTGCTCTGTCTTTTAATTCATTCCACATGGTCAGGCAAAAACCTTTAAATGTAAACAGGAAAGCTCAACTTCACGACCAAAGTCTCATGGTGTGATGAATGCAGGATTCTCTTTTCTTTTATCATTTTCATCCAAAAATCGTCCTTCATATATGCTGACCACTTCTTCTCAGTCGGTATGACAGACAATGCTGCACCCATCTCCCTGCTGCACCCGGATGAGACCCGAGATGAACATGGGTATACCCGGCTACAACGTTACCTCTGGCATATCCCTCCTGCTTCATGCCCCGTAATCCCTTAGTCTCATAAGCATAGGGAATGTCGCCTTCCTCTTGGTAGGTCATGGTAGAGTAATGAAATTCATGGCCACGGATCACCTCTCCTTTTTTCAGCAAAAAGGAATCCTCTACAGCTCTGGCCTCACGATAACCGAGTGCCGCCCGCTTCGCTTGCATCTGTACCCCAGCAGGTATAATCCCTGCCATGTTATACGTTAGCCCTTCCCGGTTGGTTAACGTCTCCGCGAGCACCATATAACCTCCGCATTCCGCAAACAAAGGCATCTCCCTGCGAACGGCCTCACGCAATCCCTCCAGAAACGAGACATTATCTGCGATCAATGCCGCAAACTCCTCCGGAAAGCCCCCGCCAAGATAAATGCCATCTGCCTCAGACGGTATGCCTTCCCCTGCAAGCGGGCTGAAGTACTTCAACCCGGCTCCTGCTGCTTCGAGCAGCTCCAGGTTATCCGGGTAATAGAAATTAAACGCCGCATCCCGGGCAACAGCTATTACCGGACGGGACGAAGTTCCGCGTTCATCACACTCGCCAGACGTGCTGTCTTCGCTGCACTTCAAATGGGCACCGGCCGACATTGGATCTGGGTTTTGCCGTGAAATATCCTCATTGTTCATGATTAACTCTTCTTCTATGTCAGGTGCAGCCTTCGCTATCGCAATAATCGCATCCAGATCGGTGCCTTCCAGCAATGCGTCCGCAGCCCGCTCGAACAGCGGCTCCAACTCTCCCCGTTCAATGGCAGGGACCAGCCCTAAGTGACGCTCTGGAATTGACATGTCCTCCTCCCGTTTCAGCCATCCAACCACAGGAATGCCGCACATCTGCTCAATGGCTTTCTTCACAATACTGTAGTGGCCGGCACTTCCGCAGCGATTGACGATGACACCAGCGATGTTAAGCTCAGGCTCCAGCTGCTGAAAACCAAGCACGATCGCAGCTGCACTGCGAGCCATGCTGCGAACATCCACGACCAGAATGACCGGAGTCTGTGTAACGAGAGCAATTTCCGCAGTTGATCCCGTATTGCTTAAGGGATCTTTGCCATCATACAATCCCATGACACCTTCAATAATGGAAATATCATGTCCCGCTGATGCTTTGGCAAATGCTTCTCTTACATACTCCGGGGAGGTCATCCATGCATCCAGATTTCGCGATGCTCTGCCCGTTACAGCCGTATGATAGGTTGGATCAATATAATCCGGCCCGCATTTGAAGCCCTGTACGCTCATTCCGCTCTGGGCCAGTGCTTTCATCAGGCCCAGAGTTACCGTTGTTTTTCCTGCACCGCTCCCCGTTCCGGCTATGATCAGCCGTGGTCTGGCAGATTGATTTGAAATGCTCATGATCCATTCCCACCTTTCTTCGATATAACAAAACCGCACCTCGAAACGATGCGGCCTAAACAATACTTATTTGCTTCATCGCTGAAGCGCATAATTTCAATTTTGTTAGTCAAAAGGAATTCGCGTTACGGAAATCGTCAGGTTCCCGCTCTTTTTCTTCTCCAGCAGCCAGTGGTCCGCTCCGGAAGACAGTAATGCCGCAGGCTCGCTCACACCGTAAGCTCCGGTATATTTAAATACCGTCTCCGATGGATTTGCAAGCTTAACGGTATTCAGCTCGGCTGGCGTATACGTCACAAGTTCCCAGCCGTATTTGGCGCATAGCGCCAGCAGGCCTTCTTCATTCTTTTTCAGATCAATCGTCGCTATGTTTCGTACGCTTTTCACTGATAGAGACAGCTCTTCCAATGTGGTGAGCATCTCCTGCTCCAGTTCCTCCATGGATGTGCCGCGGTTGCAGCCCATGCCCAGTACGAGACTCTTCGGTCGATACAGCACCCCATTTGTCAGAAAACGTGTCTGTTCATCTTCCGTGAGCAGGCGGTCGCTGACCACAAGTGCCGCATTGAAAGGAAATGACTCGGTTTCCTCCATGCTGCTGAAGACACGGATATGATCCGGTACAGGCTTGTTATATCGCCACCAGTTCCGTTCTCCCGTCTCCTGAATCAGCGCAACCGGCTCCTCGTTAACAACCGCTGCACTGACTGGCGTGGCCTTGTCGAAGCTGTCCACGATCCAGCCCAGCTCCCGTCCAAACATGTCTACCGGGATTGTTCCTTGCACATCCGAAGCGGTTGTAATTACCGCGCGTGCACCGAGTACTTCCGCAACCTGACGAGTCAGTTCATTCGCACCGCCAAGATGGCCCGACAGGACACTGATGACATTCTCTCCGCGGTCATCAATGACCAGCACGGCAGGATCCACTTTTTTGTCCACCAGAATCGGGGCGATCATGCGGACTACTGCTCCCAGCGAAATAAATAGAATGATGCCATTGTAACGCTTGAACAGATCCGGAAAAATCAGCTTCACCGAGCCTTCAAACAGCTGATAACCCAGCTCTTCTTCATCCCCGCGGACGAACTTGCTCATGTAGTACACATCTGTACCCTGGAATTGTCCAGCCAGATTGCGTACCATCTCCACACCATGCTTCGTGATGGCTACGGCTGCAAACGGATTACTCACCGGACTTCACTCCTTTGCGATAACCATGAGTGAAGGTTTTGTCATACAGCTTGGAACGGTGGGCATCCCGGTTCACGAGATCGGGATCAAGTGCCCAGCCTGCCAGAATCATCGCATGCATCGTAATACCAGCGGCACGCAGATCGGCAGCCAGATTGGCGAGCGTAGTCCGTACAATTTTCTGATCCGGCCAAGTCGCGCGCTGCACAACCGCCACCGGTGTATCTTCGCTCCACCCTGCGGCGAGGAATTCAACCACGACTTTTTTCGCCAGCGTAGCACTCAGGAAGAGGGCCACCGTACAGTGATGTGACGCCAGATCACGCAGCTTCTCGCGTTCAGGCACTGGCGTGCGGCCTTCTGCGCGGGTGAGAATAACCGTCTGCGTCAGTTCAGGCACAGTTAGTTCCGCTCCGAGGGCGGCCGCCGAAGCAAAGACCGAGCTAACACCCGGAATAATCTCATACTCCACGCCCTGCTGTTTCAGCAGTACCATCTGTTCCAGAATTGCGCCGTACACCGCCGGATCACCGGTATGCACACGAGCTACGCTGCGGCCTGCACGAGTGGCTTCACACATGAGCTCAACCTGCTGCTCCAGATCCATGCCGGAGCTCTGCAGCACTTCTGCTTCAGGCTTTGCCGTCGCAATCAGTTCATCGTTCACGAGGGAGTCGGTGTACAGGACCAGATCCGCATTTCTCAAAATGTTCGAGCCCTTCACCGTAATCAGTTCGGGGTCACCCGGGCCTGCACCTACGATATATACTTTCGGTTCCAGCGTTTTCATTTGCTCACCACCATCAGGCTCAGATATTCCAGCTCCTGCCCTTTCAGTTCACGGGCATCGCGCCAGACCAGTTCATATGGAGAAGTGACTTTGGTGACAACCGAGGCTTTGCCGCCGAGACCCATCTCGTCCAGCAGTTCAAGCATCGGGTCAAGCACCTTCGCCACTTTGATAAACACAATCGTATCGTGATGCTCAATTGCCTGACGCATCGCTTCCTTATCGGCAGTCGCGGGGATAATGCCCACCTGCTCATCCCCGTCTGCCAGATGGATATCCAGTGCAGCAGCGGCGCCCAGTACAGATGAAATTCCCGGAATCGAAGCAATCGGTACCTCGGGATGCAGTTCACGCATCAGCCTTGCCAGATGAATGAAGGTGCTGTACAGATTCGGATCGCCTTCGGTTACAAAGGCCACATCCTTCCCCTCCTTCAGCGCACCCCAGCAGGCTTCGACGGTTTTGCCCCACTCCCGTTCAAGGACAACCGGGTCCTTGGTCATTGGAAAGATCAGACCGAGCATCTCTTTCTCTTCCGGGTTAACATACAGTTCCACGATTTCGTGGGCATACGATTTGCCGCCTTTGCGTTTCTTCGGATATGCCACCACCGGACACTCCCGGATCATTCGGTATGCCTTCACCGTAATCAGTTCCGGGTCTCCCGGCCCGACACCCACGCCATACAGCGTACCTACTGCTGCCGTACTCATGTTGTTTTCCCCCTTGTCCTGTCCTTGAAAAGTCATTCTTCCACTCCGGCTACCGCTCCCTCTGTCGCGGCATGCTGGCCTGTGATCACGTAAATTGGATTCAATCCGTCAAAACGGGTCATGTTCAGAATCGGCTTGCTGCGCGCCGTCTGAAGCAGCGTCACGGAGGCGTCCATGCCTGCATCGCGCATCGCCTTCATGCTGTCATGCAGCGTTTCGATCGTCGCTGCATTCACGACAATGCGTCCCTCGGGGCGCAGCCGGGACGCGCATAGGGCGATCAGCTGCGCGAGCTCGCCGCCGCTGCCGCCAATAAACACCGCATCCGGATTCGGTAGTTCGTCCAGCCCTGCTGGTGCTTTGGCATGAAGGACGGTGAAGTCCGTCCGGAATTTGATCCGGTTGGCTTCGATGTTCACGAGGTCACCTTCGTTCTTCTCGATGGCGAAGACCTGGCCTCGCGGCGCAAGCCGCGTGCACTCGACCGCCACCGAACCGGAACCTGCGCCGATATCCCACACGATGCTGTCCTCGCCAAGTCGCAGCTCAGACAAGCTGAAGGCGCGGACCTCGCGCTTGGTAATCAGGCCCTTCTCCGGTTTGCGCTGATGGAATTCCTCATCCGCAAACCCAAACCCTTTGCGCGGCGCAGGCGCATCCTTGCGGCGCAGCAAAATGACGACGTTCAGCGGGCTGCATTCAGCTGCTGCCAGCTCGTCCAGGGTGTAATGGCGGGCACGTTCATCTGGCCCGCCGAGGTTCTCGGCAACGTAGGCATCATACTCGGTCATGCCGAACTGCTGCAGATAAGCCCCGATCGCAGCGGGGCTGTTATGCTCGTCCGTGAGCAGCGCAATTTTGGCTTGGCCATCAATGCGCTGGGCGAGGCCCTTGAGCGGACGTCCGTGCACGCTCTCGAGCACGGCGTCGTGCCAGCTCTCGCCAAGCTTGGCGAATGCCAGCTGCAGCGAGCTGAGATTAGGCCGGATCTCCAGTTGATCCGGGCCCAGCTTACGCGCAAGATACCCGGCGATGCCGTAGAACAGCGGGTCTCCTGAGGCAAGCACAACAATGTTGTGCGTGTCCTGCAGCGCTTTTATTTTCACAACCAAATCGCTTAATCCGCTCTTAATCGTGAGCTTCTCTCCCGCAAATGCAGGAAAGCACTGCAGCTGACGTTCGCCGCCCACCAGTACATCTGCTTCCTGAATCAGATTCAGGCTATCCACCGTCAATCCTGCCGCACCCTCTTCACCTACGCCGATGATACGGATCCTATGATTCTTTGCTCCAGCTGCTGTCGTCCAGTTCACTGATTTCCGCCCTCCCGAGTTCCATTCCTTTCATCGTGACCAATACCACTTCGACCGTCACTCCGCCTCCGGCATGCTCCAGGCAGTGCCTACAGGCATATGTACATAGCTTTTCAAAATAGGGCAAATACCCCGCCTCAGTCATCATGTCGGCCACTTGAGTCGCCGTGTTGGCTTCCTCGATCGCTTGCGCCAGTTCATCTCCAGCCCCGGTCTCGCGGGCCACGGACGCAAGAAATCCAAAATCCACCTGCGCACTCTTGGAGTGCACCATCATGACTCCTTGAGCCACTTTGGCAAATTTGCCCGGCATCCCCACCAGGCTGATGCGTTTCATGCCCAGTCGTTTCCCGTGCTTGATGGCGAACCCGACAAAGTCACCCATCTGAATGAAGGCTTCTTCGGGCAATTCGGGCATCATTTTCATCGCATATTTCTCACTGCTGCCGCCTGTCGTCAGCACAATGTGATCACAGCCAGATGCCTGCGCAACTGAAATGGCTTGTACCACACTTGCTTTGTACGCAGAGGTGGAGAATGGAACGACCACGCCACGTGTGCCCAAAATGGAGATGCCGCCCAAAATGCCGAGACGCGAATTCAGCGTCTTCTTGGCAATCTCTTCGCCGTCCGGCACGCTTATGACCACTCTTACTCCCCTGGCTGTCCCATGTTCGGCAAGCACCTGGGTTACGGCCTCGGTAATCATACGGCGCGGAACGGGATTAATCGCCGCTTCGCCGACAGGAACAGGCAGGCCCGGTTTGGTCACACGACCTACCCCAATGCCGCCATCCAGCTCCACACCAGGCTCCTCGCGCCAGGAGACATGTGCGATGATCTTCGCCAGATGCGTAGCATCCGGATCATCCCCGGCATCCTTGATGGTGGCACAGGCAGCCGTGCCGTCCGCCATCAGTTCCTGCTCGATCAGTTCGAACGAGTGGTCAAAGCCCGCGGGCAATGAAACCACAGCCTGTGCAGGAGTAATCCCGGTTAACAGAAGCTGCGTGGCCCCCTTGGCAACGGCCGTCGCGCAGGCTCCTGTGGTGAAGCCGGAACGCATCGGTTTGTCCGGGTCGGGTGCTTCCCCGCTTTTCATGCGTTTCTTTTCCATGGCTTTGAACCTCCCGTCCTTTCTTATTACTTTACATAGTAGATGACACTTGATTCACTGCGTATGCGAAAACTACGGGGTAGCCGCTACGGGTACGGATCGTTCTTCCGATCGCTGTTGTCTCCAGATTTCTTTGATTCCCTTATGTATAGGGAGAATTCCGGAGACAAAGGCGAACGCTGTCGCTTCTACAGAATCGATTCCGTCCCCTCCGCTACTCCCTGTATTCTCGTATACCTCGCAAAGTTCTTACCTGCAGGCTCATATGCTAAACCATGCCATGAGGTTTATTTGGAGTAACTGGCCATCTAATGCCACTAGAAGATGGAATCAAATGGCAGTTATTAAGTTTACATTTTATTACCTTCACACTTTAGTGATTGAGCGATGATTCAGGATTGGATTCAGGATTGAACTCCCTCATGCACTTTGTACCTTGCATGCTCCAACATTCGCTCCGTTTCAATTGATCATGGCTGCACTCTAACGAACTCAGGAAGTCCTATTCGAGCCAATTTCCACAGACTGAAAATCTAACGAATTATAGCGTCGTTATTTCAACATAAAGCCGATGTTCCCACCGTTTTTGGCGGCTTTGAGCAGAATAGCTTCACTCAGGTTTGTTAGAATGTATAACTCGTGATTATCTGCGATATAAGGCTCTTGAGGTTCGTTAGCGCTGCCCTGGTACTCCCTGCTCGGGTACACTCATGGACGTTCTAGGACGCTCTAGATACGCTCAGTTTAGGCTGAAAAAGCGACTATGCCTTCACTGCCATCAGCGAGATTGCGTTCAACGCAGCTACCACAATGGTGCTGCCGCCTTTCCGGCCGATGTTCGTGATAAACGGGATGTCCAGCTTGCGCAGCTCATCCTTGGATTCGGCTGCGGACACGAATCCAACAGGCATACCAATGATCAAGCCTGGCTTGGCTTCGCCTTCTTTTACCAAACGAATCAGCTCAAGCAATGCTGTCGGTGCATTACCTATGGCGTAGATTCCGCCATCGTATGCCTTCGTTGCTTTACGCGTCGAGATGATGGCCCGCGTTGTATTCAACCGTTTCGCTTCCTCCATCACATCCGTGTCGGAAATATGCACGTGCACATCTCCGCCGAACCCGCGAATACGATCCTTGCTTACTCCAGCCTGGATCATCTGTACGTCGGCAATGACAGATTGCCCTGCACGAAGAGCTGCAATTCCTGCCTGAATGGCATCCGGATGGAAAACCATGCTGCGGCCAAGTTCGAAGTCAGCTGAGGCATGAATGACACGCTGTACAACGGGATATTGTTCTTCCGTGAATGGGTGCTCACCCAGTTCCTCGGTAATCATCTCGAAGCTTTTCCCCTCAATCTCCTGGGGCTGTACAGTTAAAGGCTTAAATTCTGTTTTGAAATCCATATGCACTCACTCCTTCAATCGTAATATGATTCAAAATGGGTCTATCCCAATTTGATCTATTCGGGTGTTCTACTCCATCAATACACGCTTCAACTCGGAGAGTACGCCTTCAAACTCATCAAACACCGTTCCGAATTCGGCTTCTGGTCGGGATATCAATACAACCTGAATGCCAAGCTCCAGTGCAGATTGAATCTTCTCATCTACAGCTCCGGTCTTGCCGCTTTCCTTAGTGACCATAACGGTGGTGGCATAATGCTTGTACAATGCTTCGTTCATTTCACGGGAAAAGGGTCCCTGCATCGCAATAATATTGCGCTGTTCCACACCCAGTTCACCGCATTTCTCCATATTGTCGAGACGCGGAAGCATACGGGCAACGAGACGAATGTCAGGATCACCGAGCAGATGCTTGGTGAAAATCTGCAGCGTTTTGCTTCCAGTCGTTAACATGACAGAACCTTTGAGTTCTTTTGCCTTAAGAGCGGCTTCCTCATAGGTAGGCACGACATGAAGCAGCGGATGGTCATCGTAGGCAAGTCCCGTTCGCTCGTAACGGATATAAGGGATTCCTGCCTGTCTGGCTGCTTCCATGGCATTGGCATGGGCCTCTTCCGCAAAGGGATGACTTGCATCCACGATGGCACGGCTTCCTTTTTCACGGACAAGCTGGACCATGGCTTCGATCGTCAGCCTGCCTGTTCGAACCGGCAGCCCCGCCTCGGACAGACTGTGCGCTGCACTCTCGGTTACAACCGATGTGAGTACGTCCATCCCCTGCTGCTGAATCTGCACAGCCAATTCCCGCGCATCACTTGTACCGCATAACATCAAGATCATGGACGGTTCACCCGCTCCGAAGCAGCTGCGATCTGAGCATGCCCTGCATCTTCTGGTGAGGTGTTCTCTCCGTCTCCGCCCTCTTCATCTTGATTATGCAGCGCACCTTCGTGGTCATGATGCGAATGGTGAAGTTCCCCGTCGTGGTCATGATGATAATCCAGCGATGCTTCACGGCTGCTCACGGCATGTTCGTGAGTATGCTGCTCCTCATGGTGGTGCTCGTGATCATGGGCGTGAGGATCGTGGCTGTGTCCATGGTCGTGGTCATGATGATGATGGTCATGGCTGTGATCATGTGCATGATCATGATGATGGTGATCATGGTCATGATCGTGGTCGTGATCATGGTGATGGTGGTGATGTTTGGCAGCCTCAAGTCTGAATTGGCAGTTGTCGCAGTTGGCCATTACCCGTCCATTCAACCCTTCGTTCGCACGTTCCAATACCAGCTCCACCAATTTGGGATGGAATCCAAAATATCCTCCGATCTCCACCTGAATGTCCGGATGTGCCGCAGCAAATTCTGCAGTCATCTCATCAATGCGTTTGATCAGCACACCTGTGAACAGGAAATAAGGCATGATGACGATCTTCTTCGCTCCGAGCAGGAGACAACGCTGCAAACCATCCGGGAAGGAAGGCTGCGTCACACCAATAAAGCTGCTTTCGGCCCACTTGTAAGGGAGTTTCTCCCACAACATCCGAGTCATTTTGAAGAAATCACTGTTGGCATCCGGGTCACTGCTTCCCCGCCCAAGGACAAGTACGGCTGTCTCTTCATCCGTGACGGGAGCTGGCGGAGCCACCACTGCTGCGCCGCCTTGGCCCGCGGTAACAAGAACAGGCTGAGCTTCCTGCAGGCGGGTCTGCATAATTTGAACGACTTTCTCATGTACGCCAATCGGACGTCCATATACAAATTCCACTTGCGGATAACGGATCTTGGCCCGGTCAATGGCATTTGGAATATCAATTTTGGCGTGGCCCGCAGCAAACAGAATAATCGGCACCAATACGACACGCGTTGCCCCTTGATCTACACAAGCCGTAACGCCTTCAGCAATGCTCGGTCTTGTTAATTCCAGAAAACAGGTCTCTACCACGGTATTCTCCGGCGCTTTCTCCGCTACCGCTCGTGCAAACTCCATTAACTCCCGGTTTCCCTCCGGATCACGGCTGCCGTGTCCAACCAGCAAAATGGCATTCATCATGGCTTCTTCCTCCCCCGCCTGATCCATAGACCAGGCATCTCAATTTTAGGTTGTTCTTACTCGGTAAACGAGCCTTTTACGCAGGGTAACCTGGTTACCCAATCATCTCGATCTATATATAAGTGCATTGGAATTTTTCTGGTATAACTACAAATGCTGGTTATAAAATATCAGATGGTAACAACACTCGCGCGCGATCCCTAGTCGCCGCATACCGGGTTTACTTCCACGGTCACAGGCGCATCGACGTGACGGAAGCCTTGGATTACTCCAACCCGTTTGAAAAATTTATGGAACCTCTCATTGGGATGTCCCTTTTCCTTGTACTCCGCTACGATTCGCTCCACAATCCCGCCAATCTGATCACCTGGAATCCCTCCGGCTACCGGCTGGGCAGGGTGAGCGTTTCGTCCGAACTTCTTGCCGCCAAGGAACAGGTCGTATCCGCCCTTGCGGTAGACGATGCCGATGTCCTCGAGCACGGCACCGTAACATGCCATGCCGCAGCCATTCAGAGCCACGCTGGTCTCTTTCGGCGCACTAAGTCCGCCTATAACAGCCTGCAAATGATTGGCCATCGGAACGGCATCATCCTTCTCCATGTTGCAGAAGTCACAGGCCTTCACCTTGATAACGTCACCGATCGGCACCACGATAAAATTCGCTGCACGCAGTTCTTCTACCAGCTGATCCGGCTCAAAGGTCGGTACCCGCAAAATAATCTGATGCTCCGGCGTGTATTCCAGCTCGCCTTCTTCACTCGCGCATTGTGCCAGCAGCGCCATCTGGGCTGCGGTAAACTTCTTGTTGCCGACGCCAGGCGACACGCCAATCTCGAACAGCGGTGCCTTGCGTCCCGGCTCGGGTGCTGTCCGCACAGCAGCTGCCCCTGCAGTCTGCGGCGTCGCTGCTGGCACGCCTGACCCCGCCGCATCCAGCCAGCGGCTGGCTGCTTCGCCAGCGAGCTTGCCGCCTGCCGCAAGCCGCGTCAGTGCTTCGGCAGCCAGTTCGGCCGCACCGGCACGTGGCACCGCCAGGGCAGCACGAGGTGCGCCTTCCACCGCTCCAGGCCGCTCGGCTGCAAGCACTGCGGTGCTGCCGCCCGCTGGCTGAGCAGCAGGCAAGCCAGCGCCCTGCTGCCCTTGCGGTCCCATGCCCGTACTGGCGCTGGCGCCGCGCAGGGCTGGTTCCGCAGCTGGCTGCGCGGTCTGCGTATCGCGGACTGTGCCTGCTGCATCGGCGGAAGCGGCAGAACGTGCCTCCATCGCGCCGAGCGACCAAGGCTCAGCTTCCGTGCGGAGCCGCTCATGTGGTCTGAGCGGCTGTTCCACGGTATTCAGCGTGTATTTCCGCTGATATCCACGCGGTGTGACCATGAGTCCTTCGTACATCATGGTCGAGGAGTTACCAATAATCACGGTCGTCAGCATGCCGATATCATGGTTCAACATGTCTTCCAGCGTGGTCATCACGACATCCTGACGTTCACGATAGGCACTTTTTACAAGCCCCACAGGCGTCTGGGGACTACGGTACCGCAGCAGCATCTCCTGCGTCTCCACGATCTGGCGTGTCCGGCGTCCACTGCGAGGGTTGTACAGAGCAATGACAAAATCAGCTGATGCTGCTGCTTCAACTCGGCGAATAATCGTCTCCCATGGCGTAAGGTGGTCACTCAGACTGATCGTACATGCATCATGCATCACGGGTGCGCCAAGCAAGGAAGCACAGGATTGAATGGCAGATACACCCGGGATAACCTCAACGCCAACACCCGTTTCCGGCTTCCAGCCTTGCTCCATCAGCACCTCATACACTAATCCAGCCATGCCATACACACCTGCATCACCACTGGAGATTACTGCAACAATTTTGCCCAGCTCGGCCTGTCTGACCGCTTCCTGTGCCCGGCTTACTTCTTCGGTCATACCTGTCCGTACAATCTCCTGTCCGTCCAGGAGTGGACGAATCAGATCAACGTAAGTGTTATAACCAATGATGACCTCACTCTCCCGCAGTGCCTCCAATGCCCGGGTGGTGATATGCTCCATCGCTCCTGGGCCAAATCCGATAATCAGCAGCTTTCCTTGACTCTGCATTGCTTCTCCTCCTCCATCTCCCTGTTCACCCTTAGCACGTCAATCACATCTATATCATTGCTTCCTCAGCCGTCGTCTGCAGCCAGCTCTTGATGATTGAGTTGCTCCGTGCAGCTCAAGCCTCTTATCCCGGCTATTCCAAAACAGTGAAAAAGGACGGCTTGACCGACCTTCTTCTTCGCGGCATGTTCGATTAAATCCAGTTCCGGATCGACTGTAAAAAACAAAAAAATCCCATCCTTATAACGGATGGGATACGCATGTACGTACACTCAAGAAGACAGTCCACGGCCCCTATAGAGGATAGACCTGTGGCTGCATGGCCGCAAAGGGCCTGCCAGGCGAACCGGTTGTTCGCCCGTTTCCTGATTCTTCGTACACCACTCCTTTCCGCGAAGGGTTCGGTGACACATGCAAGGTAGGTCTCCTGGCTCTGGATCATCAGCTTCCTTTTCTGTCTTCCCCGGATGTCCGAGTGACTTGGATGAAAAGGGCTTCCCCATTACAGTGGCGGGACCGCTCGGGATTTGCACCCGATTCCCTGTTACCTCTTGCTCGACGCAAGAGCACCTTGCTTGTTTTCATGAATGATATTGCTTTCATCATAACACCGCTCAGGAAAAAATGTCCATGCTTATGATGCTTGTCCACAATTCTATGTTCAGACAAAACACAAAAAAGTTCTGATCCAGAACAGATCAGAACTTGAATGTTGATATCCATATATGTAGCTCTCATAACGATCTTATCGAATCCTTTAACAGACCTGCGTCCTGATCTACTTATCAGGATTTTTCTGCGTGTGCTGCAGCAACATATCGTCCCAGTTCAACGATGAGTGCTCCCATCTTTTCTTCCTCCGGAACAACAAGTGCTTCAATTCCTTCTTCACGCATGGCGTTTGCAGTCACCTTACCTACAGATGCAGGAATCACACCGTCCCGGAAAGCCTGCTGCATCTGTTCCAGCTTGCCTTGGGAAGCTGCGTATGCTGCCAGAAACCGTACTTGGGGGCCGCTGGTGAATGCTACGGCATCGACCTCATGCTGCACGATTTCATTCAAAAGCAGTTCCAGTTCGGCCTCTTCCGGTGGTACATGGCGATAAGGCAGAACCTGTCTTACTTCAGCACCCTGTTCTTCCAGCCAGTTGACCAGCTTCGGTGCAGTTTCTCCATGAAGCTGGAGCATGACTTTTTTGCCGGCAAGATTATGTGGCGCGAATTCTCGGATCAGTCCGTCCGTACTACCGTCATCATCCCGGACCAGCGGTGCAAGCTTGCGCTTGCGAAGTGAGTTCACCGTTTTGTATCCTCTTGCTGCAATGGAGGCTTCCGCCAAGACATCCAGCAGTTGACCAGCTATGTCCATATCCTCTGCCATTTCAAATATGGCATCCAGTCCCATGCCTGTAGTTAATACCGCCCAGTCGGGTGGATCAGAGATCAAGGAGACGAGACCGTCGCGTATGTTCCGATCATCCAGGAATACCGTTCCCTGTGCTGGCCGCACGAGTGGAATACCACCCATTTTCTCAACTAACAACGCCATTTCCTTGGATTTACGCGGTCCCGTCAGTGCTACACGTATACCGGCCAAATGTTGAGCCATTCATGTTCCCCCCAGTTCGTTCGTCCGAACGTCATTCGTTTGACTACAGTATACAGGGTAGTTTCATGGAGGGAAACCTTGTTTCACGTCATTTGGCGTGTTCTTCTATAACGATTTTTTATGATTGGCATCAGGAAGGCTGAAGCTCGCCCCCCTGCATTTCATCTTTTCCTGTGTTGTCTTCCTGATCGGAATTGCGTCCTTTCTTCTCCTGCTCATGCTGTTTTTGGGTTGTATCGCGATGGTTCTCTCCTTGGCGTGAGGAACCCCTTTCCTTTTTACGTGGTCGAAGAAACACAAAAAGAATGATTGGAAAGATCACTTCGAACAGAATGGCAATCCATGTCCATTCCCGCGTGAAGCGGAACAGCTGAATTGCATTTTTGAAAAACCAGAACGCACATACGAATCCTACCAGTGCAACAGGACCTGTCATGAGCTTCCCGGATACCTTAGGAATCATTCGCTTCAATCCCCAGCAGATAAAAAACAGATCAAAGGCAATTTTCGTGATCATCGCCGGCAGGGTAACTGCAGCTAAAGCCAGGTCAAATCGGTCCAGAAAATCACTGACCTGCAGTTGTCTGGCGAGCTCGTAAGATGGATATACCAGCCTTGATGCAATGGGTACACCAATTGAAGTAATGGTCTCCACCATGATTAACATCATCAGCAGGGCAGCGATCGTAATCCCCCATGCCACGGATTTGAAACGAAAGTCCCTCCCCTTGACCACAAAAGGCAATGCTATCATCTCCCCGAAGAAAGAGAAGATATACCAGCTTCCTTTGCCCACACCTGCAGCATCAATATCAAAGTATGGCATGAGGTTATCCAGATTGATTTGTTGAATGAGCATGAATGGAACAATGACCGAGTTCAATAAAAAGAGTGTAATGTATAACTCGGACATCCCAATCAGAGAACCCAGCCCGCCCCTTACGATGAACACTGCCATCACCAACAGAGACAGTACAATGATCGAGATTGGTGTTGTCTCCAATAAAGTGATGCTGACATAGTCACCGATGAGGCGAATGTCACGGGCAAACACAATCAGAAAGAAGAAGATATACAACGACCCTGCCAGCCGTCCCAACAGAGGGAACCTTTCGACCAAAGATTCGAACAGGTCCTGATCAGGAAATCTCCCCTGTACACGATTCAACATCCACATGGAGCCAACCATAACGATAAAAACGGGGATATAGGATAGATAGGCATGCTGCTCAGCATAAAATATCGCTTGAGCATGCGGCTGTATTAGCGTATTTGTTATGCTTAATAGCATGATAAGCAGTACCAGTTGACGGTTGGTAACCCCTTGATTCATTCCTTCCCTCCTTTCTATGTTAACAAGCCAAACGTCCTAGACCAGGTTCCTGTTCAAGGTAATGGAAGAAGCCGCTGGATCAAGTGTGTTAACCATACAGTTAGGAAGAAGGTTTTACTCAGGTGAGTAACCTGAAACCAAATCCCGATGCTTACTGCAATTACCCCATAAGATAACCATCGGTTAATCGCCGCTGCCTGTTTCAAGTGCTTAAAGTCCATGAAAACAACAGCGATGACCATTGCCAGATAAGTAAACATGAGCGGCTTAATCATGCACGATCTCCTCCTCGGTCAATCCAATCGGCTTATTCGTAATGCCTACATTCTCAATGACGATATGGGGCTCTACCACGACTTCCATATTCGGATAAATGTCATACCAACGTTCCTTGATCCTGTCCCATTCTTTCGGCATCTGCTGATGTATGGAACGACCCAGCCCCAGAATGTCGGCATTATACTTGCTCTGGAGCAGCCTTACGCCCTCCTCGATATCTTCCTTCACTTTTTTGTGAACAGCTTCGTTAAGCGTCAAAATCTCACGTTCCCGCAGGTCGCCGTAATTCGATTCGTTATCCACCAAAACTCCCTTGGCGTATAGTTGAATCGTGACACTCACTTTGTCATTACGAATATGCGGCTGGAACGAAGAATTGTTTTCGTTCAGCTTCAGGAACAACGTCCCCTCTCCCTCTGGAGCTTTAACCATTACCTCTGGCGTATTGGCTTCACCCATGGCCAAAATCAGTGCATCTGCTGGTGCCTTTTCGATCATTCCCACCAGTTTGTCCTTTTTGAAGATAGCCAGTCCATCCAGCTTGATATTGGTTTTGACATCCTTCCAATCCTTCGGTACATTTTCCGAAACGGAAGCAATCGGGAGAAAGGGATCGATTCCGTCCGAGAGGATGGAGTCGATAAATACTTTCAGGGAGCGCGGATGCCGCATATTCAGGAAGCATAGCTCCCGTACCATCTCCGAAGGGAATTTTTCAATCGGTGCGTCTGTATCAAGAACCTTAAATGCTTCCCCCTTGGTCACGACTGGCATGGCTGACAGGCGGTTCAGCGGATATCTGGTTAATAGGTCCAGCATCGGAGCAATGCCTTCCCTGGCCAGATCCTCTCCGATGAGCAGCGTACGACGATGGGCATAATAGAGGCGCCGGGATAGAGCCTTTTGCCCTTCTAGCGAGGTCCCGCGAAACGTTTTGGCGGTTGTGGACAGCATGAACCAGGATTTGTCCCCGCTTGTCCCTCCCCCGCCGCCTTCACTTCCCGAAGCACCGGATTGACCCGGAAGCGCAATCTGCAGACTTGTCCTGTAATCCTGTTTCTCCTTGTCCACGGCTATGCCAATGACAAAGGCAATATCATTAATCTCTTCCCGATCCCAGCAGCCAGATAACAAAAGGGTACACAGGAACAAAAGCACTACGGTGCGGTATTTCTGCATGAAATGCATGAGCTTACCACCCCTCCTCTGCTTCCGGCGATCCATTAATCTTGGCGTTCATCCGCTTCTTATCATGATGAACCGTGGAAGGACGATTGATCATTCTCCACCATGGTGTACGAATTACAATATCCTTGGTATCCGTTCTGTGATATGGACTCAGCCCTGACAGATAAGGGACCCCGAAGGAAGTCATCTGCGTCAGATGGACCGAGATCAATACCAGTCCGATAACAATACCGTACAGTCCAAGTGCTCCGGCGAGGAGCATGATCGGAAACCGCAGCAGACGAACTGTAATGGCAAAGTTAAAGCGCGGGATGGTAAACGATGCAATACCTGTCATGGATACGATGATAACCATGGGCGCCGATACAATCCCGGCCTGAACCGCAGCCTGCCCGATTACGAGTGCACCCAGGATGCTGACTGCCTGACCCACCGTCTTCGGTAACCTGACCCCCGCTTCACGCAAGGCTTCGAATGAAAGTTCCATAATAAGAGCTTCCACCAAAGCCGGGAACGGAATGGCTTCCCTGGCTCCGGCAATACTCAGAATCAACGTTGTTGGAAGCATATCCTGATGAAACGTTGTGATGGCGATATAAAGCGCTGGCAGAAACAAGGCAATGGCCACGAACAGAAACCGGATCCATCGCACCAGATTGGTGATAAAGAACCGTTCATAATAGTCCTCACTGGCCTGCAGCATCTGCCACATGGTCACCGGACCAATCAGGGCAAACGGACTGCCGTCCACCAGAATCGCAAAGCGGCCCTCCAGCAGGTTCCCCACGACCGTATCCGGGCGTTCCGTATAATGCATCTGTGGGAATGGGGAATATGGATGATCTTCAATCAATTCCTCGATATATCCCGTTTCCAGAATGCCATCAATCTTGATCTTGTTCAGGCGGTCCTTGACATCCTTGATATGGTTCGAATCCGCTATTCCGTCCAGATATGTCAATACCACATTGGTCTTGGTCTCTGTCCCGATGGTCATGCTCAACATTTTGAGTGACGAATTCTTCAACTTGAATCGGATCAGAGCTGTATTTACACGAAGTGTCTCCGTAAATCCTTCGCGGGGTCCCCGAATAACCGATTCGGTTTGAGGTTCCTCTACTCCCCGGCGCACGCCGCCTTTGACATTAAAGAGCCAGGCTTCCCGGCTTCCATTAATCAACAGTAGGGCCGATGCCTCCAGCACACCATCGGCTGCTTCCGCCCAGGAGTCCACCTTTTTCACCTGTGTTAGCGCAATGCGTGTATCATCGATGGGGACGTCAGGCTCATCGGTACGCTGCTCGACCAGCCCCCGGATGAGTGGACGGAGCATATGATCCTGGATATCAGCTGAATTGACAATCCCTTCGATATACACCAGAAGTCCCTGAACTTCAGGGGATATCATGACATTGCGGAATACCACATCCGAACTGTCCGAGAAAATGTCTTCCAGGGCAAGCATATGGCTCTCATGCGTCAATCCGATCGGCTGCTTCAGTATGGGCGGAGACGGCAGCCCCAAGGGGATATGTTTTTTTTCGGCTGCGTTTGAGGCAGCTTCTTTTCCTGTTGTCCTGTCGGCCATGTCCGTCCCTCCGCTCTTTTTTTATACAAGGTAGCTTGTGCCAAATGAACGGGAATTATGTGGACGATTTACAAAAATCCATGCATGCTTCCGTCTTCAGGAAAACAAAAAAAAGATCCCTGCGTTCGCAGAGATCCTTTCTTCCCCATTCCAATATGTTGCTGTTATATACTTCCGTTATTCGACGCTTGCGTCCACTTCCTTGATCATTTCCTGAATGGATTCCAGGCCGCCACCGGACAAGTACCAGTAGTTCGGATCAAGGTACACAATGTGTCCTTCTTTGTACGCTGTTGTATTCTTAACCAGATCATTCTCGATGACCTGTTTAGCTGGAGCTGCTTCCCCGCTGCCTGCAACCACTGCGCTGCGGTCTACCACAAACAGGTAATCCGGATTGGTCTCCATGACATATTCAAAGGAAACGCTCTGTCCATGCGTGGACACTTCAATATTGGCGTCTGCTGGTTTAAAACCAAATACGTCATGAATGATTCCAAATCGAGAGCCTGCACCATATGCGCTCAGTTTGCCTTCGTTTGTCAGCACGATCAGTGCGTTTTTGCCTGCTGCCGTTACCTTGTCTTTCAATGCTTGGGCAGATGCTTCAATGGTCGTCAATGCTTGCTCCGCTTCTGCTTCCTTGCCGAAAATCTCACCAAGTGTCTTCACGTTTTCCGTCAGGGAATTCATGTAATCCTCGTTGTCTACTGCCATATGAATGGTCGGTGCAATCTTGCTCAATTCTTCATATGAATCGGCCAAACGTCCCGAGATAATAATCAGGTCAGGGCTCATCGCATTTACTTTCTCAAAATCGGCTTCTTTCAAACTGCCCACGTTGGTGTACTTGGCGTCTTTATACTTTTCCAAATATGGAGGAACGCCTTCTTGAGGAACACCGGCAACTTCTACGCCCAACTGATCCAGGGTGTCCAGTACACCATAGTCAAACACCACCACGTTTTGCGGATTTTTCTTCACTTTGGTCTCGCCAAGTTGATGTTTAATCACAATCTCCTCATTGGACTGTGCTGCCCCCGCATTGGCCTCTGAACCTGTACCTGTGCTCGCACCCGCATTCTCCGCTGTTTTATTACCTCCGCATGCTGCCAGCACCACAGACAATACAACGAGCAGCGTAAACAACCAACCCTTTTTCATAAATAGACACCTCTCACTCTCTATATTGGTTTAATTTTCTTACGAAAAGTACACACAAATCTTGCGTCCATCAATCACCTGCACCGGAATATGCATGTCATATACCTGCTGTAATACTTCCGTATCAATGATATCTTCGGTTTTACCTTCCTGAACAACCCGGCCCTCCTTGAGCGCAACAATATAATCGGAGTAGCAGGATGCAAAATTGATGTCATGAATGACAATGACTATCGTTTTGCCAAGCTCGTCCACCATTCTGCGCAGTACTTTCATAATCTGCACGGAATGTTTCATGTCCAGGTTGTTCAGCGGTTCATCCAGCAGAATATATTCAGTGTTCTGGGCAATAACCATCGCGATGTACGCCCGCTGCCGCTGTCCACCACTAAGCTCGTCCAAATACCGTTTGCGGTACGGACCAAGATCCATATAATCAATGGCTTCCTGTATCCACTGACGGTCTTCCGGAGTAAGCCGTCCTTGGGAGTAAGGGAAACGACCGAACGCCACCAGATCCTCCACCGTCAGCCTGATATTGATATGGTTGGATTGTTTAAGCACGGATATTTTCTTGGATAACTCCTTGCTCTTCCAGCCTTCAATTTCCTTGCCTTCAATCAGGACCTGACCGGTGTCTTTGCCAATGAGCCTGGTGATCATGGATAACAGTGTACTTTTGCCGGCACCGTTCGGTCCGATAAAGGACGTGATCTTGCCTTTGGCAATATTCAGTGATACGTCATCCACTACCCGGACGCCGCCGTATTGTTTTGAGACATTTCTGACTTCTACCACGACTTACTCTCCTTTAGCAGCAAATAGATGAAATACACACCGCCTACAAAGTTGATAATGACACTTACGGTTGTGGAGAAGGTGAATACCCGTTCCACGATCAGCTGTCCGCCTACCAAGGCAACGACGGCGATGATGACCGAGCCCCAGATCAGCACGGTATGCCGGTGTGTCCGGAACACCTGATGAGCCAGATTCACGACCAGCAATCCCAGGAACATGATCGGACCTACAAGTGCAGTAGAGATGGACACCAGCACCATGACAACGAGCAGCAGCCGTTTCACGATATAGTGGTAATCCACACCGAGGTTCACCGCATGATCCTTCCCAAGTGCCAGAACATCAAGATACTTCGTGAATTTCCGCGCATACAGCAGGATCAGAAGGATGGAAGCCATCGAAATGATCAACAGATCCGTATTTACATTGTTAAAGCTGGCAAACATTTTGCCTTGCAGGATGAGAAACTCATTGGGATCAATCAGGACCTCCATGAAGGAGGATAGGCTCTGAAAGAGCGTTCCCAGAATCAGGCCCACAAGCAGCAGCAGATAGATATTGCGCCCTCGTTCCCGCCTGAACATGAATTGATGCAGCAGCAGGGCAAAGAGAGTCATTAGCAGGACTGACACTGCAAAATTAAGATTTTTATTTACAAAGCTGATGTGACTGCTTCCAAATACAAACACCGCAAACGTCTGAAACAGCATATACAGGGAGTCGAGTCCCATGATGCCAGGCGTTAGGATGCGATTGTTGGTTATCGTTTGGAAGATGGCCGTTGAGTATGCAATACATGCTCCGGTGAGCACGATGGCCAGAATCTTCTTCCCCCGGCGCGGCAGGATGTAGTCCCAGTTGCCCCCCGACTGAATGACCAGAAACACACCAATCAGAATGAGCGCCGCTGCGATCAAGATGCCAAACTTTAGCGTATTCGCTGAATATTTCATTCTCATGACCCATTTGCCTTTCTTCGAAGCAGTAAATACAGAAACAGCACACTGCCTACGACTCCCACTGTCAAACTGATGGACAGCTGGTACGGATAAACAATCAATTGACCCAGAATGTCACAGACCAGAACGAATATCGCTCCAAGTACGGCCGTATGGGGCAGCGTGTCACGCAAGTTATCTCCCTTATAAAGCGTCACAATGTTGGGTACGACCAGACCCAAAAACGGAATGGTGCCTACGGTGATAATGACTACAGCCGAGACCATGGCTACCAGAATCAATCCGAGGTTCACCACTCTCCGATATGCCAGGCCCAGGTTGGTTGCGAAGTCTTCTCCCATCCCCGCCAGTGTGAAACGGTTGGCGAAGAGATAGACGATAATCAGCAGCGGAATACTGATATAGATCAATTCATATCGGCCCTTCATGATGGTGGAGAAGTCACCTTGCAGCCAAGAGGATATGTTTTGGATCAAATCGTTTTTGTAAGCAAAAAAGGTCGTCACCGAACTAACGATATTACCGAACATCAAGCCCAGAAGAGCGATGTAGATCGTGTCCTTGAATTTAACCTTCTCGAGTATTCGCATAAAGATCAGCGTACCTGCCAGGGCAAAGGCGAAGGCAACCAGCATTTTTTGCAGAGAGGACGCGCCAGGGAACCACATCAGGGTCACCAGAATTCCAAGTCTTGCGGAATCCATGGTGCCTGCTGTTGTAGGCGAAACAAACCGGTTGCGTGTCAGCTGCTGCATAATCAGACCAATCACGCTCATACTGATGCCCGCGACCAGAATGCTGATCAGACGGGGAAACCGGCTGACTTGCAGTACCTGCAGCTGCACTGGGGTCAAGTGGAATATATCCAGGGGCGAAATGTCCGAGTTGCCGATAAATATGTAAACGAAAGACAGAACAACCAGTGCGATCAACATATAACCTAACTTCATCTCTCTACTAAACCCCTCACCGATAGCCTTATGACAACATAATGACTCTATTCTTCCATATGATATTGATATTCATTATCAATTAATATGGATTATATCTATATTAATTTCCAGATGTCAACCTTCCGTAACTTCGCAATTTCTGGGATTTCCTAAAACAACCTAAAAAACATCACATGCCATATGAAATAGACAAAAAGAAATAGGCCTTCCGGTATGGAAGACCCATCTACGTATGATCATTAATCAGCAAAGTAATCTTCAGGCACATAACGAATCTCGGAATTCGCAAAAATCGTAAGGGTTCCACGATCCTTATCGTATGCAACCCGGTCTCCTTGGACATAGTACCAGTGCTTCAGGAGGGGTTGATCCTTGCGCTGTACGAATCGAAAGACGTTCAGCTCCTGTCTGAGCTCAATGATCTGTTCCACGGTTTGATCATCCAAACCTGTAACGGTGAATACGAAGCCTTCGCCCTCTTTTTGGAACCGATAGGACAGGGAATCTATTTTGCTATTCGCCAGACCTCGCCCGGTCACCCCATGTTTAACCATAAACCATTCCTGCTGTGCCATAGACGTATATCCTCCCTTAGTGCTCGTGTCTATTAAATGCTGCGTTCCACTCAAGTTAAGGCAAATCAATGAGCATGAAGAACGCGTCCTCACTTGCCTGAAATTCCGTGACCTGAGTCTGTTCTACCCTCGCTGTATCGCCAGCAGTTAAATCGTGCTCACCATTCAGTCCGAGCTTACCCTCAATCACAAAAATATACTGGCGACGTCCCTCATCCTGCTTATATGTTAATGCCTCACCTTTAGTCAAACGGCTTAGATATATGGTCATATCCTGATGAATGGATGCAACCCGCGGTCCACCTTCAGGAGATACTACAGGAAGGAGCGCTCCCGTTAGTGCAGCAGGATCAAATGATGTCGTCTCATACGAAGGCTGCAGCCCTCTCGTCGTAGGCATAAACCAGAGCTGAAGCAAACGTACCTCTTCCGTATCGGATGCATTATGCTCGGTGTGAATCATGCCGCTGCCCGCGGACATTCGCTGAATTCCCCCAAACGAGGTTACAGCTACATTGCCAAGATTGTCTTCATGACGAAGCTTGCCGTTCAGCACAATGGATACGATCTCCATGTCACTATGCGGATGTGCACCAAAACCACGCCCAGGTGCAATCACATCATCATTTGCTACCCGCATCGGCCCAAACGCTGTGTTCTCCGCGTCCTGATATTCTCCAAAGGAAAAGGTGTGACTGCCGCGCAGCCAGCCCCGGTCGAAGCTGGCACGGGCTTCAGATGGAATGATATTAATCATAAAGCACATCCTCCGTAATGTTCTTATTTTTTCTTAGTAGCATACTTATTCTCATTGTACCAAAAGTTTAGGCTTGGCGTCCAAAATAAAAAAACCTTCTCCTGCCAGAGCAGTTCACAAGTATAATTACCCGCAAACCAATCCAGCAGGAAAAGGCTTAAATAGCAGGCTTAGCCTGCTTTTTTATGAAATACATGCTCACAAACGGTGCGTCTTATGAACTTGCATTCTGAACCTTACCTTGTCTAGCTATCAACTGATCCACCGCGAGGAAGCGGCTGCCTGTGAATAGCAAGGTCAGGGAACCTGCCAGCGTCAGGTAGTCAAATTCAGTACCACCAACAAATGGCTGACCTACTTTGGCCGTAAACAGAACCCCTGCCATCAAGACAATAAACAAAGCAGCAAACACACGTGTTCCCAATCCAAGAATCATCGCGGCCCCGCCGGCCAGCTCAATAATGGCAACAACGGATGCGAGGAACCCAGGAATACCCATGCTCTCAAAAAAACCTACCGCACTGCTGATTCCACCTTCAAACTTGCTCCACCCATGCAATACAAAGATGAGCCCGATCATGATTCTTAAGAAGAACAAGCCAATCTCTACACTCCTGCTATTCATGTACATCTTCCTCCTCGACATTAAAGTGTGTCACATTCAATTTATCCGATCGACCAAACAAACAAAACTGACATCAACAAAAACACTGTCGCCGACATTAATATGGCGAACCACGGGAGAGCCAGCTCAACATCTTGTTCCGGATCGAGCAAACGAGAGATGCGCACATTCACCGACGTATCGGCAAACGAGGATTGCACAGCCATCTCCCTTACGCGCCATGGTTCCGGACAAGCGCGGATCAGCTTGAGCAAGGCACTGCCAATTCCCGCTGCATTTCCCGTACGTTCAATTGCTTCATTATCGGCTAAAATTTCGCGGACGATATGATATTGTTTTGAAGTATGCTTCAAAACAGGAATATACGGCATCATCATGGCAAACACCGACAGCAGCGTTGTCTTCAACGGATCACGGTGCCATAGATGATGTACTTCATGATACACAACAGCTGCTTCTTCTTCAGCATCGAGCATACCGAGCAACCCCGTCGAGAGAACAATGTAAGGCCTCCATAAACCAATCGTAAAAGCAATCGGTGACTGCTTGTCCACGACGATGAACCCCGGTTGTTGGAGATGGCGGTACTTGACCTCAAGTGCTCTGGACATTTCTTGGTTCTCGATCGCATGGAGCTTGCGTACAGCTGCTCGCGTCTTCATCATTCGATGCATGAACAGCCAGCCTGTTCCTCCAAAGGTTAGCACGACAAGCAGCATCAAAAAGTGGCCTACCGACAACCATCCCATACGGCTCATCCAGTGATTGCACAGCCAGAGCAGATTAAAGGGAATGTCCCAGCCAAACAGTTTGTACATGGCGTACATAAACATTTGAATGAACACAAGTAGCGGAATGCCAAACCCGACAGTAAACAACAGTTTCGAGCGGGCCTTCCACATATCAGTCGCTATCCTTTTTCCATTGTTTGATCTTCTGCTCCAGACGTTCAATCAACCCCGCATCGGCTTCATCCAGTGCATCCAGCATGTGGCTCACTGCAAGTGCACCGAATTCGTCTACCAGTTCATGCGACAGCTCCTTCGATTGGTCGTTCATAAACTCCTCCTTGCTCTGTACAGGGTGATACAGTGACGTCCGGCCCTTCTGTGTTTTGCGAAGCAGACCCTTGTCCACGAGCCGGTTCATAACCGTCATGACGGTATTAAAATTAACATCTTTATCTTGTTCAAGTGCTGTTTGCACCTCACGGATGCTGCTACCTGGACGCGCCCATAAGATATCCATAATCTTCGCTTCCAGCGGGCCAAAAAAACGATTCAGCCCACGCTCACCCACTTTAAAATTGTGTATTTTCATGTTCAGACACCCCTCACACTACCCATTGTAGTGCCATCAAACGAGAAGTCAACCTCTATGTCAGCTATTTATTGTAAATGATTTGTAAATTTGTTTTCCATTTCAGAATATCACTGGGATCATATATGAGAAGCCAGCTCGGCTGCAAAGACAGCAAAAAGACTGGACAGCCCTGCATTCTCTGCAGTCATGCCCAGCCTTATCCGTATTCATTTATTACCTACAAGCTTATGAAAAAATATTAATAATGTCTCTTATTTACGGTCTGCCGGATGGCATGTATGCCGAGATATCTACACCCAGTCCACGAGCCAGACGTCCGCCAAGCTGTCCATCAGCCTGGAAGAAGTGACATAATGCACGCATCTGCGTCTGGGCCGGAACACCTTTCAGGTCATTAATCAGATTATCAATCAGATTATTCTGTTCTTCGGCCGTGAAGGAACGGAACAATTCGCCTGCCTGCGTGTAATCATCGGTTTTCTCAATTTTCTCCCGTGTAACATGACCGTGCAGCGGCACCTGAGTATCCCGGTATGCCGGATCTTCCTGTGGACTGCTGGAGGAGCTGTTCGGCTCATAATTCACAGGGGAGGGATCCTGATTCACATTCATGAGTCCATCGCGCTGATGGTTGCGAACCGGTGCATACGGGCAGTTCACCGGAATCTGCAAATAGTTTGGTCCAAGGCGGTGACGCTGGGTATCCGGATAGGAGAACAGGCGTCCTTGCAGCAGTTTATCCTCAGATGGCTCAATCCCAGGCACCAATGCACTTGGCGAGAAAGCCGCCTGTTCGACTTCAGCGAAGAAGTTTTGCGGATTGCGATTCAGGGTCATGGTTCCTACCGTTTGAAACGGAATGATATCTTCCGGCCAGGTTTTGGTTGGATCAAGCGGATCAAATGAGAAATCATCCATCTGCTCCGGCTTCAGAAGCTGTACCTGCAGCTTCCACTGCGGATACTGGCCATTTTTGATATGGTCATACAGATCCCGGGTAGCGTGGTTGAAGTCCTGTCCTTGCACTTCAGACGCTTCCTGACGAGAGAAGCCGCGCACACCCTGTGCAGACTCCCACTTATACTTCACGTAGTGGATCTCGCCTTGCGCATTAATCCATTTGAAGGCGTGCACACCGAATCCATCCATCTCACGGTAACTCGCAGGCGTACCCAGATCAGAGAACAACCACGTCATCATATGTGTGGACTCAGGTGAAAGGGTCATGAAATCCCAGTACCGTGCAGGGTCTTGAATATTCGTATCTGGCGCAGGCTTCAGGGAATGCACCATATCCGGGAATTTCATCGCGTCACGGATGAAGAATACAGGCAGATGGTTACCGACAATATCATAGTTGCCTTCCCGCGTGTATAGCTTGACGGCAAACCCGCGTGGATCACGCGCAGTCTCTGGCGACCCCGTTCCGTGAATTACCGTGGAGAAACGGACCAGTACAGGTGTTTCCGTACCAGGCTCCTGGAGGAAATCCGCTTTGGTGAACTCTTTCATACTGTTCTCCAGGGTAAATACCCCATGAGCACCCGCGCCTCTGGCGTGCACGACCCGCTCCGGAATACGTTCACGGTCAAAATGGGCAATCTTCTCGATCAAATGATAATCTTCAAGTAGAGTCGGTCCTCTTCTGCCTGCTGTGCGGGAATTCTGGTTATCACCCACGGGTGCTCCCTGGTTCGTTGTCATATGTTCTGTCATCTCTGCATCCTCCTCATGATGGCCTCATGCCTGTGTATCTATTATTTAAATCATATTCGTCATTACTTTAAATATACATTTAGACTTGATCTAACTGTTAAAATGATTCTAACATGTCCCATAGAGAATCTGCATGAGTTTCGCATGAGGTTATCATGAGTATCCTGATCGTTTCATGAATGAAGGATGAACATCTGCTTATGTCATAAATAACTAGAAATAAAAAAAAGCGGACTAATCCGCCAGGCGGTAGCCCACTCCTCTTACTGTAACAATATATTGCGGGGAAGCTGCGTTATCTCCAAGCTTTTTGCGCAAGCTTTTGATATGAACATCAACTACATTGCTTCCACCCGTAAAATCAGTCTCCCAAATATCGCTGAGCATCTCCTCCCGGGAAATGACAGCTCCTTTGGCATCAATCAGCTTCAGCAGCAGATCGTATTCGGTCTTCGTCAAGTGAATCCGCTCATTGTCCCGCTGAACACTCATCCGCTCCCGATCCAGCCACAGGTCCTTGAAGCTGATCCGTTGCCCTTCCTCAGGCAAGAAGCCGCGCTTCGGCGTAACCGGACTATTGCCAATCATGCGCTGCACCCGGTACAGTGCTTCCTGCGGACGGGCTGGCCACACCAGCAGCTCTTCCTGAAGCATGGGTCCGCTTGCGCTGCCTATCATATTCTCGCCCACCAGATATAGGCAAGGTGCCATACGCTCTGCCTCCCGGTTCAAACGGCTGCTGATGCCAGCGAACGCATCAATCGTTCCAGCCACAGACAGATCATAGATCAACAGATCAAATACCAGCCGTTCATGAAGATCCGGTTCCCAACGATGAAACACCAATACATCGAAGCAGCTATCCGTCAACGCTTTGACCAGTTCATGAACCTGGCCTGGCATCGGACTGATCAGAATGACACGCCGTGTGACAGGACAAGCTTCCACAAAGGGAGCCGGATCAGTAAGAGCTGGCTTGACCCGCAGCGGCAAACGTCGATCAGACATCCTGATTTTTACTTGATCCGTTTGTTTTTGCATTCCCCGCAGACACCTCCAAAGACCACATGAGCGTGATCAATTGCATAACCGGTTTCCTCGGCCACCTGCTGCATCCACGCCGAAGGGACCTCTGTCATAACCTCATCCACTTTGCCACAGACTTCACACATAATATGCTGGTGGTCATCCATGCGAGCATCATATCGGCTGGCAGTCTCACCCAGCTTAAGCTCCCGGATCAATTCTTTGTCCGTTAAATAACGCAGCGAATTATATACGGTGCCATAGGCGAGATTATAGCCTTGTTCGACCAGACGGTTCATCACGTCTGCAGCAGTCGGATGGTCTTCCGAGTGGCGTACTACATCATATACGGCCTGTCTTTGTATCGTCAGATTTAGAGTTTTCACGGCAATTCTCCTTTATTAATCCATTCCAAAATATATACGATGACACAGCAATCCATCGATCGCTATGATTCCCAGAAACATTGAAACAAATTTTGATTTAGATTAAGTATAAATCTTAATGTATAATGAAGTCAATACGAGTCTATTACCAGAAAACTTATATTAATAATAGACCATTTCCAGCAATCGAATTGCACATTTGCTATAATATGGTTCGCTACTGTGCTCTTTTTCAGATAAAATATAGTAATGTGCGTTAAAGGAGGGCTGTTCATTGTTAAGCACGTTCTTTATTAATATCTGTGTCATGATCACATTCATGTACATATCCGGAATTATTGCCAAATACTATAACATTCGTGTTCCGTTCCCCTCATTACGTGTGCAGATAATCGGCGGCTTCCTGTTTGGTATCTATGGTACTGTGCTGATGAACTATTCCTTCCCTCTTAATGAAGATACCATAGTGGACCTGCGCCATCTTGCGATTGTTACAGCCGCAGTGTATCTGGGAGGTCTGGCATCGGTCATCTCTGGACTTGTCATCTCCATCCTGCGCATTGCCATCTTTGGTCTGTCGTCTCCAGCGATTGATGCCGGTTTCGTCATGACTTTAATCGGTTTATCCGGTGTATATTTTGCCTATGCTTCCTGGTCGAGATTAACCAAAATCATAACGATGAACCTGCTGGGCATAACACTGATCTTTGTGATTCTGGTGCTGAATTCCAGCAGCATGAATTCATTAATGAAAGTATATCCGTTACAAATGACGATTTCTTTTGTCGGTGGGATCTTTATTTATTTTATCGCCGAATTTATTAATAAATCGAATGAGATGTTATTCCTTCTGGAACGCAGAGCATCCACAGACCATCTCACCAATCTCAGCAATCGCCGTCAGTTTGAGAAATCCCTGGAACTGCAGCTGGAGCGTGCCCGGGAAAACAGACAGAAGCTTTCCCTGCTTGTCATTGACATCGACCGCTTCAAAAAGGTGAATGATACGTACGGTCACAGTGCTGGAGACGCTGTCCTGAAACAGCTGGGGCAATTACTTATCGAACATTCGCGATCAGCTGACATGGTCTCACGTAACGGTGGCGAGGAATTTGCAATCCTGCTGCTGGACTGCGGCAATCATCAAGCCCTGGCCATTGCCGAATCCATCCGACAGTCTGTTGAAAAGTATCTCTTCGCTCTGCCAGATGGCACAACCATTCGTCTGACCATTTCGATCGGGGTAGCCGTCTTTCCGGATCATTGCGACGAGCAGGATGATGCTGACTTCTTCGAGCAGGCAGACCGTGCATTATATGAAGCCAAAAATACCGGGAGAAATCGGGTCTGCGCCATTCCGAAGCGATCCAAGGTGCTTATTGGCAATCGTCTGCTCTAGCCTAAAACACAAAAAAGGATGTCCCGCAGTTAAGCCTAATGATGGCTGCGGGGCATCCTTTTTTACCATTTAGTTTGCAAACTGCACCTTGAAAGGCTGCTAGCCACTAAGACAGGATCTGCTCGATCTCTTCAATAATGGATGAATCCAGTTTCACACCTGAGGCAGCAGCATTCTCCTTCACCTGTTCCGGACGGCTTGCCCCTACAAGAGCACTGGATACATTGGTTTGACGCAAAATCCATGCAAGTGCCAGCTGCCCAACCTTCAGATCCAGCTTGTCCGCTACTTCAATCAGCTGACGCACTTTTCCGATTTTGTCTGCATTGATCTTGCCTTCATCCCAGCCGAGCTTCGCCGCACGGGAGTTCTCCGGAAGATCTGAAGCCGAGGTGTACTTGCCGGTTAACAGGCCTTGTGCAAGTGGAGAATAGACAACTTGTCCGATTCCCTTACGCTCACCCAGTGGAATAATCTCCTTCTCAATATAGCGGTCAAACATGTTATAGACCGGCTGATTGACCACGATATGATCGAGCAGCAGACGGTCAGCGGTACCCAGCGCTGCTTCCATCTGAGCAGCAGTCCATTGGCTTACGCCTACGTACAGCACTTTTCCTTGACGAACCAGGTCATCCAGTGCACGCAGCGTTTCTTCAATCGGTGTTTCCGTATGATAACGATGGCAATAGTAGATGTCCACATATTCCACGCCTAAGCGTTTCAAACTGGCATCACATTGCTCCTTAATATGTTTGCGGGATAAGCCCTGGTCATTCGGACCGTCGCCCATTTTGCCGAACACTTTGGTTGCAAGAACATAGGAATCACGGGAATATGCTTTCAAAGTCTGCCCAAGCAGCTCTTCCGCCGCGCCGCGCTCGTATACGTTTGCTGTATCAAAAAAGTTAATGCCTTCGTCGAATGCGGTTTCAATTGACTTCACCGCATTTTCACGCTCCACATATCCTCCGTACGTCAGCCAGCTGCCCAAGCTGATCTCGCTTACTTTCAGTCCGCTTCCACCCAATCTGCGGTATTCCATTGAATGCACATCCTCCTCTAGATTAATGAGTATGATTCTTACTTTTCTATTGTAACGTAACCAGCGTGGATGAAAAGGGATTTAACAAAAGAAAACGGATAAATAAACAGAACCGATTCGAGGCGTGCTCTTTCCGTATACAAAAAAAGCGTACCTGATTAGGTACGCTGCTTATATTTTCTTATGCCCGGTGCAATGTCGCGCTCAGTGCGTTCAGCAAGTCCAACTGTCTAACCGGCTTGGTTAAGACAGCATTAACGTTCCCCGCCTCCTGAGGATCCATATGCATTCCGTAAGGGACCAGGATGATGATCGGCAGTTGTTTGGCCATTCCCTTTAATTCATGAATAAAATCCATGGCCTTGTCTGGATCTAACCCCATGTCAATGACGGCAATTTCAGGCTCAAGTCCATCTTCCAACCAGTGTTTTGCCTGGTTCGTGTCTGATGTCATGTTTACATCCATCTCCCACCTGCGCATGAGGGAAGATACTCCCTGCAGAATATCAGGAGCTTTGACCAGCAGTACCGTTTTACCTTTCAATCGCTCTTGGATGCCTGTAAGCTGCGGAAGTTCCCAGTGCTTCATCAAGGGCAGCCTGATCTGAAATTCCGTCTCCTCCTCAGCCAGGCTGGTCACCTCGATACGGCCATGCATGAGAATGGCGAGATTTTGGCTGACGGCCAAACCAAGGTTGGTGCCCACAAGCTTCTGAATGCTGACATTTCCGTCCAGTGTATTAAACGCCTGCAGCTTTTTGTCCGATGCCAGCATCCGGCCCGTATATTTGATGTGAAGCAGCAACGTACCAGCCTCATCCACATTCTGACCATCTACGACGGCCGTAACGAGCACGGAACCTGTACGCGTGGAATCAATGGCATATTTCAGCACATTTGCGAGCAGCTGACCGATCTTGACCTCATCTCCCACGAAGACCTGAGAGACATTCATCTCAAGGTTCAGTCCCAGCTCGATTCCTTTCTCCATCGCCAGCCCGGCATGCAGATACACAGTACTCTCAATAGTAGAAACCAGGTCAAAGGGATCATCATGAACTACCGTTCTACCTGTTTCATTAATATTAAAGTTCATTATATTATTCAGCAAAGACAGGAGGATGTTGCCACTGGTCTCGATCATGTCCACATATTCCACATGCTCTTCGGGCATATCCGGTGTACGCATCAGATCAGTTAAACCAAGAATGCCATTGAGCGGGTTGCGAATCTCATGACTCATTAGCGCAATCATCTGGGCCTTCGTCATCGCTTCCGATTCTGCACGTTCCTTCTCCATCTGCAGCTGCTGTTTCAGCTGCTCCGTATCATTCAGCTTTTGTTTCTGGATGAGCAGAGTATTCTCCAAGTCAACGACATATCCAAGGAATACAGCCATGGCGTTCAATGTCTTCATATCTGTCTCACTAATGACATAGTCCGGCTTGTCCATTAAACAAATCGTCCCAAAGGTTTCACCCGAACGCCGCATGATGGGTATGCCCACAAAAAAACGGTTACCGAGCGCCTTGGTTACATCCATTGAGCAAGTCAGCGGATGTGCTGCAGTATCCGTTATGATCAGGTTTTCTTTTGTATTTCGCAGCACCAGACTGCAGTAGGAAGAATCAAATGGAAGTTCACTGCCACTGATAACCAGTTCCTCGTTTCGGTTAAAAGCTTCCAAAATGACATTGGTCGTCCCGTCATTGGTGGCAACAAAGATCGTATTGACCTCCAATACCCCGCTTAACACGTCCACGATGTGGGACGCTGCTTCCTGTACATTTTCATAAAAGCCTCTCGTAATCCCTGCCGTTCCCATGATCCACCCCTCAAATCTTAGCTGTATTTCTACATCTCTATCTCAAAATGAATCTGTCCTGTATATGAGGGTCAAATTTCTTAAGTTAACTGTCACAACATGTACATATATGTTTACCACCATAGAAGCCCAAGAGAATCATAGTGTATGAAATCCAAGCTTATCCCGAGTACAGCGTAAATAGGAATTATACTCTTCCCAGTTCACTTTGAAAACCTTTATCCACTCCACCCGCAGCAGTTCCTGCCTGTAGAAGGTTACAGTGTGAGAATGATCACACCCAAAAATCCACATATAGTTTATAAATGGATAATGCAAGTCTACATATAGTGTTTAAATGAAATGACCGATATTATAAATCAATATTTGGGAGGAATCTCACATGAACCTGCTTGAGTATGCCACTCCACCGGCATCCGATCTATTATCCGACCTGGGAAGACGAATTATTGGCGCAGAAGACGCAGACACACTGAGGGAGAACGCCAACCTCAATGGTGATTCGTTCAGCGGCAAAATGAGCAGGCTCGGCTCGGAGACGGCCAAGTGGCATGCTCTTCGTCATGTGCTGCCGGCAGAGCTTGCTGCATCTGTAGAGAATGGAGATCTCTACGTTCATGATCTGGATCAGTATGCGCTTGGAACAACCAATTGCATCTTTATCCCGTTTGATCGACTGCTGGCCTCCGGCTTCAATACGGGTAACGGCTCCGTGCGTACCCCGCAGACCATCATGTCTGCAATGGCGCTCGTCGCCATCATATTTCAATCACAGCAAAACAGTCAGTACGGCGGAGTATCCGCCAACAAAATCGACTGGGACCTGGCTCCTTATGTACAGCGCTCCTTCCGCAAACATTATCGCAAAGGACAGCGTTTGCTTGGAGAGCACACGCAGATTGACGACGAGCATCTGCACCTGGATAGTCCAGTGGCACGAGAAGCTTGCCCGCGTGCTTTTGCTTTTGCCTGTGAGGAAACAGAACTGGAGACCGGACAGGCTGCCGAATCATTGATTCACAATCTGAATACCATGAGCAGCCGGGCAGGTGGACAGATTCCTTTTACTTCGCTGAACTATGGACTATGCACCTCAGCCGAAGGCAGGCTTGTATCCCGTTCCCTGCTGGAGGCAACCATCCGCGGCCTTGGTGGCGGGGAAACACCCGTGTTTCCACAGCATATCTTCCAGTGCAAGCAGGGAATTAACCAGGCTCAAGGGGAACCCAACTACGACTTGTTCCGACTAGCCGTGATCTGCTCTTCCCGGCGCATGTATCCGAACTTTGTCAACGTGGATGCCTCATTCAACCTGCCTTATTATCGGCCTGAAGATCCGGATACCATCATCGCCACCATGGGGTGCCGTACACGTACGCTGGCAGACCGCTTCGGACGCAATCGGCAGAGCGGCAAAGGCAACCTCTCGTTCAACACCATCAATCTGGTCAAGCTCGGCATTCGTTATGGCATCTGTCAGGGTGCACGGGCCGTCGCCGACCGTACGGGATTCTATGCAGCACTGGAAAAGGTCATGGAACGTGCTGCTTCCGGACTGCTGCACCGCTATCGTATACAAACGGCACAGCCTGCCAAAGCATCTGATTTCATGATGCGGGAAGGGGTGTGGGAAGGCGGTGAGCAGCTCGCACCAGATGAACCGGTAGCCGAACTATTGAAGCATGGCACCTTGTCCATTGGTTTTATTGGGCTTGCCGAATGCATGACCGCACTGTATGGCCGGCACCATGGACAGGACCCCCATATCCACCGTGAGGCGTTGAATGTTATCCGCACCATGCGTGAATTCTGTGACCGCATGAGTAAACTGCATAACCTGAATGTTACGCTCTTTGCCACGCCTGCCGAAGGGTTATCCGGCAAGTTCACCAAGATTGACCGCGAGCAATATGGACTCATTGCCGGGGTCAATGACCGGGAATATTACACAAATTCATTTCACATTCCGGTCTATTACACCCTGCCAGCTTACCGCAAAATTGAACTGGAGGCTCCCTTCCATACGCTATGCAATGCCGGGGCCATTTCCTATGTTGAACTGGATGGAAATGTACGGGCCAATACCAGCGCCTTTCAGCGTATTGTTCAATATGCACTCGCACAGGATATTGGGTATTTCTCCATTAATCACCCGATAGACCGCTGTCCAGCATGCGGATATGAAGGTGTCATTGGTGATGTATGTCCTGGGTGTGAGGCACACGAGGACCACGTGCACTTTCAGCGATTGCGCAGGGTCACCGGTTATCTTACCGGCGACTACAAGGTACGCTTCAATTCCGCGAAACAGGCCGAAGTGCGGGATCGGGTGAAACATAAGTGAATCTGTACGGTTATATTCCCGAATCTGTAAATGAAGGACCTGGTCTGCGAGCGGTCATCTTTATCAGCGGGTGCCGTCATGCCTGCCCAGGGTGCTTCAGTCCGGATTCATGGAGCTTCCGGGCAGGAGAACATTTCACCGCAGAGCGACAGCTGCAGATTTTGCATGAGATAACTGCCCATCCCCTGCTGGATGGGGTTACAATATGCGGGGGTGATCCCTTTTTCTCAGCAGAGGAATGCATCCCTTGGGTTCGCCGTTTCCGCGATGCATGCCCTGATCGGACCGTGTGGGCCTATACCGGATTCACCTATGAAGAGCTTGTCACTGATCCTATACGGGCTGAACTGGCCTGGCTGTGTGATGTCATTGTAGATGGCCCCTACGTGGCTGCCGAACGGGATATATCCTTACCCTTTCGGGGCAGCCGCAATCAGCGCTTGGTGGATGTGCAGGCGACGTTAAGAGATCAACAAATTGTTACAGTAGACCTTGAGTCGTTATAGCATGATCCCAATCGATATTCTCATTGGAAATACGCAGAGGATGAATTGCGTGTATTTTCGATGGGAATTTTTTTATTTTTTCACTACTCACTTCTTTATTGCATGTCGATATAATATATAGGTGGTTACTAAAATAAACTTTAGCACTTTTCTACATTAAACATTTTAGGAGGAAATTACCTAACTATGGATATTATTCAAGCATTCATTACATGTATGCCGTTTTTCCGTGATACCATACGCCAGGATGTAACCCTTTCCATTATCGATCGGGAGAAGTTCCTGTACTTTTCTGCAGGAGAGTCCTTAAAACAATTGGAATTCAAAGCGGGAGATCCTTTGCTTGAACCCAATCGTAATTTTGCCGATCTGAAAGGCACGACGGAGAAGCAGTTCGATCATTATCCCAAGGAATTATTCGGTGTTCCATTTGATGTATCGTACCTGCCGATCAAAAACGAACAGGGTGAGGTCATCGCCATATTCAATCTGCTCTACAGCATGGACGACCAGGCTCAGTTACAACAGCTCATGGAAGCGACGGAGCATCTGACCAATCAGCTTATTGATAGCGTGCAGCATGTGGCTGCACATTCCGAGGAGCTGAGCGCCACAACTGAGGAAATCCGGAATAACTCCAAACAAGCTGTACAGAAATCAGGTAACGTAACTCAGGTTGCGAGCTTCATCCGGGAAATCTCCGAACAAACCAACCTGCTTGGTTTAAATGCAGCCATTGAAGCTGCCCGTGTAGGTGATGCAGGAGCCGGATTCGGCGTCGTTGCGAAAGAAATCCGCAAACTGTCGGTAGATACCAAGCAAGCCACCACCCAAATTGAAGAGTCCCTTCTCGCTGTCCGGCAATCCATTCAAATGATGGAAAATGAGCTTGGAGAGATTACCGCCAGCTCGCAGGAACAGGCGGAACTCGTCAACAATTTCATGAGTACCATTGAACAGCTGAATGAAACCAGCCAGCAGCTGAAACAATTCGTGAACAAACTGATTACGTTTGACGGCAAATAATATACATATCGATACTCAAGTGGAAAAGCCCCCGAATCTGATTCGGAGGCTTTCTTCTATTCAATTATTTAGTATGCGGCAAGCTCATTCTATCCGCTTTGTTTAGCGAATCTCAAAATGGCTTATGCGTACACCCGCAGACAATATAATATAGATGTCCCTTTGGCCTGCTGCACCTTGAAGATCGGCTTTCACCGTAGACCATTGCTGTGCACCACTTTGTGCGATGTCGACACGTCCTGCCAGTGTTCCGTCTGCTGCGTCCAGACGAACTTCCAGTGCTGCACCTGGTTGTTCTGACGATACACGTGCTTCAATGACTGCTGCTTGATCCCCTAGATCGGCATCTTTGAAAGCAATCCATCCGTGCTCCCCCGTCACGCGGACAGAAGTTCCACCTTCCTTGCTCTCATCCAGATCCACACCAAAGTAAGCATCATAATTCTCAGCACGGGTCACCACGCTCAGATTACGGGCAGGGATTGTTTCGCCATCGACCGTCAGATCAGCAACAAGCTGAATATCGGATGACGATTTGCCGACCATGATGGAATACGTTCCTGCTTCAACCACATAACGATCACGGGTGACATCCCAGATGGCCAGTTCCTGTACTGGCAAGCTGAAGCTCACTTTTACGGTTGCGCCAGCTTCAACATGGAGACGACGGAATCCTTTTAACGTTTTGAGTGGACGTTTCACACGGGATTTGCCGGCGCGTACATACAACTGGACGACTTCATCACTGGCAATGGTTCCGGTGTTGGTTACGTCGACGGTTACTTTGACCGTTCCTTCGGGTCCCGCTTGGTCGGGATTCAACTCCAGGTTGCTGTATTTGAACGCAGCATACGTTAATCCATGTCCGAATGGATACAGTACATTGCCTTCAAAATACTGATACGTACGTCCGGATTGAATGATGTCATAGTCCTTGATATCCGTTAACTGATCTGCGGATTGCACCCACGTCATGTTCAAACGGCCTGCTGGTGCGTAATCTCCGTAGAGCACGTCGGCGACAGCCGTACCCAGTTCCTGTCCTGCATGGGAAGTGTACAGTACAGCCGGGATGTTCTCTTGAACCCAATTGGATGTGAACGGGTAACTGCCCACAATAACCACAACGGTATTCGGATTGGCCGCATATACAGCTTCAACCAGACGTTGCTGGGATTCAGCCAGATCCAGGCTTGGACGGTCAATCTCTTCCTTCCCGTTCACAAGCGGATTGTTCCCGACAAATACAATGGCCGTTTCTGCTTCTTTCGCAGCGGCTACAGCTTCATCCAGCCCGTTCACAACGATGTCCTTCTTAAACGTCTCGGTTGCACCAAAAGACTTCAGCTCTTCTGACACGGCAAATGCGTCGTTTCCGCCATTTGGCGCGGTTACCGTTTTGCCATTCCATGTTGTCAGACCGACACTACCATCTTCCTGCGGAAGCAAGTGGAATACTTCCTTCACGAACCAGCCGTACACTTCATCTGCTGAAGCCGTTACCGTTTCTTCATCCGTGGTCAGATATTTGCCATTGCTTTCTGCCTGCAGCGTGAGACTTCCGAAGCCCCAATCCGTCAGCGTGAACGTCTCTGCTTCTCCCGATGCAATAAGCGGTGACTTCTCGCCTTCAGCCAGTCCGATTGCTTTTCCATTCGCTACCGAAGTCAATGTAATTCGGTCATTTCCATCCTTGAACACAACCTTATCGCTGCCTACCTTGCCGCTGATTGCCTCAAGCGGAGATACGCTGTAAGGCATGGTGCCAGCATACCAGTCACGGTAAACAGTGCCGCCCAGCTGACCAATGACAGCCACTTTGCCTGATTTGGTTTTATTCAGCGGCAGGGTGCCTTTAGCGTTTTTGAGCAATACAACCTGTTCTCTTGCTGCTCTTAGCGACAGGGCCTTCGCCTTCTCTGTCATCATCGCTTCTTCGCCAATGGACGCATACGGATTGCCTTCAGCCGGATCGAACTCACCCAGACGGAAACGTACACGGAATGTATTGAACAATGCCTGGTCGATATCTTCCATTGTTAGCGTTCCTTGTTCCAACCCTTCGCGAAGGGCTTGCTTGGACAGATCCGCATCATCGGTAATGCTGTCGATTCCCGCTTTGACGGACTCCACCGTGCCCGGTGTATGAGAATCATAGTACTTATGATCGTTCTTGATCCCCATCACATCACCTGCATCGCTGACGATGAAACCATCCATGCCCCACTCGCCTTTGACAATTTCGTTCACAAAAGGATGAAGCAGTGCCGGCGTACCGTTAATGGAGTTATACGCGGTCATCATTGACTGCGCTCCGCCTTCCTTGAACGGTTTCTCGAATGCCTTCAGATAATATTCACGCATATTGCGTGGATCAATGCTCGATGAGCCGCTTCCGCGATCCACTTCATTATTATTCGCAAGGAAGTGCTTGAGCGTTGCAACAGCCTTGTAATATTTCGGATGATCTCCCTGAATCCCCTTGACCAGTGCAGTGGTAAGTTCGGCAGTCAGTTCCGGATCTTCGCCATAAGCCTCTTCATTGCGGCCCCAACGCGGGTCACGTTCCATATCAACTGTAGGTGCCCACAGGGTAAGACCATTCACAGCCGGATTGCGTTTGTAGAACACGCGCGCCTCGTCCCCGATGACAGAACCGATTTCTTTCATAAGTTCCGCATCCCATGTGCAAGCCAGTCCAACAGGCTGCGGGAAGGATGTAGCTTCACCAAGCCAGGCCAGGCCATGGGCGGCTTCTGTTCCGTGTTTATAAGCAGCAATACCCAGGCGTTCTACCGCTGGCTGGTATTGCAGCATGGATTCGATTTTTTCATCTTCCGTCAGACGGGATACCAGGTCCTTAACCCTTGCGTCCAGTTCGAGCGTTGTATCCTGAAATGGATATTTGGTTTGATTCGTCATGGGTTGAAATCTCCTTTATACTTCATATCGTTTATCGGCTAATGATAGCGAATACATATAATGTAATGAACACGGTGCACTTTGATAAATCTACGACTCGTTTTATATAGGTAAAAACGTTGTTAAATCAACATTTAAACATCTGTATACATTACCCTGGTACATTTACTAAAACGGTTTCGATAACCCTATCATAATGCATGTCAGGCAAAAATAACAGGGGTCCTCTTCAGGAAAATGTGAACAATGATTTGTAAAGTCTCAGCCACCTCGTTTTATTCTGACATAGTGTGGCAATCATGGTTAGGAGTACATCAACTTCGCGCTTGCATGGGATACGAACCATTTCATTTTTGACCTGAAGAAAGATCAAGGAGGACAACCGAATGAGCAACAATCAACAGCCCCCGGCGGGCCTGCCCCCCATACCGGAATCGATCTGGAGGGCTACTCATGAATTTGACGCCTATCCGAAGCTTACTGAAGATATCAGTGCAGATGTAGCCATTATTGGTGCAGGGATTGCTGGCATCACAACAGCCTATCTGCTTGCCCAAAGTGGAATGCGTGTGGTGGTGCTGGAAGCCGGGAAAGTACTGGATGGTACAACCGGACATACAACAGCCAAGGTTTCTGCACAGCATGGGGTCATTTTCGATGAACTGCTTCACCACTTCGGACAGGAACAGGCGCGCATGTATTATGAAGGCAATGCGGAGGCCGCCAACTGGATGCGCAATCTCGTGAAAGAGAAACAGATCGATTGCCAGTGGGCAGAGGAAGATGCCTACGTGTACATTCAATCCGAAGATAATCTGAAAAAGCTGGAGATTGAGCTCACCGCTTACGGCAAGCTGAACATTCCAGGTCAGTGGGTCGATCCGCTTCCGATTCAAGTTCCATCGAGAGCAGGCATTAAGATGCCAGGTCAAGCTCGCTTTGACCCTCTCGCCTATTTACACCATTTGCTTGATTCTGCCGTTAAGCAGGGAGTTCAGATCTATGAGCATACGACAGTCACTGATGTGGAAGAAGATGCTTCACTTCATGTACGTACTTATGGTAATGGCCCATCCGTGACAGCAGAACATGTGGTTGTAGCCTCCCACTTTCCGGTGTATGACCCTGGTTTTTATTTCACAAGGTTACACGCCGAGCGCTCTTATGCGGTTGCCGTAGAACCTCAAAAGCCTTATGCCGGCGGCATGTACATCTCGGATGATGAGCCAGCCCGTTCCCTTCGCAAGGTGCTCCATGAAGGGAAGGAGCTCATTCTCTTCGGCGGGGAAAACCATAAAACCGGACAAGGAATCTGCACCTATGGTCATTATGAACGCCTCGAGCGGTTCGCAGAGGAAACGTACGGCATCCGCAGCATTCCATTCCGCTGGTCCGCCCAGGATCTGATATCCATTGATAAAGTGCCTTATATAGGACCGATTACCGGAAGGCATGAACGAGTTTATGTCGCTACCGGATTCGCCAAGTGGGGCATGACCACTGGTACGATGGCTGGACATATTCTGGCAGATCGTATCACCGGTCGTGACAATCCCCATGCCGCTGTCTTCGATCCAGCCAGATTCAAGACCGATCCCGGTATGAAAAACTTTATCATCGAAAACGCGAATGTAGCGAAAGAGCTGATCTCCGGAAAAGTAGGCATCGTTCACAAGAACGTCAGCGAGATCGGCAATGACGAAGGTGCCGTTGTTCGTCATAACGGCAAACGTGCCGGTGCTTACAAGGACACCAGCGGCAAACTGTTTTTGGTCGATACAACCTGCACGCATCTGGGTTGCGAAGTGGAATGGAATGAAGGGGAACGCTCGTGGGATTGCCCTTGCCACGGTTCCCGCTTCGATTTTGCCGGCAAAGTCATTGAAGGACCGGCTGTCAAAGATCTTAAAGTGCTTGAAGCCACAGAATAAACAGAGTAGATTCAGTTTCCAGACCCGGGTAGGATTCCGTCTTCGGACGGAGGCATCCTACCCGGGTTTTACGTATGCTGTTCTTATGGGAAGTCAATCGAAGTTTACACGAGCATCGGGTGTCTGTTCTTGAGCACAACCATGACACGGAACTATTTTTAAATCACTACCTTGCAATATACAGTACTGAATGCTATTATGATTTCACAACTACTGATCAATACACACTAGTGATTGAAGAAGGATTAAGGAGGAACCTGTGTGAACGTGAATATCCAGTTCAAAAAGGGAGTACTGGAGCTATGCGTCCTGGTGCTGATTAACCGCCAGGATCGGTATGGCTACGAACTGGCTCAGGCGGTTTCCAAACATATTGAAGTTGCCGAGGGTGCACTGTACCCCTTACTTCGCAGACTTGTTCAAGACGGGTACTGCACCACCTATTTGCAGGAATCAAGCGAGGGTCCGCCCCGTAAATATTACAAGCTGTCGGACACAGGTCGTGACTACATGCAGGCACTGACTACGGAATGGAATGAATTTGTGCGCAACGTCGCAAATCTGATTGAGGAAGGAACCGATCATGAATAGACAACAATTTATGCAGGCCATGGAAATCCATCTGCGGCCGATGGAGCCTCAAGAACGGGCGGAGCTGCTCGCTGACTATGATCAGCACTTCGAGCTCGGGCTTCAGGAAGGAAGAACTGAAGAGGAGATCGCCCGCGAGTTAGGCCATCCGGAAGAGATTGCGCGGGAAGCACTCGGTGAGCGCTATGACGTGAACACGCCGGGTTCCGATCCCTTCTACGCTCCGACTTATGGTGAAATGCGGCCGCCAAAGAACAGCAACCGGGCTGCTCGCAACTTTTTTACAGGGATTGGCCTGATTTTTCTGAATTTGATTCTGGGCATTCCTCTGGGGTTAACCCTCTGGTCGCTATGGCTCGCCATTGCCAGTATGTCCTTGCTGGTATTGGCCCCGGTCGCAGCTGCGGTGGACTTCCTGTTCCTCAGTCCTTTTGATAAGGCAGAGCTGTTTGTAGCTATTGGTGCATTTGGTGTTGGGATTCTGTTCTTCTTGGCCGCACAGCGAGTTTTCAAGGGCTTCAAGGCCGTCACGCTGCAATACATTAGATGGAATAGTAAAACGATGAAAGGAGACGTTTCCGCATGAGTACAAAAAAGTGGTTGGCTTTGGCTGTCATCTGTATCGGAATAGGTTTGCTCGGCACGTCCATATATGGAGTTCAGTTCGGAGATGATCGGGAAGCTTACTCCAAACGATGGGATTTCAAAAATGATGAGTTGCAAAATGTAATTATGGATGCCAATTTTAGCGCGGATATCGAATTCGTGGTCAGCCCGGATTCCAATGGTTATATTGAGGTAGACGGTAAATGGGACCCGGTTGTCATCCAAAGTTTCGAACAGGCCACGTTATCTGGCGGCACGTTCAAGCTGGCTCAGACAAAACGTGAGCGAATACAGTTTTTCACCCTGTATTGGAGTGATCGGGATTCCAAAATCACCGTAGCTCTGCCTGAAGGCCACCAATTAAATGAGGTTAAACTCGATTCGTCCTCAAGCGACTGGAAGTTGGCCGGTTTACATGCCAATCTGCTTGAGCTCAACAATACCTCGGGATCCATTCGGCTGGAAGATATATCGGCCCCGCGTATTGATCTGGATCTCACTTCAGGGGACATCAAGGCTTCCACTATCGATGGTGACATGACTGTAACGCAAACCTCCGGAAGCTTCACTGCAGATCAGTTAGATGGTAATGTGAACAGTGAAATAACATCAGGAGATGTAGAAATCACACAGTTAAACGGAGCAGCCAATATCCGCTTCACTTCGGGAAGTGTTCATATCGAACAGACCCATTCTGCAGCGGTGGATGTATCGGGACAATCAGGAGACGTCTTCATTCAAGCTGCACCCGATTTTGAAGGAGTCTACGACGCTCGTGCCACTTCCGGAGATGTAAATGTACCGGAATCTCTGATGAACAGCAAGGAAGTCATCAAGGCCCGTACCACCTCTGGCAGCATCCGTATCACCAAGTAGTGATGAAGCAAATATGAGAACTGTGGGTAATATAGTATAATCAACTGCCATTCCAACTTATAAGGAGGAATTACCCACATGGAACTTAAAAATAAAACGGCTGTCATTACAGGAGCCGGTAAAGGTATTGGCCGCGCCATTGCCGAAGCACTTGCCAAGGAAGGTGTGCATCTCGGCTTGATTGCACGTACGGCTTCCGATCTGGAGGCCCTTCAGCTAACGTTAAGCGAGGCATATGGCATTAAGGTCACAAGTGCTGTAGCTGACATTTCTGATCGTACACAGGCTGAAGCAGCAGTAGCAGCAATAGAAATGGAACTAGGCGCGGTTGACATTCTCATCAACAATGCAGGTATTGCCAGCTTCGGTACCTTGCTCGACATGGAGCCTGAAGAATGGGAGCGTATCCTGCATGTTAACGTTATGGGTACATACTATGTGACTCGTGCCGTCCTGCCGAGCATGATCAAGGAAAGCAGCGGCAGTATAATCAACATTGCTTCCACAGCGGGTGAACGTGGATTTGCTACAGGATCAGCATACTGTGCATCCAAGTTCGCGCTGCTGGGGATGACCGAATCCCTGATGCAGGAAGTGCGCAAATCCAACATTCGTGTAACGGCGTTAACCCCAAGCACAGTTAATACAGAGCTTGCTACCAATGCCGGATTGAAAATCGGAGACGAGGATCGCATGATGCAAGCGGAAGATGTAGCCGAGCTGGCTCTGGCGACACTTAAGCTCTCCGATCGTGTATTTGTCAAAGCTGCTGGAATCTGGACAACCAATCCGCAGTAAACAGCAGAAATGAATTTGGCCGCCCGGAAACCTCCTGGCGGTCTATTTTCATTTTACCTAAGAGATGCTGCCGCGCCTCTATTTGTCCCACAAACGGTCCAGATCCAGCTCTTTGGACACGGCGATTAACACAACTGCTGTCTCATCTCCAATGTTCGTTACCTCATGGGGAACGATGGCATTCCAGCTAAACGAATCCCCCACTTCCAATATCTCAACGTCCTCACACTGTGCTGCACGAATTCTGCCCTGGAGGACCAGGTGACTCTCTTCCCCTGCATGCTTGTTGACCCCTGTGGAAACACCCGGTGGCAGTTCTACAATCGACATGCGCATGGCCCCTTTTGCCGTCAGATGCTGTACCTTGATCGAACCGCTGCCCGCAGTCGTTTCCTGCCGCTCATCCTTGCGCACCACATTCATCCGCTGTTCTGGTGTAAGCAGCAGGTAAGGCAGGGGAACCTCCAGATAATCCGCGATACTTTCAAGTGTAGCAATGGAAGGGGATGTCTTGTTATTTTCGACGTTGCTGATAAAGCCCTTTGACAACCCCGTCCCCTCGCACATTTGCATAATCGTAATCTGTTTTTGCTTCCTAATCGTACGAATGGCCAAACCGATATCCATACTGCTTCTCCTACCCTTCTCTTGCTAAATCTTCAGTCTGTCGCACGGGGAGACTCGTAATAAATGATCCGATTGCCAAACGGATCTGTCACGGTCATTTCCCTTAATCCCCAAGGCGTATCCGTAATTCCCGGCCTGGACTGTTTGTATTTTTTCTGATTAAGCCTGCCACAGAGTGCACCCAGATCCTTCATTTCTATTCGCAGCGCAGCTCCCGGCGTACAATCGCCGTGATGCTCGGACAGGTGAAGAACAATGGAATCAAGCGATATCTGCATATATAAGGGCATCCCCTCTTCAAATCGATGCTCCCAATCTACGACAAACTCCAGGTAGTTGACGTAAAACTCTTTGGCCTTATCCTCATCAAATATTCTCAAAATAGGCACGATCCCTTGCAGCATCCTGATCACATCCTCGGGATTAATATGAACATCACAATCAGCAGCGTTATTTTAGTAGTTAAGTTAGAGATTTTTAATACGTAACATATTTTCATAATACAAAAAAAATATTGACCCTACAATGGATTCGTGATAAATTTTGTTTATAAATAAGAATATTTATTTCATATTGGTGAACTATTATTATATAACTTTCTTCAGGCGGTGATTTCAATGAATACCTCATTTACTTATGAAGTTCGATTGCCTTCGAATTACAATACAGATCAGCAATATCCCGTTATTTTCGCCCTCCATGGTATGGGTTCGGACGAGCAGGATATGCTTCGTCTAATGGAACCCCTGCAATCTGATTTTATTATCGTAGCTGTTCGGGGACCCCTTGTTCAGGGCAGCGGTTATGCCTATTTTCAAATTAAAAGCATTGGTAATCCGGTTCGTGAGCTGTTTGACGCTTCGGTTCAGGGTTTGCAGCAGCTGATCGGAGATTTGTCCTCTGAATATGCCATTGACCCGACTCGACGTTATATTGCGGGATTCAGTCAGGGTGCCATTATGGCGATGACGCTCTCCTTGATCATGGGTGATGCAATCAAAGGAATCGTAGCCATGAGCGGATACATTCCGCAATTTGTAAAAGACGAATATCCAATAGACCCTGGAACTTCGTTATCCGTATTTATCTCCCATGGAGACCAGGATCACATGTTTCCCCTGCAGTTGGGTGAAGACAATGCGAATTATTTCCGTAAACATGCTCGCAGTGTAACTTACGTTCCTTATTCTGGTGGACATCACGTCACCGCAGAGCTTTATGATCAATTCCAATTATGGCTTCGCAGCGACGCTGAACTGGCTGCCAACCATACGAAAGGACTGAATGCATAATGATGCCATCCTTCTTTATCGCACATGGTGCGCCTTCACTTGCACTGGAGGAGAATGTTTATACCGAATTCCTGCAAAAAATCGGACAGGATCTGCCGAAACCCCGAGCTATCGTCTTATTCTCCGCCCATTGGGAGTCTGCAACTCAGCTTGTATCCTCTACGGCTCAATATGAGACAATCTATGACTTTGGCGGTTTCCAGCCGGAACTGTATCAGATCAAATATCCGGCTCATGGGCACGCTGAGACTACTGCAGATGTTCTTCGTCTGCTTAAAGAAGCTGGCATTCCCGCTGAGGCTGATTCCGTGCGCGGGCTGGATCACGGTGCCTGGGTTGTTCTTCGCTTGCTCTACCCAGATGCAGATGTCCCGGTCATTGCACTTTCCGTGAATCGCTACTTGACGAATGAGCAGCAGTATCAGATCGGTCAAGCACTTGCTGTACTTCGCGAACAGGATATCCTTGTGATTGGCAGCGGCGGCACAGTCCACAATTTGCGCCAGCTGAACTGGGAAAGTAACGGCGTGGACTCCTGGGCCTTGGAGTTTGACCAATGGCTGGAGGACAAGCTTGTCCAGTGGGATACGGAAGCCCTCTTCGCTTATGACAAGGTAGCACCATCCGCTCGTGCTGCAGTCCCTACACCAGAGCATTTTGTACCCCTGCTGCTGGCTATGGGAGCTGGCGATCAGACCAAGAAGGCATCCCTGTTATTCAAAGCATATCAATACGGTAATCTAAGCTTGTCCTGCTGGAAGTTTGATTAAGCTTAAGTAGCAATACCATAGTCATTGCTGAACGCAAGGAATACATCAATCGGCACTCCCTGGAGTGCCTTTTTTCATGCCTATTGTATGAATTGAATATCTACAATTCCTCCTTATTCAAGATCTTAAAATTTGTCCATATTATATTATGACCTTTTTTGCATAATGCTGGGATATGTAAAGCGGGTTATAATAACATTTAGTGGTAATGCACAAGATGTAACTAAGAATCTTAAATTTTACACCTATCAAATCTTCTGGGAGGAACAATCAACGTGGCTGATCAAGCAAAGTCAGAGAGCTTTATGTCTCTCGTCAAAAAGGGGAATACGTCCTCGGCTGTAGCTATGGCAGGTAATGCCGTACTTGCATTGTGCAAAGGAGGAGCCTTTCTATTCAGTGGCAGTGGGGCCATGTTTGCCTCAGCCATGCACTCGCTCGCCGATGCCATCAATCAGGGGTTCGTCTTTGTCGGAAGTGTATTATCCGAGAAAAAACCGACACGCCGCTTCCCGACCGGTTTTGGACGGGTCATCAACATCTTCTGTATGATTGCCGTTATCGTGGTCACGATTATGGCCTACGAAACCATTCATGAGGGGATTCACCTCCTGAAGCACCCTGCGGGTCATTCCGGCGGCCTCTGGATTAACATTGCTGTACTTGTGCTGAACATTGTGATTGACGGTGCCATCCTGATTAAAGCGATGAAGGAGATCCTTGTGGAAGCACGGGCGCCGAAAGCATCCGGATTCTCTCTCGTTCCGGCAGCGATCAAAAATGTAGGACGCGCTGCACCGCCGACACGCCTTGTGTTCTACGAAGATGTAGTTGCTGTACTCGGAGCAACCCTTGCCCTCGTCTCTGTCGTTGTTATTGCATTGACCAATTTCGCATTGCTGGATGGCATTGTGACTACCCTGATTGGCTGTCTGATGATTGCCGTAGCCTTCCGCGTCGGATATGACAATATGATTGGACTGATTGGTGTGGCTGCACCACAGGATATCGAGGACAAGGTGTCCCAAACAATCTTGGCAGACTCCCACGTGGCCGATATCCAGATGATGCGTATAATCCAGGAAGGCCGTTATTATCATGTTGAAGGACTGATTGAGCTGACCAAAGGCCTGTCCCTGGCCGATGCCGATGATATCAAGTTCCGTATTCAGGAGAAATTGATGACGAATCCGGATATCGCCGATGCAGCCATTTCCATTATCGAAGATGATGGTGTGAATAGCTGGGGCAAGAAACATTCGGATGTTGTAAAATAACGTCTTTTTTATGATATATCCAAAGCGAGCAAGCCCACTCTCCGGAGTGGGCTTGCTGCATGTTCAACGAATAATCTTCCACCGTTGTCTCTGGATACAGGATTTCAAATGGAATAGTAGAATTAGTGCCTATTGTCCGGCTTGGGTTTGCGGGTTGTTACCTTATCATCTCTTTCCCTGTTTGGCCCCCATTTCCTCGATTTTCCCCAGCCATTTCAGCCGGAATGCTTCGGTAGATCCCTTGATCGGGCTGATCTCCGTAACCCGTACCGGCGATACACCAGAGAATTTCAATATATTTGAACTCATGACCCGGTGCCCGGCTTGCCTGTAGATCAAACGGTAATACCAGCGGGGTGTATCCATCGTCACGATGAGCTGCGCGGACTTTCCCTTTAACAATTTGTCCCACAGGGGCGAGCCTTCCCGGTATCTCATGGCAAACCCCGGCAGGAATACCCGGTCGAAAAATCCTTTCAGAACAGCTGGCATCGTCCCCCACCACAACGGATACACAAACACCAAATGATCGGCTTGACGGATCAATTCCTGGGCTTTGACCAGATCCTCCTCAAGTTCTGTCCGCTTACGATAACCGTATTTAAGGTTGGGATTAAACTCCATTTGGCTCAAATCTAGCAAATTCACATCACTGCCGGAACTCCGGGCGCCTTGGATATAAGCATCAGATAATGCTCTACAATAGCTCTCGGGATCCGGATGGCCGTTAATCACCAGAATATTGGATTTCATACTTAGGTTCCTCCTGTATAATAAATGAAAGCCGAAGAAGCTGGCGTATCCCCATCATAAGGTGACTTTACATCGAAACAAATGATCGAGGGCGCCGAAAATGTTGCTAATTCGCGCAAATGGAGGTACATGAACAACCACAATATCGGAGTATCCATTTCCCTGCTGTATCCAATCATGAAAACTCTTGTTCACAAAGGGTTTGAACTCGAAGCGTTTTTCAAATATGCCGATTTCGATTCGGCCGTCCTGGAACATGCCGATGCCCGAATTCCGGTCGACGAACTGGAACGAATAATGCAGCAAGCTTCTGCCTATTCCAACGATTTGTATTTTGGCCTCAATCAGGGTCTGCTGCTCGACTTCGCAGATCTGGGTCTTCCCGGTTACGTGATGATGCACTCCCAGACCATTGGTGATGCCCTCGCCGCATATCAGCGGTATAACATCATTCTGTACAGCGGCTTCAATCTCGATTGGGAGATTCAGGGACAGGATGTGGTCCTTCGTCTGTTTTTGCAATCGCCGCAGCAGATGTCCCGCCATTGCGTGGAAGACATGGCCATATCCGTTCTGTATCTGATCCGTAAGCTCGCGAATCGTCCGGTGGCGGTAAAAGAGGTTCGTTTTAGCCATGAGGCTCCAGATGATACGGGCGACCTCCGCCCATACATTGACATGTTCGGCGTAGCTCCCCAATTCGGGGAACCACATAATCTGCTGCGTCTGCACAAAGACATTCTCCGTCAGCCTGTGCTCTATTCGGATGCCAAAATGCTGCAGGTATTTGAAACGATGGCCGAGAAAAGCAAGGATCTGCTGCAGCCTTCTCATACGTTCTCTGGCAAGGTCAGCCGCTGGCTGATCGACAGCCTTCCTGCCTCCTTCCCCACATTACAACACACCGCAGAACATTTAGGCGTGAGCATTCGCACACTTCAAAGCAGGTTGCGTGAAGAAGGTACGACGTACCATGAAATCTCCGTTCAGGTACGGAGGGAGCTTGCCCAGAAATATTTGCAGGAAGGACAGTACTCTGTCGGTGAAATTGCCTATGCCCTACATTTTTCAGAGCAAAGTGCATTTCAGAATGCGTTCAAAAAATGGACTGGACAGACACCGGGACAATATCGGGCGGGTCTGACCTGAATCCCGAATAGGCCGCCTGTGCAGGAAGTACACGGGTTAAGCCCTGAGATGAAAGTCACCATGTGGTTCCTACCTAGACTTAAGTCTAGGTTCTTTTTAACGCCAAAGACCGAGGATGGATAATTCCAATTCATGGTATGCTGTGTGTAACGAGAAAAAAGACTTCATATCTGATCGGAACGACTCTTAATGAAACGATGAAAAGGAGAGATATCATGGCTAAACGTACGATCCTGGCGCCTGTACTGATTTTGCTGGGCGTGTATCTGATTCTGAACCAGGGAGGTTCACTCGGTCCGGGTACGATCTTCGCCAACTTCTGGCCAACCCTGTTCGTCATTCCGCTCGGCCTGTTCTTCCACTGGCTGTACTTCTCCATGATTGGCAGAGGGGTGGGCTTGCTTGTACCGGGCGGTATTTTGCTGACTGCCGGCGTAGTTAGCCAGATCGCCATGCTCTTTGGTAACTGGGGCACGATGTGGCCTGGCTTTATCCTCGCGGTTGCTGTAGGTTTGTTCGAATTGTACTGGTTTGGCGGACGAAACAAGTGGCTGCTCATTCCCATCAACATCCTGATGGTGATCTCGCTGCTCTTCTTCACGGTGATGTCCATCGGTTCGATGCTCAGCAGCATGTCCTTCATTCAGCCGTTCGTGGCGATTGTGCTGATTATGGGCGGGGCGTGGTTAATCGTGGGCCGCAAAAGAAACATGTAGGGGTATAAGCTGAAGGGCTGGGATTACACTAGGCCACTCCGATGACAGAACAACTTCCAATCGCTGTTATTCCCGGATTTCCTTGATTCCCCCTTTGACAGGGAGAAATCCGCGAAATAGCTTATGCTTCCGAAGTAGCTTTCTTTCAGAAAGCTTTTAGGCGCACGCTTCGCTTCTCCAGTTTGTTCTGTCCTCTCCGTTCCGTGTAATCCGAAAGTTCATCTTATAAACCAATAGCAAGTACATTTTGCTCTAAAGGTAAGGGTAAGAGAAAACCCCGATCATCCTGGAATGGATGATCGGGGTTTTGACTTTATAAAGCACATTCAAGTATGCAGCTCATGACGGCATCTGTTATGCCGATCAGTGTTACTTGCTGTGCATTTTAAACTCAAGGAACAGGTCGTTATAATGCGAAAGCATTTTTTTACCCAGATTATCGTACACTTCCAGCTTGCTTGTCAGTGAATCATCCGGATAGAACCGCTCATCACTGGAGATGTCCTCTGGCAGAAGCTTAAGCGCCTCGGCGTTCGGTGTGGAATATCCGACATATTCGGCATTACGTGCGGCATGATCAGGGTCCAGCATAAAGTTGATAAACTGGTGTGCTCCTTCAATATTGCTTGCCGTCTTCGGAATGACCATGTTATCGAACCAGAGGTTCGATCCTTCCTCAGGCACCACGTAATCGAGCTTGTCGTTCTCATCCATAATCTCCGAAGCATCTCCGGACCAGACAAGACCCACCGCCGCTTCCTCATTGGCCAGCAGCATTTTGATCTCATCACCGACGATGGCTCTGACGTTAGGCGTCAGGGTAGACAGTTTCGCAAGCGCCTCCTGCAGATGGTCTTCATTGGTGTCATTCAGGGAATAATGCAGACTGTTCAGTCCCATCCCGATGACTTCACGGGCACCATCCAGCAGCAGGATCTGGTTTTTCAGACGAGGGTCCCACAGGTCATCCCAGCTATCAAACGTCAATCCGTCCACCAGCTCAGGATTATAGACAATCCCCACCGTTCCCCAGAAGTACGGAATCGAATACTGATTGCCTTCGTCAAAGGACAAGTTCAGGAAATCAGGATCAATATTGTTCAGATTGGTTAATTTGCTGTGATCAAGTGGAACGAGCAGGTTCTCTTCTTTCATTTTGCTAATCGCATATTCAGAAGGAATCGCTACATCAAAGGTCGTTCCGCCCTGCTCAATCTTGGTGAGCATCGCTTCATTGGAGTCAAACGTCTGGTAGATGACCTTGATGCCTGTCTCCTCTTCAAACTCCGTCAGCAGATCCGGGTCGATATAATCGCCCCAGTTGTAGATGGTCAGCGTGTTGCCGCCCGAGTATCCCTGACTCTTATTGAGATAGGAGGCCAGGATCATCAGGGCAAAGGCTGCCACAAATACAATTGCAAATGTCCGTACCAGTTGCTTCATGGACGCAGCCCCCTTCCGGCAGGTGTCCGTGCAGCCCGGCGGTTAATGAAGTAGTAGCCAATAACCAGCAGCACGGTCAACAGGAAGAGCAGTGTCGACAGCGCATTAATGGACAACGACACACCCTGTCTCGCCCGGGAATAGATCTCTACGGATAGCGTCGAGTACCCGTTCCCCGTTACAAAGAAGGTAACCGCGAAGTCATCCAGGGAGTACGTCAGTGCCATGAAGAATCCGGCAAAAATACCCGGTTTAACATATGGCAGTACTACACGTGTGAGAATCTGCCATGAGCCTGCGCCCAGATCGCGTGCCGCATCCATCAGTGTTGGGCTCATCTCCTGCAGTTTGGGCAGCACCATGATGACAACAATCGGCACGCTGAACGCGATATGGGACAGCAGGACCGATGTGAAGCCCAGCTTGATTCCGATCATGGTGAACAAAATCAGGAAGGATGCACCGATGATGACATCCGGGCTTACGATCAATACGTTGTTGAGAGATAGCAGCGTATTCTTGGTCCGTTTACGCCGCACATGATAGATCGCGAGGGCTCCGGCCACGCCAAGAATCGTCGAGATGGCCGATGACAGCAGCGCGATAATAAAGGTATTCAGTACAATGATCAGCAGCCGGGTATCGGCAAATACTTCCCTGTACCATTCCAGTGTGAACCCTTCAAAGTTACGCATGTGACCGCCGCTGTTGAAGGAATAGAAGATCAGGTACGCAATCGGTGCGTACAGGATCGCAAAGACGACAGCCAGATAAACGTTAGACAGCTTTCCGTTTCTTCCCATTACGCACCTCCTTCTTCCCTGATCCGGTCAGAAACATAATGATCGCCATCGCAATAATCAAAAAGACGGCAATCGTCGACCCCATTCCCCAGTCCTGTGTGACGAGGAAATGCTGTTCAATGGCTGTTCCCAGCGTAATAACCCGGTTACCCGCAATAAGGCGGGTGATCATGAACAGGGACAACGCAGGGATAAATACAGCCTGACATCCCGATTTGACTCCAGTGAGTGTCAGCGGGAAGATGACCCGGCGAAACGTCAGCCAGGATGAAGCCCCGAGATCCCGCGCCGCGTAGATCAGCGAAGGATTCATCTCTTCCAGCGCGTTGAAGATCGGCAGAATCATGAACGGGATGAAGATGTACACCGATACGAAGATAAAGCTGAAATCGGTGAACAGAATCTGCTGTGAACCGATGCCAATCACTTCAAGCAAGGAGTTGGTCAGGCCATAGGTTCCGAACAGGCCGATGAAGGCATAGGCTTTTAACAACAGATTAATCCAGCTAGGCAAAATGATAAGCAGCAGCCAGAGCTGCTTGTGCTTCGTCCGGGTCAGCAAGTATGCCGTCGGATAGGAAACCAAGAGGGCAAACACCGTGATTAGCAGTGCATACCAGAATGAACTCAGTGTCATCTGCATATATACGGGCGTGAAGAAGCGGGCATAATTGCCAAACGTGAAATTTCCCTCTACATCAAAGAACGAATAATAGACAACCAGCAGTACCGGAGCGACAACGAACAGCACCATCCATAATACATATGGAATCAGATACGCATTGCGTGTACTCGCCTTACTCTGCATGGACGGCCTCTTGATAGGCTTCGAGTCGTTTGTCGAATTCCTCTTCGGTCTCGTTGAAGCGCATGACGTGAATGGCTTCCGGATCGAAATACAGACCAATGCGTTCGCCCACGACTGCTTTCTTCGTGGAATGCACCAGCCATTCGTTGCCGGCATCGTCATAGCTGGAAATCTCGTAATGCACCCCGCGGAACAGCTGGGAATCCACATTGACCTTCAGCTTGCCCTGATCCTCGGTCGTAATCTCCAGATCTTCCGGCCGGATCACGATCTCTACCGGCTCGTTCGGCTGCAATCCCTGGTCGACACATTCATACTGTGCACCAGCGAATTCCACCACGAAGTCCTGCTTCATCTTGCCGGATACGATGTTCGATTCACCGATAAAGTCCGCCACAAAGCGGTTAATTGGTTCATCGTAGATGTCATTCGGCGTACCGCTCTGCTGAATTACGCCGCCGTTCAGAACGAAAATCTCATCCGACATGGCCAGCGCTTCCTCCTGGTCATGCGTAACGAAAATAAACGTAATGCCCAGACGCTGCTGCAGCTCACGCAGCTCGTACTGCATTTCGGTCCGGAGCTTCAGATCGAGTGCGGACAAGGGCTCGTCCAGCAGCAGAATCTCAGGCTCGTTGACAATTGCACGAGCAATGGCGACCCGCTGACGTTGTCCACCGGACATTTCGCCAATCTCGCGGTTTTCATAACCGGACAGGTTGACGAATTTGAGGGCTTCCAACACTTTGCTGCGTATTTCAGCCGTTTTCATCTTTTTGATCCGCAAACCGAAAGCCACGTTCTCAAATACATTCAAATGTGGAAATAACGCATAATCCTGAAATACGGTATTCACCTGGCGCTGATGGGCAGGAACACGATTGATCAATGCTCCGTTAAAATAAATACTGCCCTGAGTCGGCTCCGCAAAGCCGGCGATCAGCCGCAATATCGTTGTTTTGCCGCAGCCCGAAGGGCCAAGCAGCGTATAAAATTTACCCCGCTCAATCTCGAAGCTGACTTCCTTCAATACGGCTTCATCCTGATCGTATTGCTGGGTCACCCGGTCGAACCGGATAATTGGTTGTTGATCTGACATGTTTCATCTCGCCCCCTTAAACTTGAGGTACAACTTCCCCTGTACATCTTCTATAAACACATCGTTATTACAAATCCCATCTATTATATATGATTCAGCTATATCCGCAATGGTTTTGATGTAAACGCAGTATGTCTTTTCTTCTTATTCTCACAGATCCTGCATACATTACGTTTATATGTCGATATCTACGCATTCTATAAGGCGATTGGAGGTTTTTTGAGCTTACCTGAGTCTGTAGGAAAGGAGTCTAAACGTGGACATTCGCCGTAATCTGCCTTTGCTGATGATCATTTGTTTTCTTAGTCAGATGGGCGGTTTCATGATCCTCCCCCTGTTTCCTTTATTTATTGAGGAATTCGGCCTGTCCGGCTGGATGATGGGGGTTATTTTTGCACTCTTTTATGTTGGAAAAGTCATTGGAGGGGTTCCGGCTGCAGCACTCTACCGCAAACTGGGCGGTCAACGGGCCTTAATCGTCATGCTGTTCATTCTCGCGGTCTGTATGGGCGGCTTCGCCGTCTCTTCTGCTGCACTTCTGTTTGGTTTGCTGCGGCTGCTGCAGGGACTCGCTTCCACCGGACTCACCGTCATTGTCCGATCCATCATCGGGGATGGGGGCAATGCGGATAACCGCGGTCTGTACAATGGATATATCAGCAGTAGTGAAGGTGGAGGCATGGTGCTTGGGCCGGTAATCAGCGGCTGGCTTGCCCTGCACTGGCCGTTATCGGCTCCATTTCTGCTCGTTACGCTATGCTGTCTGATAGCCATGGGAACGGCTATGGGGATCAAGAGTAGGCCAGAATCTAAACAAAAGTTTACAGCGGAAGAGCGCGAGCGAATGCCAAATCTGGACTCTGGGGCAAACCCAGACATTCCGATAAACCATGCCTATGCAGGATCTCGGGCAAGGTTGACCCTACGACAGCAGTTAATCGGCTACGGTACGGTACATTTCCTCGAAATGAGTGCCTATGCGGTATTTCTGACGTACTTCGCTCTCTATGCAGCCCACATGATGCATTGGGACCCATTTGCGACCAGCTTGGCTTTTACCGTGGCCGGAATCTCCACGCTGGCTGCTGCACCCGTAGCCGGTTATCTATCCGATCGTATGGGTGATCGACTGCTGCTCTGCATGCTCGGCATGTTAATGATCGGCATTGAAGTGGTTGTTTTTCTAAGCACCTCTTCTTATGCATGGGTTTATGTTGGCATGCTGATTGGCGGGGTTGGCGGTGCCTGTTACATGGATTCCTTTTTCGCTCATATCGGGGACCACATCCCTGATGCAGGCAGAAGCGAGGTCATTGGCAAAATCGTCTCTGCGGCGGAGATCGGCTCCATCATATCTCCTCTGATTGCGGCGCTGCTTGTAGAGTACGTTTCGCTCTACGCCGTGTTTGTGTTCAATCTGGTCCTGATCGCTGCTGCTATTGCCGTTCAGGCCGTGATGCGGAGCAGGTACAGAGCGAAACAGGGGTAACGTACAAAACCGCTCACATGAGTGGGCGGTCTTGATCCTTTTATTTTTTTCCTATTAAAGAGGCGATATGTTGAGCATTTTCTTGAATTTTTCTTTTTAAGTATGGGTCTGTCTTGTCGGGTAATTCTGTTGGTTTGTAAAACTTCGCTTCTAAAACTTCTACGCCATCGGGCTTAGGCTCCCCTTCAAATTCCGTACAAACGTATCCAATGACCACATTATGATATTCATGCCCGTTCCTTAATTTCGTATATAATTCTTTACCGGAAAAGACGCCGAATAGCTCCAGATTCTTTATTTTTATCCCAAGCTCTTCTTGAACCTCTCTCATCGCTGCCTCTTCTACCGACTCTCCCAACTCCATAAATCCACCGGGCACTCCCCAGGTATCATCATTATGCCGAATTAACAGAATTTCACCAGTCTTATTCAAAATGAGAATACTCGGTCTTACCAAAATTACAGGAGCATTGCCAATCATACCCCGCAGCGTTTCAATGTATCCCATCGATGATCCCCTCCTATGTGAATTCATGACTCATTATAGGAGAGTTTTAAATAACCATATAGAGAAAAATCCCCCTTTATTTTTTCCTATTTTGCAGACCTTGAGCTGATGAAAAAGAAAAAATAACCCGCTCGCACCTAGTGTGCAAACGGGCATCTCAGGGATGAATCTCCAGCCTGCGGCTGATGGGGATTGGCATCCTTATGCTGTTGTTCAATATTCTCTGGTTCAGCACCAGCTGATTCTCCATCTAGTATATACGCTGATTCCTGACGGAAAAAGTTCGGCTTCACGATCTCATTGCGATAGGAGCTGTGGAAGATATGGGTCGTTGCCGGAGAAACAGGCGGAATAAGCCAAACCCAGTCTCCAGTCAGCTCACGCCCTGCCTTTGCCTCCCTCTGCTCAAACAAAGCAAATTGCGACGCCGCCGTATGGTGATCCACTATGCTGACGCCTGCTTTCTTGAAAGAATACAGTACGGCTACATTCAATTCAACGAGTGCGCGATCCTTCCATAGCGTCGTTTCGCTGGATGTGTTCAGTCCGAGTGCTGCTGCCACTGCAGGCAGTTTATTGTAGCGGAAGGTGTCCGCCAGATTACGTGCACCAATTTCGGTCTCCATATACCAGCCGTTAAACGGCGCAGCCGGATAAGAAATGCCTCCAATCTCAAGCCGCATATCCGCAATCATCGGTACACCGTACCAGCGCATGCCGAGTTCCGCAATTTCAGATCGGTCGGGGTGTTCAATGTTCACTTCTACAATATCCTCATGGGGTATAACATACCACTCGGGAGCCTGCCCTTGCGCCTGAATAATGAGCGGTAATACATCGTAATCTCCCCCTGCCCCTTGCCAGCCAAGTGACATGGCCGCCTTGGTCAGTTCCAGGGATGCAGGATCTCCAATGATACCTTGTTCCGTCTCGTATCCAGCATAACGGATAAGCTGGTGGTTCCAGATCCGTACAGGAGCTCCGCTTGGCCCAGTCGGCGGAAGAATCGTAATCATCGGGATAACCTTACCGCCATTGGATGCCACACGGATATGATTCATCACGGCCTCCGCAGCAGTTCCGGCTGTGTCTGCATGACGAGCATCCACAATTCGCAGCTTGTCCCAGAACAATCGTCCGATACAGCGGTTGCTGTTCCTCCATGCCATTTTGCAGCCGTGCTCCAGTTCTTCGGTCGTATGCACATAAGTGCCCGTATCTTCAATCTCCTGATGAACAGCAATAAGCCGGGCCTCCGCGTCTTCTCGCGAATGGCCCAGCTCTTCATAACATGTATATATAAACCGTTCAGCTTCTCCCTGCAATTGATCCAGGTCTGTCCGCATCATTCATTCCACCAATCTGTACATCTCGAATGCCACTATTATACGGCAAGCACACCGGATTTGTAAGCGAACGGGGACTTTGTTCACGGACTCTACATATCGTTGTCAGGATGCGGGTTATCTTCGCTTATTTGCCCAGAAATGCGTTTAACATCCAGATTTCTTTGTCCAATGCCGCTGTGAATCCAATCAGCATATCTTCAGTAGCGTTATCCTCTGCTTCTCCTGCTGCATGGATGCCTTGCTTAATCACTTCTACCATGGTGCGCAGATCAGCAACCACCGACTCTACCATACGCTCAGCAGACAACTGTCCCTGTGCCTCATCAACTGGGGACAAACGAAGCTGTTCGGACATCGTAGCTACCGGACGTCCACCAATAGCAAGCAGGCGTTCTGCGACTTCATCCATGTTCGCTGTAGCCAGGTTATACAGCTCTTCGAATTTGGCGTGAAGTGTGAAGAAATGTGGTCCTTGGACATACCAGTGGAAATGGTGCAGTTTCGTATACAATACAGACCAGCCTGCAATCTGGCGGTTCAGGACTTCTTGCAATGCTGCAGTGTGGTTAGTAAAAGTGTTTGTTGTTTGAATTGTGCTCATGGATATTTTCCCCTCTCATATACAAAATAATGTGATTTTAATTCAAGGAATTCTGATTATTTGCTGCTTTATTTAATTTAGACTTAATCTAAATCTTGTTTTAATTATAACACCGCCTATCTACTTTGTGAAGGCTTTAGCCTGCTCTTCCAAATGAAGATTCCATGAAGCTGCACTCCATCTTCTCATAGAAGCGAGATGTTGCTGCTTGTCAGATTACACAAAGCATTTATACCTCGGATTCACTTGATGTGCAGCGATTATCCTCACATTTTCCACAATCCAAAAAGCCCTGTTACCTACCTTAGTAAGGCAAACAGGGCTGCAAAACACATATCACTCTTTATTGTAGAACCAACTCGGATGTAAGAATTCGAGTTATTTCATTATAATCTCGTGCCACGTGATGAGGCTGATGGTTCGATTCTGGCAGTGCATTCCGATGGTTGAACCAGATGACATTCCATCCGGCGTTTACCGCACCTACTACGTCATTACGCCATGAGTCCCCGACATAATAACTGAAGCGTGCATCCGTGCCTGTCTGTTTATTTACATGTTCAAACAATTGCCGATCCGGCTTGGCATACCCGAGGGTTCCCGAGATGAAGATTCGCTCCTCCGGGACGAGGTCAAACACATTCAGTGCTTCGAGCTTGCGTCTCTGATGTTCCCCCTCACCATTCGTAATAAGTCCTACAAGGTGTCCGTCTGCCATAAGGCTCCTTATCAGATCATAAGCACCATCAAATGGCTGAATCTGAAACTGTCTGCTCAGATACTGTGCTTGCAGTGTTTCAGCCTGTCCTTCAATTAAGGGTACCCCGAACTCCTTCATCGTGAGTTCAAATCTGCGTCTACGCATCCGTTCCACGGCTTCGGCTTCCGGAACGGCAGAGAGACCCTCCTGATCAGACAACCAGTCGCTGTAGTAGCGGAATCGGTGATAAACCTCGGCATATGGAAAATCATCGTCTAGACCAAGAACCTTCTGCAGTGCTCCTCTGAGCGGCTGCAAGTGGTCATACAATGTATCATCCACATCAAAAAATATCGCTTTCTGAGTTTGGTCTTTGGATAAAATAATGGTCCTCCTTCTCTATCTTCAATGAGGTGAGTTATATTTCACTCATAAAATTAATAAAAGATTAGAATATTATGGGAACAAACTTTAATAAATGATACAATAACTTTTTAACAAATCGGCAAGGAGGCAGCCATACTGCATGACATTCTCTACATACCCGAAGGAAAAGAAACAACAAAATATCTATAGCTTAGTCCTAAATCTCATTCTTTTCGTGGTTGCTGCATTGATACTAGTCTACGCCTATTATACTTACGATGCCAAACCCTCTTCCAGCTATCTGTTAATCGTAATCCCCATGACGGGGTGTGCAATAAGGTCAGTGTACCACGCAGTAATGCTCCTAAAAATGAAGAAGCGTAAAAATGAACATTGAAGGTGGAAAAGAAAGATTAATATTTATCTCGCCTTAAACCAACAGCAAAAAAGGTAGATATACTGCACTCTTTCTACAGCATACCTACCTATTCATGTTCTTTGAATTAACGATTCACTCTACAACCAACGGTACAACCTTGCCTGCATTCACATCAATCAAACCGTGATCTGTAATTTTCAGCGCAGGGCTCACTGCAAGTGAATGGGTGCTGATCGACATGATCGGGTTATAGTGAACATAACCAAGAGAGAGCATCGCTGCCCGCAATTCCTTCACTTGATGAGACACAACCGCAAGCGGTTCTTCTGTCAAAATTCCGCCTACAGGCAGTTCCAGATGAGACAGCACTTTGCCATCCTCTACCACACAGAACCCACCCTGGCTCGAAATTACCGTGTTAGCCGCCAGAATCATATCTTCACGATTGCGACCCACGACCAGAAGGTTGTGGTTATCATGTGAATATGTCGTTGCGATGGCTCCCCGTTTAATCGTATCTCCACCGATCAAGCCATGTGCCCGATTGCCGTTCACACCATATCGTTCAAAGGTAGCAATCTGTCCGTATCCACTATCTTCCCACTGAAGTTCGCCACTCGCTGCCTGAACCTCTGCGATGTGTTCTTCCACGAAGGTCGAGCCGTCTTTCACCATCATTACACGGCAGTTGAATGAATCTTGTTCCGCCTGATTAGCAGCATCCCTGACTTTGGGATCGCTCAATGAAATGGTGAAGTCCTCTGCTGTCAGCTTGTCCAATTGTACACTGTTATAGAAATGGGGCGGGAACTGCCCCGTCATCCGTTCCTGCTTAAACGGTTCGTAGTCGTCATAAGCTTTCCGGCCATTTTTGTACACTTGATCAATCGCCAATGTTTCCAGATTGGATACCAGAACGTAATCGGCCACCTTGCCTGGGGCGATGCTGCCTCGATCCGTCATTTTCATTCGGGATGCCGGAGTAGACGTTGCTGCGTAAATGGCATCTTCCGGACGCATGCCCATCTGAATGGCCTTACGCACAATATGATCCAGATGACCTCGTTCCACGAGGGAGTCCGGCATAACGTCATCCGTCACGAAGCAGAAATGCTGAGCTACATCATGCTGAATCAGGTAATCCATAACCTCAGGGGTCATCGATTTCTCCTGGATCTCAATGAACATGCCTGCTGAAATCCGCGCCTGCAGTCCTTCTATGCTCTGATGGGTATGATCCGAGTCCACACCTGCATAGATCAGTCGGTGCAGATCCAGCCCAAGCAATTTCGGTGTATGACCTTCGATCACGAGATCCGGGTAATTTTGGCGAATGTGCTGGAGAATCTGGTTGGTCTTGCATTCCGGGTCACGGATGACATCCACGTAGTTCATGATTTCACCCAGACAGATGATCTCTCCGGTTGCAAGAAGTACATCCATATCTTCAATCTCAATAGATCCGCCCGTCGTTTCCATCGGCGTTGCCGGAACGGAGCTCGGGATGGCATAGAACATGTTGACCATGGTCTCACGACTCGCAGCCATCATCTCCTGCACACCTTCCAGTCCGAACACATTCGCCATCTCATGCGGTTCCGCTACAATGGACGTTACTCCGCAGCGAATCAGGCCATGGGAAAAGGTAGCCGGCGTCACCATGGTACTCTCAATGTGCAGGTGAATATCGATCAGGCCAGGAATCATATATCTTCCCCGCGCATCGATCACTTCGTCTGCCTGAATCAGCTCAGGACCGCCGGATCCGACATACATGAATCTGCCGTCAAGTACGGCGACGTTATTCAATTCAAACCGTTTATAATAACTGTTATACACATTTACATTCACAATCAGTTGATCTGCACGCATGGGGCATAATCTCCTTCTATTGAGCATGCTGCATATCCAATCATGCAGCATGCTGCCTTTGCTGCTTCTGTTTCTGCTTCCTGCTGCTATTCACGAATATGGCTGCTATTCAACGAGGACAAGCTTGTCCTGCGGGAAAATCAGGCTGACACGCTGCCCGCTGAGGTACGGTGTCTCCATCTCCTGGTTTGCCGTAAAATCGCCGAGTTCGGTCTCAATCACATATTGATAGCTGCGTCCAAGATACGTACTCACCTTCACGATACCTGGCAACGCGTTGGCCAGATCCGCTGACGTATCCCCACTGACGATCAGATCATCTGGACGAATTGCGCCTTTGCGAGCGCCGGGGCGTGCCGTTCCAGGATGGGCTGTCGCTGTAAACAGACGACCTCCTGCTTTCAACGAGATCTGATCTCCTGCATCACTGCGTTCAGCAAACTCAATAAAGTTATGGAATCCAATAAATTGGGCTACAAATTCGGTTGCCGGATATTTGAAAATGGTCTCCGGGCGATCAAGCTGCTCGACAACGCCCTTGTTCATGATGGCTACCTGATCCGAGATCGAGAAGCATTCTTCCTGGTCATGGGATACATACAGCGTTGTAATACCAAGCTCCTGTTGAATCCGGCGAATCTCCACCCGCATGTTCAGTCGCAGGTTGGCATCCAGGTTGCTGAGCGGTTCATCAAACAGCAGCAAATCCGGTTCGATTACGAGTGCACGTGCGATCGCCACCCGCTGCCGCTGTCCACCGGACAGTTCCTGCGGAAAACGCTTCTCGAAGCCGTTCAGGTTCACCACTTCCAGAATGCGCATAACGCGTGCAGAGATATCTTTATCTTTTACCTTGCGCATCCGCAGGCCGAAGGCCACGTTGTCATAGACAGACAGATGCGGGAATAGCGCATAACTCTGAAATACAAATCCGAAGTTCCGCTTGTTTACCGGAACCTTCGTATAGTCCTTGCCGCCGAACATAAACTTGCCCTGCGATGCTTCCAGGAATCCGGCGATGAGGCGCAGCGTAGTTGTTTTGCCGCAACCGCTCGGTCCGAGCAGGGAGAGCAGCTTACCTTTTTCCAGCTCCAATTGAAAATCCTTCAGGATCGTCTGGTTATCGTAAGCCACCGATACGCGATCCAATGTCAGCAATGCCATAGCGTTCTGCGCCTCCAATTAACGTTTAGTAAAGTATGAAAATCCGCCCATGATCCGTTCGATCACGAACATTAAAAGTCCAGTCAGTACCATCAACAGCACGGAAATGGCTGCAATTGTTGGGTCAAAATAGTTCTCCACATACGTCAGCATCTGAATCGGCAGTGTACTTACCCCCGGCCCCGTCATGAACACGGAGATATCCACGTTGTTGAACGACTCCAGGAAGGCAATCAGCACGGCCGCCAGAATCCCCGAACGAATGTTGGGCAGAACGATCTGGAAGAACGTTCTTACCCGCCCTGCGCCGAGACTCAGTGCAGCTTCTTCCACGGCAAAGTCAAAGCTCGAAAGACTTGAAGCAATGACGCGAATGATAAATGGAAGCATGATGATCGTGTGACCGATCAGCAGGCCCAGATACATCGGCAGATGATAAATGACGATCAAATATTTCATCAATGTAAAACCAAGCACGATTCCCGGAATGAGTACCGGGGACAGGAACAGTGCGTTCAGCACAGACTTGCCTTTGAAATCGTAACGACTGAGTGCATAGGCAGCCGGTACTCCGAGCAGCAGCGCCAGCAGATTTCCCAGCAGGGAAATGATGATGGACGTCTGGAACGTGCGGAGGAACCCGCCTGTGTTAAAAATATTTTCATACCAGCGGAAGGAGAAGCCTTCCGGCGGAAATTTCAGTACCGTTCCCGGTTCAAACGAAGTGACCGATATGATCAGAAGCGGGCCCAGCAGAAAGATAAAGACCAGCAGACTGAACAGGCCCAGCCCGATATGTTTCTCCCGCATATGTGTCTACCCCTTCGGATTTAAAGTTTTGGCCATTTTGTTCATGACACCGACCACGACAAACGTGATGACAATCATAATTGCGGCAACGACCGAGGCCAGATACCAGTCGTTAAGGGTCATGGCGTTTTGATACAGGAACGTGGCAATCACACGCTGCTTGCCTCCAAGAAGTGCAGGTGTCGTATACGCCGTGAGGCTTCCGACAAATACAAGCACGGCTCCGATGACAAGCCCTGGCACAGCCAGCGGGAATACAACTCGGCGGAATGCCGTGATACGTGAAGCTCCCAGACTTTGTGCCGCTTTGAGCAGGTCATTATCGATGTTCTCAAGCACACCGACCAGAGAGATAATCATGAGCGGCAGGAACAGGTGAGTCAGACCGATCATCATGGCTGCCGGCGTGTACAGAATATCCAGCGGTTTATCCACGATGCCCAGGCCAACCAGTGCATTATTGATCAAACCTTTGCGTCCAAGAATGATCATCCAGCTGAACGAGCGTACCACCGGGCTTGTCAGCAATGGGAAAATGGCCAGTGCCAGCAGGATACCTTTGCGGCGCGGCGCTTTTTGCGAAATATAATAAGCTGTCGGGAATCCGAGCACCACACAGACAAGGGTGGTGACCACGCTGACCTGCAGCGTCGTAAGCAATATTTTCAAAAAGTAAGGGTCTCTGAAAAAGTGCATGTATCCTTCAAATGTGAAGGAGTTTTCCTGGAAAAACGTTGATCCGATCGTCAGGACAATCGGAATGATCATAAATGCCGCCAAAAACACGAACCCCGGCAGCAATAGCCAGTAGATTACTGATTTCTTCATCGCGGTACTCCTGACTTATAAAATGGTTTGTTTCGAAAGTTTAGATCATTTCAAAAACAAGTACTTACTATCTCTGCTTGGCAACCGTTCCGGTCCGAATCGTTCTTTCGATCGCTGTTATCCCCAGATTTCTTTGATCCTTTAGTAAAGGTTGAAATCCGGGGATAAAGGCGAACACTGCGTTTCTTCAGAATCGATTTCGTCCCTCCACTACAAGCGAATCATATTAAGAACTAATTTTAAGACTGAGCCTAACTTTACTCACTGAATGGAGTAGAACTACGCATTTAATGCGTTAATAAAAAGTTCAAGGAACGCTTCCGCGTCCACCGTTTCGCAGACAAGCGTGTTAGGCTGCTGGCCCAAACGGTTTTGAAAGTCGCATACCATCTGGCCATCGCACAGGCGGCTGGCCGTTTCGACATCCACATAATACGATTTGCGCCCTACCAGTTCGGGTGCAAGGGCAACGCCCACTGCCAGCGGATCATGCAGAGCGCAAGCCCGAATACCGTTCATTTGTTCGTAACGGTTGATGTAGATCTCTGTGCTCTGAGCCACGTACGCGCGCAGCGCAGGATCTGTGAGACGTTCAATTGTAGCTTCATTCAGCAGCGTTTGACGCGTGACATCCAGGCCAACCTGCGTAAGCTTCTCAATGCCTGCATGCAGAACAATGCGTGCAGCTTCCGGATCAGCGTACGTATTGTACTCTGCCGTCGGCGTAATATTGCCATGTCCGCGAACAACGCCACCCATGAAGATCACTTCCTTCAATAAAGAAGGCAGTTCTGGACACTTCAGCAAGGCAAGTGCCAGGTTGGTTAGTGGCGCAGTCATAATCAGCGTGAGTTCACCCGGATACAGCTTGGCTTGCTCAATAATATAGTCCGGCGCAAAACCCTCTTCCGCTTGCTTGGACACGGCCGGATCAGGCAGTGCTCCGCCCAATCCATCCTGTCCATGTACCCGATGTTCATAATGTGATTGGCGGGTGAGCGGACTGGCCGCTCCAGCCATCACAGGAATATCAGTCGCATCCGCCAGTTCAAGAATCTTGCATGTATTATCCGTTGCCTGCTGGAGCGATACGTTTCCGCAAACTGTGGTAATGCCGAGAATGTCCAGCTTCCGGCTCTTGACGGCCAGCAAAATGGCCAGCGCATCATCAATACCCGTATCTACATCCAGGATGATACGTTGTAACGCCTCACTCATACGTTCTCCACTCCTTACCATTGATCGTGCTTGCTGCAAAGGTTATTCATTTCGATAAGTCGCTATCTGTCGTTCTTATCTAGCTCTACCCAATGTTTCTTATTGTGCAATTTCACGGTTCCAACGATCAGTCCAAGCTTTCGCTTGTTGGTTCACGAATTCCATATCCAGCTTGTTCAGCTTCTCAACCACGTCAGCGCCATATGTCACGCCTTCTGCTTCTTCTGCAGTCAATTCAACTTTGGTGTTTACCGGTGAATCCACTTTGGCTTTGGCAGACTTCGCTTGTACATCCTGACTTAGCTGCCAGTTAATGAACTCTTCAGCGAGCTCTTTGTTTTTGCTGCCTTTCACCACGTTGATTGTATTCATAACTGCATATGCGCCTTCGCTAGGTGCAACAAACTTCGCATTAGGCACAGCTGCTTTCAGATCCTTGAAATACATTTCCATGATCGGTCCGCCTGCAATCTCTTCTTGCGAGAACATGTTCACGAACTCGGACGTTTGGCTGTAGAATTTAACCACATTGCCGCTCAATTCTTTCAGTTTCGTAAATGCCGCATCTTCATTAAATGTATCGTTTCCGGCTACGCGAGAAGCTGCATCCACGACCATTGGGCCTGCTGTTGCCGTAATATTCGGGATCGTCAGGTTATTCTCAAATGCCGGATCCCACAGATCGCTCCATGAAGTCACTTCTTTGGAGACGAGGTCAGGATTGTAGGCAATCCCGAGCTGGCCAACGGTGTATGCTGGGCCATAATCTTCGCCAAGTGGTGCTTTGGCAATATCGTAAATATCATTAACATTCGGAATTTTGGAACGATCGATTTTCTCAAACAGACCTTCATCAATACCTTGTTGTGCATAGTAGTCGGAGAGGTAAATGACATCCACATTCGATGTACCTTGACGGATTTTGTTCAGACGCTCAGCGTTGTTACCGACTTCAAGCACGATGTCCACATTATGTTCTTTTTCGAATGGACCAAATACTTCTTCATTGAAGAAATCTTCAGAGAAGCCCCAAGTGGAGATCACCAGTTTGTTCGCTGCTGTTCCCTCACTGCCAGATCCACCTGCCGCATCATCCGTGCTGCTGCCGCAACCTGCAAGTAATACCGATGTCATTGCCACTGCTGCCAGACCGCTAACCCACTTTTTCATCATGATCTTGAATTCCTCCTGAAATGTGTGATGTGTTATAAAAAAACAAAAAGAAAAGCATTCTTGTAAGAACAAGAACACTTTTCTTCGTAAACAAAGGAAAGCGACACCCGCTGCCGGTACATCATTGGTTTCTGCTTCAGAATCAATCCGAAGACAAGACGCCATCATATGAAATTGTTGGGACGATATAATCGAAACGCGCGCATGACCCGAATCGAACCAGTCGATTCACGTTATGCCTGTTCCAGAATGATATTCGTGATGGCCCACTGTGTGGACGCATCGTAATCCCTTAATACAGCTTCAATTGGCAAACCCATGTGCTGCTCGAGCTTCTCCCGGAATTTCTTCTTATATAAGACAGACATGCGGAAGTCCACTTCCAGCTTCAAGCCGGGGGCCTCCCCTTCCAGGGCGTCAGAGCGTGGCGAACGTCGGTGCTTGGCAAAGAAGGTCACAATATTCTGATCCACGGTCACTCTCAGGAGAGTGGTTCCGAAGCCGAATAGTTCCTTCGAAATTTCGTTGTAGTACTGGCACATCTTTTTCTTACTTTCATTACTGTCCAGCAGTTCCATGAATTCACCTTCATCATTTACTACCGTACATTCGACGTGTTAACACGTTTGATTATACATAAATATGAGGTAGGAGGCAACCCAAAAGATATACTTAACATGCAAATAACACATAAAAGCGAACGATGACCAAAAAAACACCGAAATTCATATGCCAATTCCACTGTAAACGAAAACCTTCTACCTGATCACTTCCTATAATATTGTTGCTTGGAAAATCATTTTTGATACACCGTTTGTTTCATTTGGGAAATTACGGTTATTAATTACGTTGTAAACATAGACAAACTTCGGCACCAAACGTTAAAATGAGACAAAATGTCTATATTACTTAATATATGAAATTGGAGGCCCATCTTATGAAATGCCCGGTATGTAATCATGAAAATGGAAATGCGCATTACTGCGAGAGGTGTGGTACAGATCTGACTCAGTCCCCATCTTCTTCTACCACTCCCCGTGACCACGAATCAGCTGCTGCAGCAGAATCCGAATATACACGTTGGTCCAGTACGCAAGCAGCACCTTCTCAATCCGTTCCATCCCGTACACCTTCTGCTCCAACACCTCATGACCAGACGTATGACAATTCCGGCCCGAATAACCACGCGTCTGCAGGTGACACCAATCAGTGGAACAATGTCATGCAAAATGAGAAGGTGCAGCAAGCCAAAGAAGTCAGCAAACAGTACATATCCTATTTTGTTAGCGTCCTAGCCCGTCCTTACCAAACGATGAAAACCGTCGGTGATCAACATGCGCTGAATGGATTAATTACGATGGCTCTCATTGCAATCCTGTCCTCTACTTACTTTTTACTTACCTTCAGCCGGTTAGATATGGGTGGTTTATTCGTAGCTGGATTCATCCGCCCGCTGCTGTTTACCGCGATCATCCTGCTTGTGGCTGTAGTACTGATCTACGCTGTACTGAAAATCGAGAAAATCACGTTTCGTCCGAAAACGCTGGTAGCACAGTATGGTGCCCTACTTGTTCCGTCTGTTGCAGCACTTGTGCTCGCGAACTTGTTTATCTTTATTTCATATCCGATCGCGATCTTCCTGCTGGTTGTTTCGTATGTCATTGTTTTTGCAGGCATGAATGCGGTGCTGTTCCAACATCCGCTCAATCGTACGAAGTCAGCCATCGACAGCATGTATACTGTCCTTATTGCCAACGTTGTTTTGCTTTACATTTTGTACCGTTTGCTCGCAGGATCCATTCTTGGAATTCTGGGCATGATGCTGTCACCATTCGGTCGTCTATAGTCCGATTTTCATTTCAAAATTCCATCTACGAAGAGACTCCTCTGGTTCTAATCAGAAGAGTCTTTTTTCGTTTCCCGATCCAGGATTGCACTGGCATCTTCGATACACTATAATGTGTAGTGCAAACCTTATGTTTGAATTTACGTACCGGGAACTTCACAGTTTCCTTGAAGAAGGGTTCTCGGCGCAGTTAAACACTACATGATGTAGTGATATTAAAGGCAATTTCCATTTTAGAAAAGAAAGAAGAGGATCAATCGATGAATCACGATATGAATCACATGCAAATGAACCACGAGGCAGGAACATCCTATCTGTGGCTCATTGTAGGGGCAGTCCTGCTGCTGCTCTCCATCGCAGCTTATATTCTAGCTTCGCGTACACAGGGCAAAGTACTAAGTCATATGAAGAAGGATGAACGAGCCACCATCAAAAAGAAAAGCCGCTCCATCCGGCTGGCTGCACACGCATTGCTCGGTGTTTCCGTCATCATCCTTATTCTGTTCTTCACACAAGGTGCATTCGACAAATATGACGTGGCTGATCTTAACGCTAATGCCAACATTGAAGTAACAGATGATCCTTACTATGGTGCAGAACATACGGAAGACCCTATTGATTACGACATGACCATTCCCACTTCAGGGCCTCATAACCCACATGACATCAAGTTTGGCTTCTACACCGATTTTCCGGGATATCCTTATCTTGTTCACAATCTGGAGCATGGCGATATCATCATCTATTATCGTGAGAACGCCAGCGAAGACCTGAAGGAGCATCTGAAATATCTGACCAAGTTCCGTGAGGCGGGCGCCGGCATACTGGCTGTACCAAACAAGGATATTCCAGAAGGCAGTGAAGTCGTCGTAACGGCCTGGACCAAAACGATGAAGCTGGACACCTTCGACGATGCCAAAGTCGGTACATTTATTAACCGGTACATTAACCAGGGACCAGAGAAAATTCCTCCTTCCGTTCGCCAAGGTGGCGGAACGATGTAATTGTTGATGCTCCATTACCCGTCGAATCCTGGATTCACGTAGAACGCTTTGACACACAGCTATGTTTGTGTGACTGAAAATAACAAAAAGCCGCACCGGCAGCACCCGGGAGAAATCCCGGGCGCTCTGCCTGCGGCTTTTTGTGATCTTACGAATATAAGACAACGCTTTGGTTGTCTGGATTAGTAGCGCTGCGGAGCAGCCTTTTTACCCAGATCGGTCATATAAGTAAAGAATGCATCCGGATCGGTATCGTACACCAGCTGCACAGGACGTCCGTCCGCTTGCTCTACCGTACGGCCCTGGCTAGGACCATCTGGAATTACGATGCAATTCACAGTTTTCTTTTTCACGATATCTTCGCGACCCACGGAAGCTGTTGTCAGCACGTCCCACAGATAATATGTGGAGTTGGTTTCACTGTACACCAGTGGAGGGCATCCTGCGTAACAGTTTCCAAGGAAGTCCACGCCTTCGTAGCGGCGCTCTGCTGCCCAGCGATTACGCACAGCAGGTGTAAGAGGGACTTTGTTTGTGCTCTCCAGTGCAACCAGGTCGATCTGGATGCCGCTTTCCCATACACGGTAAGCCGCTTCCGGATCCCAGAATACGTTCCATTCGGCTGTGCCATCATGCTCAGGCTCTTCCACGTTTCCTTTTTCGAACGTACCGCCCATCCACACCAGCTTGTCGATTTTCTCTTCAATATCTGGTGCTTCGTCAAGTGCACGTGCGAGGTCCGTGAGTGGGCCCGTGAACAAAAGAAGTGTTTTGCCTTCTGTGTTACGAACCTTCTCAATCAGGTGCTGGTGAGCCGGAACAGCTGACAAAGGCGCTTCCATTTTGCCAGATTCATTAAGTATAGGCAGTGCATCTACATAGAAGGAGTGCAATCTCCACGCTGCAGGAAATGGATTTTTACCTCTGGAGTTGGATTTCGATACTTCGACGGAATACGTTCCGAAGCGATCAATAATTTTACGGCTGGCATCCGTCGCTGGCTCCAAATATCCGTCTGCCGGAATAACTGATACACCTGTAACTTTTACATTATCCATCTGCAGAAGCATGAACAGCGATACGAGGTCATCCACGCCGCCGTCATGGTTAAAATAAACATTAAGTTGGTTCGTCATTACTTACTTTCATCCTTCCCCTGGTTGTCCCATTGATGTACTTTCATCCGTCAGCCCCTGGACCAACGTTCCCTCTATTATGTCCCAAAACCCTGTTATACGTAAACCATCGCCTCAGAGTTGCCATAAAAAAACGGGCAGTGCTGTTGTTCACACTGCCCGCATCTTCCAGATCCATGCACTGCTCATCAAGCAGTAACATGAACCGAGCTGCCTGAATTCCGACTTCAAATTACATAGAGGAGGACGTTTGCTTCTCTCTTGCTTCCTCGGCAACAGGCTTGTATTTACCTGGCCAGAATGCCCATTTGCCCAACAAGGCTGTAATGGCAGGCACCATGAATGGACGGACAAGGAATGTATCGAGCAGCACGCCCGCTGCCGTAATAATTCCGAACTGCACCAGTACCTGAATAGGCAGTGTTGCCAGTACGGCAAACGTTCCTGCGAGAATCAGACCTGCGGAAGTAATAACAGAACCTGTCTCGCCTACCCCTTCCTTGATCGCTTGGCGTAAAGGCATCGTTTTGCGTTTCTGCCAGATACTTGAGATCATGAAGATGTTATAGTCCTCACCGAGCGCGACCAGGAATACGAATGAATACAGCGGAATCGCACCCTGAATGGCATCTGCACCCAAGCCATAATGGATGATAAGCCATCCGAGACCAAGGGCCGAGAAATAGGAGAGAACCACTGTGGCGATCAGATATGCAGTCGCTACCACAGAGCGCTGGTATAACAAAAGCAGCAATGTAATCATGCCGATGACCACAGGGATAATGATGCTCGCATCCCGCTCTCCGGTTACTTCGATGTCATACTGCTCTGCAGTTTGGCCATCAATCCAGACATGACTGTCCACACTGGTAATTCCTGCGTCAGTTAATGCCTGCTCAGCCGTCGCCCGCAAGTCCGGAATATGCTGCATGGCCTCCATGGAGTACGGATTCAGGTTAAACTCGACATCATAGGCGGTAATGTTGGCATTCTCAGCACCCTGCTGAGCTTCACCCACCTTGCTTACATAATCCAAAGCTTCAAGACGCTGCTTCAGATCGGTTTCCTTGCCCTCTGAATCTATAATGACCTTGGCTGGGGCCAATTCGCCTTGCGAAAACTGTTCCCCAATGACCGTAAATCCTTCACGTGAAGGTACGTCTTCCGGGAAGGAAGACAGCAGGTCATACGTAAATTTGATTTGGCTGGAGAAGGCAGCCAGACCACCGAGCAGTACCAGCGTAATGGCCAGTACAGTCCATGGTTTGGTGATGACTGTGCGACCAATCCAGCTTTCCTTGATTTTGCGCGGAGCCGGAGCCGGTTTGCCTTTTTTCTTGGCACGCTCCACTTCCATTTCGTGCGTACGTGGTACGAACGGGTAGAATGATCCCCGCCCGAAGATGGCAAGCAGTGCCGGAACCAGCGTCAAGCTGGCAATAAACATGATGAAAATGGACAAACTGAATGGAACAGCAAAACGGTGATATGCACCGTACTCAGCCAGCAGCAGCACGAGCAGGGCTGCAACAACTGTGAATCCACTCATGGCGATCGCACCGGATGATCCGGTGATGGCCTGGAACAACGCCTTCTTTTTATCCGGTTCATGATAGAGAATCTGGCGGAATCTGGAGATCATGAACAGGCAGTAGTCCGTACCTGCTCCGAACAATAATACGGTCATGATGGAGATCGACTGGGCATCCACTGTAATCCAGCCCTGATCGGCCATAAATCCAAGTATTGGACTCGTGACCATGTAGGCGAAACCAACCGCAATAATGGGGATGATCGCCAGTACCGGTGAGCGGTAGATCAGCAGCAGAAGCACCAGGACGAGAATCACCGTTGCAATCAACAGGGATACGTCGGCCGATGAGAATAACCCGCTCGCATCAATGGATATTCCTACAGGTCCGGTGACTCGTGCACTTAGTGCATTGGCATCGTCTATAGCGACATCAAACGGATTGGAACCAAAAATGTCCTCCGTTTTCTGCTCAACCGCCTCAATGCCTTCCTTCAATTGTTCAGAGTCTGCGCCTTCATTGAAGAAAAGCGGCATAACCAGCGTACTTCCGTCTTCCGACAGCTGGCCTTGAATGGCTTGTGGCGGCAGTTGGTAGAACGGCACAACTGCTTGCTGCTGCTCTACCGGATCCTGATCCAGCCGCTCGGTCAGCGCCTGAATCTGTTCGATCTGCTGGTCCGTCAGCCCGCCGGCCTGATGCCATACAATTAATGCAGGGAGGCCTTCCCCACCTGGAAACTCCTTTTGAGCAATGGCAGCTGCCTGTACGGACGGCTTGGAATCACTCAGGTCCTGTGCGTTATTCGTCTCGCGCTCGCCTACGGCTGGCCATACTACGCCGAGTACAACCGCAATAATAATCCATACGAACAGTGTAATCCATTTGGTCCGTTTACCCGCAACCCAGCGGCCGTAGCCCGATCCTTCTTGCATCGTTTCTTCATCTCCTGTTCTGTTTCTATGAAACCGTTTTGTATATGAATTGTAGAAATGAACCACGGGTCATAGTATAATCGAGTTAATTATATATACCGTAAGGTTAATTTTGCAATACTAATTTTTTGAACACTTTATGCCAAGATAATTTTTATGTAAAGAGGTATGCCGCATGACTAAAAAGACTACACCTTCCCGGTCACCCGGAAGACCCAAAGCAGGTACCGATCAGACATCAGTCCAGTCGAAGATACTCATGACTGCTTCGCAGTTATTTATGGAATATGGTTATGAACCCGTCTCTCTTCAGCAGATTGCCACACTATGCCATGTGACCAAGGCGTCCATCTATTATCACTTTTCCAGCAAACCGGAACTCTTCACTGTTGCCATAACGCGTATGATGGCCATGGGCCAGCAGCAGACGGCACTTCGTTTGGAAGAACCCGGCTCATTGCAGCAGCGGCTGGAGAGTGTTGCTGCAGCCAAAATGCAGCAGTCCCATGTGGACACGGAAACCATGATGCGTGAAGCCGAGACCTATCTCAATGCTGACCAGCTTGCGCAGATCCGTGAAGCCGAGACGCAGATCTTCAATGTTCTCGCCACACATTTCAAACGGGAGATGGACAGCGGTTATTTGCGCTCTGCGAGCCCTATGCTGCTCGCCCAAGCATTCACCTCCCTGCTCATGCTCGCGAACCGGGAGGATGTGCGCAGCATGCATGCAAGCATTGAGGACTTGGCTCATGAGCTGGTTTCCTTATTCCTGGACGGAGCTGTTCAGCGAAAGTAACGTTTACTTTATTGAGATATACTCATGTCAGAATGCAATCGTTTATACAGTGGCATTGATATGGATAGACCATTGCCCAAGCGTTATGACTTTCTAGGAGGTATCACGAATGTCCCAACCAACATCATCCCCACGTGTTCCCCGTCAACCACCAATATCATGATGCCATTCTCATGAGTATGTTGGAGCATGAATTCCGTGAACGGCATGTCCCAGGTCAGAAGACAGGCCCTGCGCGGCAAGGTAATTGATATAAAAAGAACCGGAGAAGTGCTTAGTACACATCCCCGGTCAAAAAAGTCAGATGACCCGCCAGCACCGACAGCTCGGCGGGTGTCTTCATGTACAATTCGCCATCCGTATCAACGGGCATGGGAGCATCCGTCTCCAGCAGCAGGGTTGACGCCTTGAAGTAACTGATACTTTCATTCTGTGGCTGCCACTCTCCCTCCGGTTTGTGCGACAGGATCTCTCGCAGCAGCGGAATGCCCGTCTCATGAATAATGAGGATATCCAGTTCACCATCCTGCAGCGCATCTGGAGCAAATGGAAGTGAATTCGTTCCAAGAAACCGTCCGTTCGCCGCGTAGATCATGACGGCTTCCCCTTCCATCGTTTTGCCGTCCGCCTCCATCCGGTAATGAAAAGGCTCGGTGTTACTAATGGTCTGCAGTGTGCTGATGAAGTAGCTCAGCTTACCCAGCGCACCCTTCAGGTTGGAGTTAATATTCTGCGATGTATCACTGATTAATCCAATGCCAAAAAAGTTCGTAAACACCCGATCATTGGCCTGCCCAATATCAATCGAAACTGCATGACCCTCAAGCAGCTGACGTGCCGCGACCTCCACATCCGGTGACAATCCGAGAGAACGTGCAAAATCATTACAGGTCCCTCCAGGCAAAATCCCAATCAGCGGCGGTTTCTGCAGACGGGCCAGTCCATTCACGCATTCATGCACCGTACCGTCCCCACCCAAAATAAAAACGACATCGAACTCTTGCCCGCGATCCCGGCACAAGGCTTCCCCCTCTCCAGGTTCGTCGGTGCGTACAACAACAAGCTCACGAACAGCAGGCGCAAGTACTCCGGCTGCAGTACCTACTGCATCCGCACGATTCGCTTTTCCGGCATGATTGTGATGAATTAACAGTGCTTTGTTAAATGCCATCGCTCTCTTCCTCCATTCTAATGCTTGTTTACCCTTTAGCTGTCAAGGTTGAAGCAGTAGCGAAAGAGCCTATACTTTTACTGTTAGCTCAGACGTCAGTGGGAAACGACCTGTTCAGGCCGCTGGATGGCTCCAGCGAAAACCCATGCTCCAGTTGAATCATCCACCACAGCAACCATAAATGGACGATTAACCTCCATCTGGACACGATCCGTAGGTGGGGCACTCCCTGCTCTCATATCCAAGAGTGTAGAAGCGGCCGCTACGGTTCCTTGCTCACTCACTTCCATCACAGCTCGGTGGATGATTTGGCCAATATAGGCCTGCCAGTCCGGTCCACGCAGGATTATGTTTGTAAAATCAGCTGTATACGGATCAAAAACCTTCTCTATACCAAGCTGCTGCATGGCTTCTTTTAAATGAACGCCATACTCGGCTCGAAAGCGGGGCAACGACAAGTCTACCAACCTGAAGTCAGATGGTTCATTCAGCTTTTGGGGATGATCCTCCACCTGCAGCTGGATTTCTTCCAACGTATGACCCTCCCGGGGCAATACAACCAGCATATACATTTGTTCATCCCCATAGGGAAGCCGAATAGCCTGCCAATCCTCATTCTCCGTGTAATGAAACTGCTTCGATTGATACATCATCGGCACAGACATCGTGCTTCCATTTGCGAGCCGGAAATCGCCATCTTTTGTATACTCAGGTTGAAATTCATTCGTCCAGTTGCCGTCAAATGCTATGGCATTCACCAAAATCATGAGCGTTTCCGCTGCAGGTGATTCCTGCATCAATTGTTGGATCCTGCTACGAGTATGCTCTTCCACCCAACGATTAATTTCATCTTTGGCTTGTTCGGGTTGTACATGCAATGGCCTGATTTCGGCTTCAAATGTTTGCTGTAATTTAGCCTTATACTCATCTTCTACTGTGACTCCGTTCTTAATCCACACTGCATTGGCAATTTCAATCTCTATTTCAGAGCCAGGATGCGTTAGTAATTGATACAATGCTGCTTGCGTAGTGTTTAATTGCCCATCATCCCGTCCTGACCAACCCATCGCTTCTGCCATTTCCCGCCTTGTTTCTCCCTCACTGCCAAGGTATGCCATGCCCATCCCCACTGAGATACTATATGGAGAGATCAGCAGATTCTTCCCGCTCGATGCCTCCTGTGCTCCAAGCTCTCTGATCAGCTGCAGCCCCAATCGGTTCATCGCCTCAATCTGTTTCGGCTCGATTTTCTTCAGAAGTGCATTCCGTTCATCAGCGGATAATACCTGATTCGAACTGGGTTCCATCTGGTTCTTCCCCTCCTGTTCTGAACAGCTTGTAATGAACAGCCAACATACACAACATAATAACAGGTGTACAGATAACCGTGTATGCATCGTCATCCCCTCACATCCGTAATAAATAGAAATCGTACATGGCTAATGAGTGTTTTCCTTTTTTTACTAAACGCATGGTAGAGGGAAAAGGTTACTTCACACTCCATAATCACCCCCACGGGGGAAACGCCATTCAAAAGGAGCTAAATCGGTTATATCTATACCATATACGAATGGAGGGATTTCCTATGATTCCGGCAACGTTGGAACAATTGGAGCAAGTCCGCAAGGAATGCCGCACGATGGTCCGCAAGAGAGCAACCGCTTCTGCTGGTACTACACTCGTCCCTTTACCCGGTACAGACGTGCTGGCTGATGTGGGGATGCTTATGCAGCTATTGCCTGCCATTAACAATAAATTCGGACTGTCGCAAAAACAGCTCGACGGCATGGACCCCGAGACCAAATCCATGATTTACGGATTCGTCATGTCTATCGGAAGCAAAGTCATCGGACGCATGGTAACGAAGGAACTTGTCGTTCAGGTACTGAAGCGGGTCGGCGTACGCGTAGCCACCAAATCCGTAGCCAAGTTCGTTCCACTTGCAGGCCAAGGTCTAGCCGCAGCTCTCAGCTTCACAGCCATGCGTTATGTGGGTAACAAACATGTCGATGACTGTTATGAGGTCGTGAAACGTATGCTTGAACAGCGTGAGCAAATTCCGGGCGAACCCGCCCCGTCAGCTCTTCAAGAAGCGAGCACGGATGCAAAGTCTGAAGAGAAGGCAGATACCCATGATGAAGCAGATCGTACAGCTGTGGTGGAATCCAAAGACAAGTAGTAATTCATTTTCAACCAGGCGGCAAAAGGTTACGACACAGCAAATAAGCCGGGCTCCCAACAGGGAGTCCGGCTTATTTCTATAACATTGTATGCATCGTTAAATTAGATCGCCTGCGGCTGCTGTTCTGCAAACTGGCTGTTGTACAGATCCGCATAGAATCCTTGCTGTGCCATCAATTCATCATGGTTGCCCTGTTCAATCACATTGCCGTGATCCATGACAAGGATGAGATCCGCCCCGCGAATGGTAGACAAGCGGTGAGCAATGACAAAGCTCGTGCGATCCTTCATCAGATCATTCATTGCTTTCTGAATAAATACCTCAGTCCGGGTATCCACGCTGCTCGTTGCTTCATCCAGAATAAGAATGGATGGATTCGCCAAGATGGCTCTTGCAATCGTCAGCAGCTGTTTCTGTCCCTGAGAGATATTGGATGCTTCTTCGTTCAGCACGGTATCATAGCCCTCCGGCAGCGTACGAATAAAGTGATCGGCATGGGCTGCATCTGCCGCCTTAACCACTTCTGCTTCGGTTGCACCCTCACGACCATACGCGATGTTGTCCCGAATGGTTCCGTTAAACAGCCATGTATCCTGAAGCACCATTCCGAACAGACTGCGCAGCTTGCCGCGTTCCATGTCCCGGATATCGACACCGTCGATCGTGATTTTTCCATCCTGAATTTCGTAGAAACGCATCAACAGGTTGATCAGTGTTGTCTTACCCGCGCCGGTTGGTCCTACAATGGCCACGGTCTGACCCGGCTTAACATCGATGTTCATATTTTTGATAAGCAGTTCATCCGGTTTATATCCAAAATTAACGCCTTGGAACGCAACCGCTCCTTGAGGCTGCTGTAATTGTACTGGCTTGCTTGACTCTGGTACCTCTTCCTCTTCATCCAGCAGCTCGAACACCCGCTCTGCCGAAGCGATCGTGGACTGAATGATATTGGAGATGTTGGCAATCTGGTTAATCGGTTGTGTGAATTGACGAGAGTACTGCGTGAACGCCAGAATATCCCCGATTGAGATGGCGCCGCGTGTAACAAAGATCCCGCCGACCACACAGATCAGAACATAACCCAGGTTACCGACAAAACTCATAAGCGGCATGATGATCCCTGAGATAAATTGAGCCTTCCAGCCCGATTCATACAGCTCTTCATTGACCTTCTCGAATTGCTGTACCGATTGTTCTTCGCGTCCAAATGCTTTTACGACCTTGTGTCCAGTGTACATTTCCTCGACATGCCCGTTCAGCTCACCCAGTGATTTCTGCTGTCCCGCAAAATGTTTTTGTGAACGGGATGCCACCAGCATCACAACGATTACACTGAGTGGCAGCGTCAAAATGGTGATCAGTGTCATCCATGGACTAATCGTCAGCATCATGATAATTACGCCGACAATGGTTACGACAGAAGTAATAAACTGGGCCAAACTCTGCTGAAGCGTATTACTGATGTTGTCCACATCATTGGTCGCCCGGCTGAGCGTCTCCCCGTGGGTACGGGAGTCAAAGTATTTCAGTGGCAGCCGGCCCACTTTGGCGCTGATCTGCTCACGCATGTCATAGACCACTCGCTGAGCAACCCCAGCCATCAGGTATTGTTGAATATACATAAATGCTGCACTGAACAGGTACAATCCCAAGAGCAGGTACAACACTTTCATTAATGCAGGAAAATCAATACCTGCGCCCTGTATGCCCTGCAGAATGGCAATGGCGCCCTGGCTCAGTATATCGGTTCCTTCAGCCATAACCTTCGGACTGATAATGCTGAACACGGTACTGAGGATTGCAGCTACCAATACACCGAGCAGACGATAACGGTGTGGCTGGAGATACTTGATCAGCCGCCGCAGGGTACCTTTGAAGTCCTTCGGCTTTTCACCCGGAGGACGCATGCCCATACCGCCACCAGGGTGACCTGGTCCGCCAGAGGGGCGAGGTGCTCTGCTTTTATGTTCGGTACGTTCACTCATGCGATCTCCTCCTCTGTCAGCTGAGATGATACAATCTCGCGGTACACTTCATTGTTCGCAAGCAGTTCCTTATGGGTACCGGAACCAACAATGCGTCCTTCATCCATAACCAGGATGCGATCTGCATCCATAACTGTACTTACTCGCTGTGCAACAATCAGCACCGCCGCTTCGGTCGTTTCGGATTTCAGCGCAGCACGAAGTTTGGCATCGGTTTTGAAATCCAAAGCGGAGAAGCTGTCGTCGAAAATATACACTTCCGGGCGACGAACAAGTGCGCGTGCAATGGACAAACGCTGTTTCTGTCCACCAGAAACGTTATTACCACCTTGAGCAATAAGGCTGTCATACCCGTCCTTCATCTCGGAGATGAAGTTCTCTGCCTGAGCAGTACGGGCTGCATGAACGATTTCCTCCATGGTGGCATCTTCTTTCCCGTGGCGGATATTCTCCGCAATCGTTCCCGTGAAGAGGACGGCCTTTTGTGGCACAAAGCCAATTTTCGCGCGTAAATCTTCCTGACTGATTTCACGTACATCCGTACCGTTCACCCGCACACTGCCTTCTGTTACATCATAGAAACGGGGAATAAGGCTGAGCAGCGTGGATTTCCCCGATCCTGTACCACCAATAATGGCTGTGGTCTCTCCCGGACGGGCCGTAAACGAAATACCCGACAATGCCGCATTCTCTGCTCCCGGATAACGGAAGGTCACATTGTCGAATTCAATGGTGCCCTGCAGGGATTTCATGCCACGAGGCTGCTCTGGATCACTAAGGTCAGGCTGCATATCCAGCACTTCGTTGATCCGTTCTGCGGATGCAGAAGCTCTTGGAATCATGACAAAAATAATGGAAACCATAATCAGTGAGAACATGATCTGCATCGCGTACTGGATAAACGCAATCAGGGAACCAATGTCCATGTTTCCACTGTCTATGCGCTGTCCTCCGAAGTATAGAATGGCGATCATGGAGAAGTTCATGACAAGCATCATAACAGGCATCAATGTCGCCATCAGAACGTTAACTTTAATCGAAGCATCTCTCAGATCCGTATTCGCTCCGTTAAAACGAACGTGTTCATGTTCTCCGCGGTTGAAGGAACGAACGACACGAATACCTGTTAATTGCTCACGCAGAACCAAATTCAGCCGGTCCAGCTTTTTTTGGATTTGTTTAAATAGCGGCAGACCCTTGGCCCCAATCAGTGCAATGGCACCCGCCAGTACAGGCAGCACGACCAGGAAGATCGTGGACAATTTTGCGTCCTGGGATACCGCCATGAAGATACCACCGATACACATCATCGGAGCCATAATCATCATGCGCAGCATCATCGTTAATACGTTCTGAACCTGCGTAATGTCATTCGTCGTACGGGTGATCAGTGATGCGGTGCCTAGTTTATCAAATTCCTGCAGCGAGAAATTCTCCACGTGGCGGAAAACCCGGCTGCGCAGCTGCTTGGCAAACCCTCCTGCTGTACGGGAAGACAGGTAACTGGCCAATACGGAACAGGCCGTACCCCCAATCGCAATGACCAGCATCCAGCCGCCGATTTGCCAGATGTACGGAACATCCCCTTTGACGATACCATCATTAACGATATCGGCCATCAAGGTTGGCAGGTACAGCTCGGCGAGTGATTGCAGCAGTACCAGACCCAAAATGAAGATAATGGGGATTTGATAAGGCTTAAGCATGCGAAACAGTTTCATCATGGCGTATCATCTCCTTCGGTTGAATGCTCCTTTTGTTGGGAAGCGAGCGAGTCAAAAAAGCTATATACTTTCGTCAGCAGCTCGGCTAACTGGGTACTGTCTTCCTCTCCCAGATGCTCAACCAATCTGTTGAATATCTGCATGCGCTCTTCATGAACAGCCCGAATAATATCACGGCCTGCTTCTGTAATCGTAATACGCACGGCACGGCGATCATCCGGGTCCATGGTTCGCTTGACCAGTCCCTCGTCCTCAAGACCACGAATGACTGGAGTAATCGTCGGTGATTTTACTCGCAGCAGCGCACTGATCTCCGATACTTTCAATCCTGGATGATCTTCATTCAATTCGCTGTTGAAATCGGGGGGATTATCTCTCCAATCCAGACGCTCTCCCGGATGTGAACCGTGGAGCAAACAGGCCAATACCATAATTTCATTATGGTTACGCCCGTGGGGCTTATGCTGTCTCCATTTGCCTTTGTTAAACTGCATGATGGAATACAGCAGCTTCTGGGCCACTGGATCCAGACCTGTCATATGGCGTTCCTCCTTTTTACATTCTCAATGAATTCTCAATTAACATAGGATCACTATTAAATAGTATATCAATTAATTAGGTATACTAATTATATTTTCACCAGCGGCGGAAGTCAAACAGGTAAATGACACCACAAAAAAACCGCGGCAGATCGCCACGGTTTCGAAAAGTTCAATGTCAATCAGGACTGCGAAGCAGATACGGTTTTGAGGGAAGCCGAGAATGGGAAGTACGCCTTGGCATTGTTGTAGGCAATGCCTTGAACCATCTGTCCGAGCAATTCCATATCATGCGGTGCCTCTCCTTGCTCCACCCATTCCCCGATCAGGTTGCAGACCAGACGGCGGAAGTATTCGTGTCTTGTATAGGAAAGGAAGCTGCGTGAGTCCGTGAGCATCCCCACAAAACGGCTCAGCAAACCAACGTTGGCCAGTGCTCTCATCTGAGCGAGCATGCCATCCTTGGTATCGTTGAACCACCATGCTGCGCCAAGCTGAATTTTGCCTGGTATACCGCCGCCCTGGAAGCTGCCGACAATGGCAGCCAGCACTTCATTATCCCGTGGATTCAAGGAATATAGAATGGTTTTGGGCAGTGCCTTCTCCTGCTCCAATGCGTCCAGCAGACCGATCATCGCAGAAGAGAGCGGCGTATCATTCACCGCATCATATCCGGTATCCGGTCCAAGCTGAGCGAACATCCGGCTGTTATTATTACGGGCTGCATTTATATGGAACTGCATCACCCAGCCCCGCTCCGCATATAGCTTGCCCAGGAAGGTCAGTGTAACGGTCTTGTACTTGTCCTCTTCCTCACGGCTTACTTGATGACCTGCGAGTGCTTTGGCAAAAATGGCAGCTGCTTCTTCCCGTGTTGCCTTGCCATATGGCACATAGTCCAGTGCATGGTCGGAAACTCGGCCACCTACGGAATGGAAAAACTCCACCCGGGATTCCAGCGCAGAGAGGAATGAATCATAATCAGAGATTGCTGTACCCGAAGCCTGAGACAGCTTGCTCACCCATTCGATGAAGGTATCCCGGTTCAGTTCAAGCCCCTTATCCGGACGGAAAGAAGGCAGCACAGCTGTATCAAAGCCTTCGATTTCCTGAATCTTCAGATGGTATTCCAGAGAATCACAAGGATCATCGGTTGTGCACACAACCGTGACATTGGATTTCGTGATCAGGTCACGTGCACCAAATCCTTCACTGTTCAGCTTGGCATTTACTTTTTCCCAGATTCCTGGAGCACTGCTCTCATTCAATACTTCATATACCCCGAAGTACCGCTGCAATTCCAGGTGGGACCAGGCATATAACGGGTTGCCGATCATCATGGGTACCGTTTTGGCATAAGCCAGGAAACGATCGTAATCGGTCACGCCCTCACCACCAGTGATGTACTGCTCTTCGATACCGTTTGCCCGCATTAACCGCCACTTGTAGTGATCCCCGTACAACCAGGCTTCCGTAATATTGCCAAAGGTCTTGTTCTCGTAGATCTCCTGTGGACTAAGATGGCAGTGGTAGTCAATAATCGGCATGTCCTTGGCGTAATCCTCATATAACTTGACGGCTGTCTCATTGTGCAGCAAAAATTGTTCATCCAAAAAAGACTTCATTCGCTTCGCACGCTCCCTTTGGGTGAGTTTACGTTCATATGGGTACACTTCCCATCTTTACGCTACACTGTTTCCTATCAAAGTTCAATAAAAAATGATAGCGTATTCAAAAAAGGTTAGTTTGGGCATATGCCCCCGAACAAGATATACTGGTTTTAATGAACGATATGCTGATCTGAAGATCATACAAGGAGATGAAATTGTTGAAAATTACATTTCTGGGCACAGGGGACATGTTCAGCGTAGAGCAGCATCACAACAGCATGCTCGCCGAATTTGGAGGCACGCACCTGGTCATTGATTTTCCGGAATCGAATGCCAAAGCGCTCAAAGAGATTGGGTTCCCCATGACTGATATCCATAATGTATTTATCACACATTTGCATGAAGACCACATTAACGGTGTACAGATGCTCGGATACTATTCGCAAATTGTGGGTGACCGCAAACCACGCCTGTTTATCCACGAACAGCTGGTCGAGCCGCTATGGAGCATCTTATCTCCAGGCATGCGCTACACCACTGATGGCGAGCGTACAATGAGCGATTATTATGATATCGTTCCACTGCCGGATGGAGGCTCATTCGAGCTGGGCGGCGTGACGTTTGAGACATTCCGTACACAGCACGTTCCAGGCATGGTCAGCAATGGGATTGCTGCGAAGCCCTACTTCTACTACAGTGCAGATAGCACGCTGGATCAGGAACGGGTAGAACAGGCTGCCGCAGATGTGCAGCTGATTTTCCATGAATGCCATATGCATGATCTAGTGATCAAATCCCATACCTCGCTGAAGGACCTGGAACAACTGCCTGCGGAAGTAAGGCAAAAGACCGTCTTAATGCATTATCATGACGAATATGCAGATGCGAGTACCCGGGAACGGTTTAACCGCGAGCATGACCTGCGCATGGTCGGCACACTGGAATCATTTGAGCTGGATGAGAAATAAGATATGTATGGGATGCTCCGAGTAGCTTCGGAAGCTGAAGCATCGTTTACTAGAAGATGAGGTGGCCTTCGTTCACGCTCCCAAATGGAGCCGGATAAAGGCTGCCTTTCTACTTATTTATCCTCACTCCACGCTTTCATGTATTCGATAACTTCGGAAGAGGGTTTGGCTTTTAGATTAAAGTAATCTTCTGTTCGATCCTCATTCGGTCCATAGGAGATTTTAATGTACATATCCTCGTAGGCATGAATGATAGTGCTGTCGATCTCCGTTTCTGACTTCAACGTATATCCCCTGCTCAAGCTTAATCCTAAAGGTTCTTTGTCCGGACCGAGAGTCGTTTCGTGTGTATTGTGCACGTTAGAGTTAAGAAGCTCGGAGGCATTGATATGATTTAACATGGATGAATTTAGTGTAAAAGACTGAATTACATTATCCATTGGCACCCGAACCTCGCTTACCAAGATTTCATTAAAGTCAGCCCCGTTTTCATGACTTACGTTTACACTTGCGGTTAATGTATAGTCATTGGGGGGATTTTCCCTGAAGGAGCCTGGGTTCTTCAAAATGTGTTGATTAAGGTCTCGTCGCTCGGAATTAAGCGTGTAGTCATCTGTTCGTCTGGGTTCACCGTTCGGCCCCTTGTTTGGAAATATGCTGCAGGCCACCAAACACACCATCAATAGTAAAAATGCCCCCGTATATATAATTCTCCTCAATCCATCCACCCCCTAGAGTCTACATAAAAAGTATTTCAATGATCAACGCACATGTATTTGGTTTATTATTCCATTATAGGATAGCACAATCATAAAAGCTGGACCCAGCAAAAAAAACCACCTGCAGGCATTCCATCGCCATTTCAGGTGGTTTCGTTGTCTATATTTATCCTCAAGCTTACGCAGTTGTACTCTCTTCATCAGGCAAAGCCCATACGGATAAACCTCCGCCACACACATGGAACGTAGCCCAACCGTCCTTCTCAATGGTGATGCTATCCTCGCAGCTGTGCGTCAGATCGATCCATACTTCACCGGCACGATGTTCGCCGACAAACATTCGTTTCTCGCCATCATCCCCGTTGGAGACCACCACCGCGCAACCGGAGCCCTCGATTTCTTCCACGCCGCGGCGTACCCATCCAATGGTATTGGGATGATCGAAATAATCCTCCTGCTCGCCATAAGCTTTGTTATAACGGGCAGACAGCAGGATATCCAGAATCTCCTTTTTGCCCTCCACCGGCTCAGGACCGCCAATACCGTAATAATCGCCGTAAAAGACAACCGGATACCCATCACGACGCAGCAGGGTCAATGCATAAGCGCTGGGTTTAAACCAGTCGCCAATCCACGATTCCAGTGCTTCATGCGGCTGGGAATCATGATTATCGACAAACGTTACGGCATGCGTTGGGTGTGTCTGAACGAGCGTATCATCAAAAATTTTGGACAGGTCGAAATCTCTGCCTGCCAGGGATGCCTCATGCAGCTTGTAGTGAAGGGACACATCGAACAGGTCGATCTGATAATCCACCGTATCCAGGAATTGACGGCAGGCATCCAAATTGGAATTCCAGAACTCCCCTACGATGTAGAAGTCCTGACCCCGCTTGCGAATCATCTCTGCTGCAAATTCCTTGATGAATTCATGGTTAATATGCTTGATCGCATCCAGACGAAAACCACTGCATTGCAGCGTGTCGATCAACCATTTTCCCCATTGGAGCATCTCCTTGCGGACCTCCGGGTGATTGTAGTCAATATTGGCGAACATCAGATAATCATAGTTGCCGAACTCGTCATCGACATTTTCACTCCAGTTCTTGTTCTCTCCTGCGATGCGGAATATGCCGCTGCGCTCTGTCTTGGCATCAAAGTCCGTACCGTTAAAGTGCTCGGATGTCCACTTGAAGGAGGAGTACTGGTCGCCACGACCCGGAAACGTAAATTTGGTCCAGCCTTCGATCTCGAACGGTTTGGATATTTCCTTCGTCCGGTCGTTAGGGTCCACTTCAATAACTTTAAAAAATTCCTTCTCGTCGGCACCAGCCTTATGGTTCATCACCAGGTCAACATAGACGGCAACACCGTTTTTCTGACACTCGGCAATGGCATCCACCAATTCCTGCTTGGTACCGTACTTCGTCCGCACACTGCCCTTCTGGTCGAACTCCCCAAGATCATACAGATCATAGACGCCATATCCGGTATCCTCCGGGGTAATGGCTTTGGTCACAGGGGGCACCCATACCGAATCAATGCCTTTGGCTTTCAGCTCCGGAGCCATTTGGGCCAGTCGTTTCCAATGCTTACCGTCTGCAGCCAAATGCCATTCAAAAAACTGCATCATCGTATGATTTCTTTTCATCAAAAACCGACCTCCTTGATTGCTTTCGAAGCGGACGTTGGAACGGATATGTATTCGCCCTTGTTCGTTCGTTTGCTATCCAAGTAATACCCTTTTTGGCCTATGCTTCAATCACCCGCAGAGAAGTTTCCGGTTGAAGGGGAGATGCGCTTGTAGTCCAGCCACTCCTCGGGCAGAAGGGAACGATACGGCTCCTGGGTGAACCGATCATCCACCAACACGAGTACGCCCGTATCCTCTTCCGTCCGAATCAGCCTGCCGCCTGCCTGCAGCACCTTGTTCATCCCCGGAAAAACATAAGCATAATTGAAGCCATTGCGTCCTGAGCGGTCAAAATAGTCACGAAGCACGTTGTTTTCGAGTCCAATCTGGGGAAGCCCTGCACCGACCACAACGACCCCATTGAGACGATCTCCCGGCAGATCCACCCCTTCTGAAAATACGCCGCCCATCACGGCAAATACGAGCCTGGTTCGTTCCGGATGCGGCTGGAATGCATTCAGGAATGCCTCCCTTTCCAGCTCATTCATGCCCTGTTCCTGCATGACCGTATCGGCCTCACTAGGAAGCTGCATGTAGGTCTCGTAGACTTCACGCATATACGGATACGATGGGAAAAAGACAAGCAGGTTGCTCCGCGGCCACTCGGATACGAGCTGATGGAGCATGCTCGCAATCGGCTGCCTGGAACGCTGCCGGTCCTTGTAGCGAATGGACAAGGGAAGCAGCCTTACATCCAATTGTTCCCGCTGAAAGGGTGAAGGGATACGCAACGTGTAGTCCTCTTCCTCCGCACCAAGCATGTCCCGGTAATAACCCAGTGGTGACAAGGTTGCCGAGAAATGAATGATGGAACGGAACCCTTTCGCTGTCTGACGGAGCAGCACGGATGGATCAAGACAGAACAGCTTCACTCTCACTTCGCTTCGCACACATTCGGCATACGTGACGAATCGTTCATCATACAGCTTGGCGATACGCAGGAAGTTCTGAGCTGTGAAGTAGGCATCCAGCAGCAGTTGATCCGTCTCGGCATTTCCCGAACCGCCTTCCACAAGATTCTGCTCTGCAACCATGACAAAGGGCTCAAGCAATTCAATCAGTTCCTCCGGAGCCTCCTGCTGCAGCAGCTTGCCCTCTTCTCCTCCGTTTTTGCGCAGGGTGATCAGGTACTTATCGATGGCTCCTGCATGGTCTGTAATAGCCTTCGCGGCAGTGACACTGCTGCCCAGCGTCTTAAACTCCCTTTTGACATCCAGAAAAACAGCCTTCTCCAGCTCAGCGGAGAACATCATGCGGCCGCGATCCACCAGATTATGCGCCTCATCGACCAGCAGCACCGTCTTGCGTTTCTGCTCCTCCAGCATGCGTTTGAGGGAAATACGCGGGTCGAAAATATAGTTATAGTCACAGATGACTGCATCGGCCGCATATGCCGCATCCAGTGAAAATTCGAACGGACACACCCGGTGCTTGCGCGCGTACTGTTCAATGACTGGGCGTGTCATCAATGTTTCATGCTCTAGCATATCCAGCACTGCCCCATTAATGCGATCATAATACCCTTCGCACATGCCGCACTGTCCGGTATCACAAGCTTCCTCATCCTTGAAGCAGATCTTGTCCTTGGCAGTCAGGCTGATCACATGCATGTTCAGTCCTTCCGCCTGCATTCTGGCAAAAGCCTCTTCTGCGGCAACACGAGTCGTCGTTCTTGCCGTCAGGTAGAACAATCGACTGGCTTCGCCTTCACCAATAGCCTTCACTGCGGGAAATAAGACGGACATTGTTTTCCCAATTCCGGTTGGTGCCTTGGCCATCAGTCCCTTGCCTTCACGGATAGTCTGATATACTGCGCCTGCCAGCTTGCGCTGCCCTTCCCGATACTTGCGGAATGGAAACGGCAGTTCTTTAACAGTGACATCGCGCTTCTCTTCATATGCAGCAATCATCTCGGCATAAGGAGCATATCCGGCAATGACCTCAGCAGCAAATTGCTCAAGCTCCTCACGTTCGAGCATGCGCCGATATCTTCTCTCCTGACTATTCACGGTCTGCACATAGGTAAGCTGTACCTGCATTCTTGGCTCATCATGCTGAACGGCATACATATATGCATACATGATGGCCTGCGCCCAGTGGACCGGAAGTCCGTCGCCCAGATCATCCAGGTTGCCGGCTGTTGATTTGATCTCATCCACAGTCAGCTGACCCTCCAGACGAATCAGACCATCACATCGCCCTTCAACGACATAGACCAGGTCTCCATGCCGGATTTCAGCTTCAAGCACAACTTCTTTCAGATCATCTTCCGTATAATCCTTCTGCACTCTCTGGTGAATTCGGGTTCCTTCCTGCATGGATGCATTGGAGCGGAATCCGGGACGAATACTGCCGCTGCGATATACGTATTCAACCAAAGGCCTGACTGATATTCGAATGGTATTTGTCATACGATCACCCGTTCTGTTTTAGTCCTTCTACTTTATCATGAAAAGACCTGGCCAAACCAGCCATTCTGCAGATTGGACTCGTCCCTCCCCATATGCTATGTTGAAGGGGAACGTACATTTAAGGAGGCAGATTCCATGTATATTTATTTGGTTCCTTCCCCGATTCCGGACGTACTCGCCGCGTATCCACATCTGACCCTGCGGAGCGAGGAGCAGGTTCGTCTTGCCATCGAAACGTCTGAACGTCTGCTTCATATTGAGCCGGATGATAGCGTAGCCGCATATGAGGCATTTGATGCCGCAGGCTCCTGGACAGGCGGCAGCTTTGCGGTTTTGAATAATATCCCGGTGACGGAAGACGGCCGCGGTGACTTCGAGGATCGGTTCAAAAACCGTGCACGCAAAGTGGAGGACGAGCCAGGTTTTGTCGGTATCCGGGTGCTCCGTCCCCTGAAAGATGATACGTATGTTGTACTTACCCTGTGGGAGTCAGAGGATCACTTCAAAAGCTGGCAGCAGTCTCAGGCCTATAATCATGCCCACCGCAATCGCAGTACAAGTGAAGGGCTGACCGCACAGAAACCAGCCATGTTTCCAAGAGCCTCTTATGTCACGACATATACAATAGAATAATGGGCAGTCTGGCAGACTCAAGTGCCCCACCAGTTGTACTTATGCAGCAGTTCACAAGGCCTCTCCCCGAATGGGAGGGGCTTTTTCTATTTCATACTTTTGACACGACATACCATGAGGTATCATAATACTTGTTAAATGAAACTTCGGAAGGGAAGGCGGTTATGTTGTCACGCAGTTCACTCACCCGGTTTCTAAGCGGACCGTTTATATTGTTTACCATGATTATGATTATTAAAAGCTCCCTGGCCTGGATGGTCATTTTCGATGATATCCCCGTCTGGAAGCCATTGCTTACGGAGCTGCCGTTGATCTGGATCTGCTTTTGTCTGATTGAGTGGTTCGCCGCCAAAAGACGGATGTGGGCCTATCTTGCACTGAACCTGGTGCTGTCAGGCATTTTTTTCGCTGCCATTATGTATTACAAATATTATGGGGTCATCGTCAATTATCATGCGCTCGCGCAGGTGAATCAGGTGACGTCGGTGAAGAGCAGCATGTTCTCCCTGCTGGACCCGTATTACTTGTTTATTTTTGCGGATATTCTGATTATTGGCGGCATCCTGATCCGGCGCCGGATCAAGCTCGGTGTTACCGAACGTCCGGGAAAGATACCTCTGGACCACAGAAGCACACGCAGAGTCGCCTCTTTTATTCTGATCATTTCCTTGGTAATCTGCATGCTGAACATATATCCGAACCGGGCAAGCATGAGCGAAATTACCCAAGCGGAACAAATGGGAATTCTCGGTTACGAGGCTTATACCATTCTGGCGGATCGGCCTGAAAAGCCCTTTCCGCTTGATGAGATTGATCAGGATCGCATTGATCAGATCAAACAAACGACAGCGCTGGAGTCTATCGTGGATTCCGGGGCAGCTAAAGGCCGGAACGTGATTGTCCTCCAGCTGGAATCATTCCAGAATTTCCTGATTGGTCTGAAGGTGGATGGCCAGGAAGTCACACCACATCTCAACCAGCTTGCACAGGAAAGCCTGTATTTCCCGAACTTCTATCAGCAGGTAGGTCAGGGGAATACATCCGATGCCGAGTTTGTTGTAAACACATCATTCTATACACCGCCAAACGGAGCGGCATCGACGGTCTATGCCGATAAAGCCCTGCCAAGTCTCCCCAAATTATTGTCGTCAATCGGGTATCAGACGGCTACATTCCATTCAAACGATGTTCGTTTCTGGAATCGGGATCAGCTCTACCAGGCGCTTGGTTTTGACCAATATTATGATATCGATTATTTTGGCACAGCGGACTCCATTGCTTTCTCGGCATCGGATGAGGTGCTGTATTCTAAAACGCTTAATAAATTGGAAGAAATGCAGGCAGAAGGCTCGCCATTTTATGCACAGATCATCTCCATGTCTGCGCATCACCCGTACCATTTACCAGAGAGAAAGGTTAGCCTGACGCTGCCGAAGCGGTACGCGGACACCCTGCCTGGCGATTATCTGGTATCCCAGCATTATGCTGATCAGGCGGTGGGACAATTCATCGATGGTTTGAAACAACGCGGACTATGGGAAAACAGCCTGCTGGTGGTATACGGAGACCACCTTGGCCTGCCCATCTATTCGCTGGACAAGGACGACAAAGAGTTAATGAAAGAAATCTATGGCCGGGAGTATACATCTGCGGACATGATTAATATTCCGCTCATCATGACGGCTCCCGGGGTCACGCCTGCAGAGCAGCTGGATCAGATCGGTGGACAAGTGGACATTCTGCCAACGATAGCCGGACTCACAGGCGCATCTCTCCAGGATCAACTGCACTTCGGGCAGGATCTGCTGCGGGAGTCAGGCAATCTGCTGCCGGAACGCTATTATCTGCCTACCGGTTCTGTGCTTAATGATGCCTCATTATTCATTCCGGAGACCGGTTATGGTGACGGAACCCATTACTCGCTAGCTAATGCCGGAAGGCAGGATACCAGTCAGGTGGAGAACCATCCGGGACCGAATAAGGAGTCATCGGAAGAGGCAGCTGTTCCGGCAACTGCCACAACGGATGGCGACACCGTGTCCTCCTCAGGGTACATTACCAAGGACGAGTATGAGCGTGCTTTGGATCTTATGCATTTGTCCAACAGTTATTTAATACAGCTGCCTGACCGGAATACAGAGAAGTAGCCTCCGAAGCAATCATTCAATCTATCAAAAGAGCCCATGAAACAGGAATGGAATCCTGCTTCATGGGCTTTATGCATTTCCAGCCGTTCGCAGGCTGTGTCATGCTGTATATTTCATTCGTAATTACAAAGGCAGCAGCGGCACCGAAGTGCGAGCTTTCAGCTGATCCACCATCGCAAGCCATTCCTGCGGTTTATTCGGCAGGACAGCATAATAGCGATTCAGGAAATCAGCCACCAGGCTGGCTGGCAGCTCCCCTTGCTCCTCATTGCCCGGCATGAAGCAGAGGTCAAGTCCACCCACCGCTTCTCCGTCCCCTTGCCAGGAAGGATGAACATATGGGAAATCCAGTCGTTGATATCCCAGATGGGACAGCACTTCGCGGCGTACATACGGATCCATGGGCTTAATGCCGCCAAATTCATGATCCTGGCTAAGATACGGGTTATAAATCTCGGCGAACATGCCGAACAGTTCCTTGCCGTTTGCCGCGGCAAGCTGCTGCAGGTCAAGCTTCCGATGGTTGGCAAGGAAACTGCCGATGCCCAGACCTTCGCGGCCGATGATCGTAAAATCCGTCATGGCCACATTCCAGTCTTCGTAGTAGCGGTATTCTGTCGCTCCCACAACATTCCCTTCATGCACAGCCACAAATACGCGAATGCCTGGGTCTTCCAGCGGTTCCTGCCACAGCGGGAAGTCCAGCACTTCCTCAGGCGGGAAAATTTCCTGCATCAGCTTGTGCATTTGGGCAAACAAAGGATCATTAATTGAAGTAATTCGTGTAAATTCCATGGATTCATCTACCTCCAATGTTAAATGTGCATTATGTCTTGAACGGATTGCGCCATTCCATAAGGGCTGCATAGTTGCAGGACTCCTCATCATCCAGATAATCCGTCGCCACACCCACTGGCATACGTCCGCAGCGCAGCAGGAATGAGATCACCGGATCGCGTTTCTCGCCGGATACCACCTGCTCCAGATACGATTCAGCCGTCATTTCATCAGCCACCAGATGGTACCCCGGCATTCTCCCGGCACCGAGCAGTCGGTCGAGCCCCTGTGCAATGACCAGATGATACATGGCCTGCATCATGAGCTGTGCCAGTCCCCACTTGCGAAATTTCGGACGTACACACAGATCAACGATGTAGAGCGTGTTGCCATCCGGCTGATGATTGCGAATATACCCATCATCGGTCACTTCAGCCCACGTGTGGCTTGCCGGATGTGAAGGGTCCCATTGCATGCGCAGCGAGGTCATCGATCCCGCCAGCTCACCATCTACCTCAATGCAGATGGCCCCATCCGGGTAGTTGGCTACGTGACTGGCAAGCTGCTGATGGTTCCAGAGCAGCTCTTCCGGATAAGGCGGAGGAAAGCTCTCGGCCTGGATGCGAATCAGTTCATCGAAGTCAGCGTGCTGATACGTACGAACGATAGCTTTTACTGGCTTACCGTGCTTATCCGGACCGGTAATCAACATCTCTTTTTGATACATGCTGATAATCTCCTCCTCCCAACAGACAATACGGGCAGTTCGAGCCTCAGACTACGCCCAGTCTGTATATAGATCGGTGCGGCGGTCACGCCAGGTCGTTACAGATCCGCGCTCACGTACTTCGTAGAGCAAATCCAGATCCAGATCTGCTGTTACGATCATATCATCGTTAATCTCACCTTCGGCCAGAATGCCGCGCGGCGGGAACGGGACATCATTCGGCGTAATGATGGCAGCCTGTCCGTAGTTGGCACGCATGAAGTCCACTGTCGGCAGATTGCCTACTGTTCCGGTCAGTACAACATAAACCTGATTCTCCACTGCGCGCGCATGACTTGTATAGCGCACCCGGTAGAATCCGTGCCGGTCATCCGTGCAGGAAGGACAGAAGATGACGTCAGCTCCTTTGGCTTTTGCCATACGCACAATTTCCGGGAACTCAATATCGTAACAGGTCAGCATTGCAATTCTGCCTTTATCCGTGTCGAATACTTCAAGGCCATCCCCCGGTGCCATATTCCATTCCTGTACTTCGGTCGGTGTAATATGGATCTTGGCCTGGCGTGCAATACGGCCATCCGGATAGAACATGTGGGCGGTATTATACAATTTCCCTTCACGCCGGATGACATGGGTTCCCCCGATCAGATGCATGTTGTACTTCGCTGCCAGGGATGTGAACAGCTGTTCATACTGCTCTGTAAAATCGGGCAAGTCCTCAATGGTCAGCGCGTTGCCCTTACCGTCACCAATGGACATGAGCTGAGTTGTAAAAAATTCAGGGAACAGCACAAATTCAGTTCCGAATTCGTCGGCTGTCCGTATATAATGCTCGGCTTGAGCAGCAAACTGCTCAAAGGAGCTGATGGTTTGCAATCGGTACTGTACCGCGGATACCCGCAATTTCATGTTTCTCCACCTCCATCATTATTCTGCTCTCATTGTAACAACGAAATGAAGTAATTTCTATTTCCTTTCTTCGCTCAACATCGCCTTGGTGAAACCGATCCATTCCCTTGTGGCAAAAGACAGATATCGGTCCTTACGCCAGATCATGCCGAGCTGCCAGGGGATCACGGGTTCCACAACCGGCATAATGCGTACACGCATATGATCCACTTCACGGCAGATGGTCTCGGGAAGTAATGCCACCCCCAGATTGGCCGCAACCATTGCACTGAGCAAATCCCACTGGGAGCTCTCATAGACCACCCTCGGCTGGAATCCTACATGCTGACAGGCAGCAATGATCCGATCATGCAGGGCAAAATCCTCCCTGAACAGCACAAAGGCATCATGCTCCAGTTCACGCAGGGCAACCGATTCTTTGCCCGCCAGCGGATGCGAAGGGTGAACAAGCAGATTCAGCTTTTCTTCCACGAACACAAAATGATCGAGCAGCTCATCCACCGTCGGCAGCACAGCGACACCAATATCCAGTGCACCACTGATGACATCGGCCTCTACCTTTTTGGCACCATCCTCAAACAGTTGAATGCTCACTTGCGGATAGGCCTTATGAAATTCACCAATGATCATGGGGAAAAAGCTTGAGCCCACCATGGGTGGCAATCCGATGCGCAGATGTCCTTTCTTCAGATTCATCAGATCGTCGAGTTCGGAGGACAAGCTGCGAAACGATTTTTCAATTTCCAGTGCCTGCCGGAAGAAAACATGCCCTGCATCGGTCAATTCGACTCTCTTGCCGTACCGATCCAGCAGCGTAACCCCCAGCTCATCCTCCAGACTTTTCACGGTTTTGCTGATGGTTGGCTGGGTGATATATAACACCTCGGCTGCCTTGGTAAAGCTCTGCTGCCTGGCGACCTCCAGAAAATATTGCAAATGGCGGATATCCATCGTTGATTCCAGCCTCTCATAGATAAATGGAATAGAAAACATTCTTAATATGCATTTTACTCATGAAAGAATGCGATGTAAAATTTGTAACAAGAAAGTGTGTTTCCATTCATTTTCATAAAAAATAAATCAATCACGTTGATGATATAAGGAGGAATTGAAGTGAAAAAATGGGGACTTGGGATATTGCAGGTTGCTCTCCTCATGGTCTTTTCACTGCTCATGGACCAGTTGGCCCGTGCTCTCCATTTGCCTATACCGGGTTCGATACTCGGCATGGTTGTACTGTTTATTTTGCTACAGACTCGGGTCGTGAAGCTGCGCTGGATTGAAGTCGGAGCCGCATGGCTGCTCGGAGAACTGCTGCTTTTCTTCATCCCTTCAGCCGTTGGCATCATGAACTACATGCCCATGCTTGAACATGACGGACTGCAGATTCTGTTCATCGTCCTGCTGAGTACATTTCTGGTTATGGTCTGCACCGGGCTGGTTGCCACACGAATTGCCAAACGAAAGGAGCGTCACACCGGATGATTGGATTTCTCTGCTTGTTGTTAACTGTCGGTATTTACTTGATTGCCAAACGCATGTATCGCCAATTGCCCAAGGTTTATCTGTCTCCACTGCTGATCACGCCCCTGCTTGTCGTTGGGGTGCTGCTTGCGACCGGAACAGATTATACAGATTACAGCAGCGGCGGCAAATGGCTTAGTCTTCTGCTGCAGCCGGCTACGGTAGCCTTTGCTGTACCGCTCTATACCTTTTTCCATGTGCTCAAAAAGCATATATCCGAGATTGTCTTCAGTGTTATGACCGGATCGGTAGTTGCCGTACTCTCGTCTGCCCTGCTCGCCAAGTGGCTTCAGCTGGACTCCGGGCTGATTCACAGCCTGATTCCGCGTTCCATTACAACCCCGATTGCCATGAATGTCTCGGCTACTATTGGGGGGATCCCCGCTGTTACTGCGGTTTTTGTCATCATGACCGGTTTGCTTGGTGCGATTATGGGTCCTTCTATCGTTAAAATGCTCCGCATTGATGGAGAGATTGCCCGCGGAACCCTGCTCGGAACAGGTGCCCACGGTACAGGGACTTCCAAAGCTTTTGAGCTCAGTTCCCTCACAGGAACCATCTCCAGTATCTCCATGGTACTCGCTGCATTGTTCACTCTGGCGGTGGCACCTATTCTTTCTAAACTTATTTTCCCATAATAGATAGAATTGTCCCTATTATTTGAAATATTATTGTTGTATTAAAGCCCTTTCTTCCTTACAATAAGGACATGTTTTATAAGCGAATATTGCGGGGGAGATGCGATGAAAAGAACCGGAATGAAGAGATCTCTGGACCGCCTTGGACGAATTGTCCTTCCCAAGGAAATGCGGGATACGATGGAAATCCATATCGGCGATCCGCTTGAGTTTTTCATTGAAGGGAAAGAGTTGATTTTGAGAAAGTACAAATCAACGTTGTGTGTGTTTTGCGGTGATATGGATACGGAAATGTATTTCAAAGAGCAATTCATCTGCCGGACGTGTGCTGTTCAATTAAAACACCCGGATGACACTCCCGAATGGTTCGTTCCTCAGAACAAACAGGCTCCTGCAGCCGTGGAGCGTCCTGCTTCCGAATCCGCCAAAGTCTCGTCCCCCACATGGGATGAGGGAACTGTACCTGCCAGCACTGAGTATCCTGACCTGCGGCCCAAGACGGCTCGCATGCTGCAACAGATGAAAGAAATTGTTGAACAGAATCCTGATTTGGCTCAGCAGCAGATTGCGGAAAAGCTTGGTATTAGCCAAGGACGCGTCTCCCAATTAAAGAAATTGCTATAATACGATTTCATTTTATTATTTATAATCAGGAGATCTTCCCGATAAGGAAGTCCTACTGCAAGAGAACCCTGTGTATGTGTGGGTTCTTCTTTTTTTATCCTCTAAAGAAAAATGAATTAAATAATGGTATCGTAAAAGAGGGCAGCTGTTTTGGCAGCCGCCCTCTTTGAATTATTCAATCTATATATTGCTCTAATTAGGTCATGCTTGAATGACTTCCAGAACCTCCTCTTCCTCCAGCTTGCGCATACCGATCGCCAGAACAACAATATTGGCAACAAGCAGGATTGCCGGAAGAGCAATAGCCCCGTATTGTCCGTAGATCAGATGACTTCCGATTGCACCAATCAGAATAAATGTCAGGACACCTGCTGCTACCATGCGGGTACGAGGGATCAATAAGCCCACTGCACTAAGCAATTCTACCGCACCGAGCAAATACATCGTCCACTTGGGATACGAGAAGCTCTCGAACGTCTGCACCATCATCTCAGCACCCATTACCTTGTTAAGCCCCGTCATTACAAATACACCTGCAAGCACGACCAGAAAAATATATCCAATAATTCTCATTATGTATGTTCCTCCTGTAACTGATCTAAAGGTTAGATGAAAAGAAAAGCGGGAGCATCTTGCCTGCTGCACATGCCAAATTCAATTCAAATCTGCAAGATGCTAAATCTATGTCAAAGCCGTCTTGCGACGACTCGGTTTTCAAGCCAACATGTTAACAATTAATGTGGTCTAAATCTATCTATTAGGTATTATTGGATACTGGCTTACTTTTATGAAGTGAGTATATAATAATAAGATTATTTATTCAAGTAATTTTTTGATAAATAGTGTATAATACATACAAAAGGGTTGTTGCATGGATTTTTGCCGTAACCTATAGGAATGAATGCTTCTTATTTTTCGTCAGAGTGGCGGTAAGCCAGGCACTTTTTTATATACAAGACAATTAGACTATTCCAACATTGTTATGCGAATTGAGGTGAACACGTTGAAGCTGAGAAAAGCAAAATCACCAAGTCCCTGTTTGATCACACAAGCTATGGACATCATTGGTAAGAAGTGGGTTCTGCTGATCATGTATCAGCTGCTCTCCGGACCTAAGCGCTTCACAGAGCTGGAAGCGGAAATGGCCATTAGCGGCCGTTTGTTATCCGAGCGTTTGAAGGAAATGGAGATGGAAGGCATCGTAACCCGTCATATGTATCCTGAAATTCCGCCACGGGTTGAATACGAGCTGACTCCCAAAGGCAAGGCTATTGAGCCGGTGATCAACCAAATTTATGGCTGGTCCTCCGACTGGCTGAAACGATAGCAGTGCAGATCGCTCTAATCTAAAACACCAAAAGCCTGAATGGTGCTGATCTTCTCCATATCAGCTTCCCATTCAGGCTTTTTTCTTGAACTGCCATTAGATGATTAGAAGGATTAATGCGAGAGATTCTTAGTAGGCTTCAGCTGCACCGGCAGACCGGAATCGGCCGATGCCAGCGCTGCTGTTGTAATCTCCTGTGTACGGCAGGCATCCGCGTAATCAGACAGAATCCGCGTACGGTCACCCGTCCGAAGAGCATGAATGAACGCCTCGTTCTCCCGCTCATACGGATTATGTCCTGCCGGAATCTCCTGACCTGCCATCGCGTGAGCAGCAGCACTCGGCAGCAGCAGACGATCCGGTGTCCAGTCCCATACTCCGGCTTCCGTGTAGAACTGAAGTCCGGCACCGCCTTCTCCATCCGGCAGCAGGCATGTATTGGCAATGCTCGCAATGGCACCGCTCTCCAGCTTAAGCGTAACATTCGCTACATCTGCTACGGTAACATGATCGTGCTTCTCATGCATCACACGCTGGGCTGCTGCAGCATATACCTCAGTAACTTCTCCTGCACAGTACCGGAGCAAATCGACAATATGTGTTGTCTGCTCGACAAACTGTCCTCCGGATCCTTCCTGACGGCGCCACCAGGCTACGCCTGGCATACCGCCCATCCAGCGTCCAAGTGCCATGCCGATCGTCTGATCCTGCATTGCCCCCCGAAGCACCTGCGCAGCTTCCTGATAGCGGAAGTGATAACCTACCGAAGTAAGCAAACCTGTATCCTTCACCTGATCTAAAATCTTGCGCGGAATATCCATTCCTGTACTTAGTGGTTTCTCTACAAGGAAAGGGATGCCCCGACGAATCAGTTCCGATTCAATTGAACCATGTGACATTGGCGGAACGCAGATGTAAACTGCATCCAGCTTCTCCCCATCCAGCATATGTTCAAGCTCGCTGTAGCCGGCTGCGTCATACACGGAAGCCATCGCCTCAGCTTTCTCCAAGGTGGTCCCGAGCACACTTGCCACACGGACGCCTTCCATTCGTGCCAAAATATCTGCATGGACTTTGCTGAACCAACCTGTTCCAATGATGCCGATCTGTAACGTCATGGATGTAATCCCCTCTCTTTGTTACGCGCTTACATGTTCCATTCGACCCCATCATACAAAATCCTGCATTATATTTTGCCAGATGCCCCCAATATCAGCCGGTCCAGCTCTTGTTCATACCCTGTTCTCTGCTCATCCGTCCAGTACAGCCGATCATTCATGTATTGGATAACTGCCGACTTATACTGACGCACCTCGTCAATTCGGAAAAATAAATCGCCTGTTCGTCGCACCAGGAAGTCTGCCGGGGTTACGGCCATTTCTTCCTCAATTGCATAATTCAGCATGAGCAGCAGTTCCTGCGGCATGCCATGCCGTTCGGCCTTGGCCCGTGGATCAGGCAGCCGGTCATACAGGGCATCCACATTGGATCCATAGGTACGAGCCAGCCGCTCTGCAGCTTGCCGATGGAGTCCGAGCGCTACCCCATCCTTAATCTTGCGCTCTACATAGACGGAATATCCTGCTGAGCCACCAACGTGCCCACCGGAAATCGGCAACTTCTTCGTTATGCATGGCCCCATCGATTTCCCTGTTTCCTGCTTCAGCTCCCGAGCTGCCAGATCAACGACCATTTCAGCCATTTTGCGATACCCGGTCAGCTTGCCTCCCGCAATGGTGATCAGTCCGGAAGGGGAGACCCACACTTCATCCTTGCGTGAGATTTCGGAAGGACTCTTGCCCTCCTCATGGATTAATGGACGTATGCCAGCCCAGCCCGATTCCACATCTTCGGCACAAATCTGAATATCTGGAAACATGCCATTTACCGCATCGATTAGATAATCCCGATCTGCTTCAGAGATCAGAGGCTGCGCCGGGTCATCTCGGAAAACAGTATCCGTAGTACCCACGTATGTTTTGCCATCGCGTGGAACTGCGAAAACCATTCGCCCATCGGGGGTATCAAAATATACTGCTTGCCGTAGAGGAAACCTTGATCCGTCGAACACCAGATGAATGCCTTTGGTCATTTGCAGCGTCTTGCCCTGACGTGAACCATCTACCTCGCGGAGTTCATCCACCCATGGACCCGAAGCATTGATGACCTTGCTTGCCCTTAATTGAACACGCTGGCCTGTGATCTGGTCCGTAGCCTGGATGCCAATGATCTTTCCATTTTCCTTCACAAATCCGCCTGCCTTTACATAATTCACAGCTTGTGCTCCACGCTTTACCGCTTCTTTCATCACTTCGATGGTAAGCCGTGCGTCATCCGTCCGGTATTCCACATATAACCCGCCACCCAACAGTCCCTCTCGGCGCAGCAAAGGTTCGCTGTCCGAGACAGCTCCAGCGTTCAGCATCGTACGGCGCTCGCTGCGCTTCACACCCGCGAGCCGGTCATACACCATCAAACCAATCGAGGTGCTGAAGCGCCCAAACGTACCTCCCGTATAGATGGGCAGGAGCATCGGCTCCGGTGTCGTCACATGAGGTCCATTTTCATAGACAATTGCCCGTTCGCGTCCTACCTCCGCTACCATTTTCACTTCAAACTGCTTCAGATATCGTAACCCTCCGTGGACCAGTTTGGTTGAACGGCTGGACGTGCCCGCTGCAAAATCCTGCATTTCAACCAGCGCGGTCTTCAGTCCGCGGGACACGGCATCAAGGGCAATGCCTGCCCCCGTGATCCCTCCGCCTATAACCAATATGTCAAAATGTGCATTCGCCATGGATTGAAGATACTCGCCGCGCATCGCTGCCGAGAAAGATGAAGTCATCGGTATGCCTCCCATTCATTTCCTTTATTTTTGCTAACCCATCTTCAAAAATGAACAAAAAAAGACCACGTCATTCGCTGCAGCAATTGCTGAGCGGTACGTGGTCTCTCCCGATCTCCAGACATCATTTTTTAACTTGTGCCTTAATCCTATCACACATTTTGAGCGGCGTGAAGGCCTGAAATGACACATTATTCAAAAAAATTTCAAAAAATCGTTCTGTCCAAGGACGTAATTTCAAACTGATCCACTAACCTCTTTATTTTCCTAATCATGGATATATGCATTTCGTTCTCCAGGAAAATATCCCCTGTAAGTTATGCATCATTTTCCACCAGTAATTATCATCTATTGAATTTGTTTAATGAAAAAGTACAAATAGCTATATATTCATATTCCTACTTATTTGAAGGACATGGCAGCCTTCACTGCTCGCTGCCAACCGGCGTACAGATCATTTCTGGTATCCTCTTCCATCAGCGAATTGAATACGCGCTCCGTGTTCTCATGATTCTTCAGCTCATCCGCACTTTCCCAGTATCCGACAGCAAGACCTGCCAAATAAGCTGCCCCCAGAGCCGTTGTCTCGTTCACCGTTGGACGCTCAACCGGAATGCCCAGAATGTCGCTCTGGAATTGCATCAGAAAGTCATTGGCCGCTGCACCGCCATCGACGCGTAACGAATCGACAGCAATCCCCGAATCGGATTCCATGGCCGCCAGGACATCTTTGGTCTGATACGCTAGCGCTTCAAGCGTCGCTCGAATAAAATGTTCCTTCGTGGTGCCGCGTGTCAGACCGAATACGGCGCCCTTGACCTCGCTGTCCCAATATGGACTACCTAGCCCGACGAAGGCCGGTACCATATACACACCATCTGTCGAGGGTACCCGTGCAGCATAATCCTCACTATCCTTGGAGGAACGCAGCATCCTTAATCCGTCACGAAGCCACTGAATGGCAGAACCCGCCACAAAAATGCTGCCTTCAAGTGCATACTCTACCTTGCCATCAACACCCCATGCGATCGTTGTGATCAATCCATGGTCCGACTTTACCGGATCTTTCCCGGTATTCATGAGCATGAAGCACCCGGTACCATATGTGTTTTTCATACTGCCCTTGTGATAACATCCCTGACCAAATAGAGCTGCCTGCTGATCCCCCGCTGCGCCAGCAATGGGAACCCGGTGGCCGAAGAAATGATAATCCATCGTGTGCGCATACACTTCAGAGGAGCCTCGCACTTCCGGCAGCATTGCTTTTGGAATATCGAGAATATGGAGCAGTTCATCATCCCATTGCAGATCATAGATGTTGTACATCAATGTACGGGAAGCATTGGATACGTCCGTTACATGGGTACCTCCGCTGAGCTTCCAGATCAGCCAGCTGTCGATTGTGCCAAATAGCAGTTCTCCCTGCTCCGCGCGTTCACGCGCTCCTGGCACATGGTCCAGAACCCACTTGACTTTCGTACCGGAAAAATAGGGATCAATAAGCAGTCCCGTTTTCTCACGAAAAAGGTTAGCCAAGCCCTTCGTCTTCAGCTCATCACAGATATCAGCAGTTTGTCTCGACTGCCAGACTACCGCATTATAGATAGGGCGACCTGTTTCCTTATCCCACACCACAACCGTCTCGCGCTGGTTCGTAATCCCGATTCCGGCAATCTGAGCAGGCTTAATGCCGCTCTCTGCCAAGCAAGAAGCCATAACCGCAAGAATGGAGCTCCAGATTTCATTCGCATTCTGCTCA